>CAZJMY010000085.1:0-11655 GCA_964546845.1 uncultured Myxococcales bacterium | reverse complement strand
AGGTCGTCCAGGTAGGCGAGCAGGAAGTCGTGCTCGCGCACGTTGATCGAGCGCCGCGCCGTCTGGTAGGGCAGCCGCTTGACGCCGGTCAGCTCGCCGCGCGCGCCGGCCTGCCGCAGCAGCTCGTTGGCGCGGGCCTGCACGGCGTCGGTGACGTCGGTGTCGGCTGGGCCGCCGTGGGGCGGGTTGTACTTGAAGCCGCCGTCGCGCGGCGGGTTGTGCGACGGCGTCACGATGATCCCGTCGGCCAGGCCGTCCGCCTGCCCGCGCCCGCGGTTGTACGAGACGATGGTCGCCGACAGCGCGGGCGTCGGCGTGTACGCGTCGTCGCGCTGCACGCGCGTGTCGACCCCGTTGGCGGCCAGCACCTCGACGGCGGTGCGCAGGGCCGGCCCCGAGACCGCGTGCGTGTCGGCGCCCAGGAACAGCGGCCCGGTGATACCGGCCCGCGCCCGGTGCTCGCAGACGGCCTGCGTGACCGCCAGGATGTGTGCCTCGTTGAAGGTGCCGTCCTCGGGGGCGCCGCGGTGGCCGCTGGTGCCGAAGCTGACCAGCTGCAGCGGGTCGGCCGGGTCCGGGCGCCGGTCGTAATAGGCGGCGACCAGGCGGTCGACGTCGATCAGGGATTCAGGCGGGGCCGGTTTTCCGGCCAGCGGTGAAAGCGGCATGGCGGAGAGAGTACCGCGAAGAATCCGCGAGTCATGCCTTCTTGAGCGAGGCCGTCTCCAGCCACCAGGGGTGCTGGTCCGTCCCGTCGAAGGCGCCGGAGGTCTTGTACTTCTCGAACTCGCCGGCCCCGGCCACGGGCGCCGTCTTGGCGAGCAGCGCCTTGCGCTCGGCGTCGGTCATGGGCTTCCAGCGGTAGGCGGCGTCCAGCCCCTGCATCAGGATCCCCAGCGTGTCGCAGCCGGTGATGACCACCGACGTCGGCTCGCTCATCGCGAACTGCAGGCACTCGGTGGGGGTGACGGCCCGGCTGGACAGCGGCGCGCTCTTGAAGAACAGCCCGGAGCCGAGCGGCTTCATGCCCAGCGCGCCGATGTGGTGCTTCTTCAGCTGCGGCAGGACCTTGTTCGTGAAGCTGTCGTAGTGGGCGTCCATCACGTTCACCGGCATCTGCACGGTGTCGAACGCGAATCCGTGCGCGTCGGCGGCCGCCAGCATCTTGAGGTGGATCTCGGGGCTCTTGTGCCCCGTGAAGCCGATGAAGCGGATCTTGCCCGCCTTGCGCGCGGCGACCAGCGCCTCGATCGCGCCGTCGGGGCCGAACACGCGGTCGGGGTCGCTCATCCGGATGACTTCGTGGATCTGGACCAGGTCGATGACGTCGGTCTCGAAGGCCCGCAGGCACTGGTCGATCTGTTCGGCGGCGGACTTCCGCGTGCGGCCGTCGATCTTCGTCATCAGGAACACCCGCTTGCGGTAGCCGTCGCGCAGCGCGTGCCCCATCCAGACCTGGCTCTTGCCGTCGTTGTAGTCCCAGCAGTTGTCCATGAAGGTCACGCCGTGGTCGACCGCGGTGCGGACGATCTCGATGGCGGTCTTCTCCTCCTTGGGCAGGCCGATGTGAAAGCCGCCCAGGCCCAGCAACGACACCTCGACGCCCGTCTTGCCGAGCTTGCGCCGGGGCATCTTGCCGCCGGCGGGGAGCTTCACGTCCTCGGGCTTGGGCGCACCCGGCTGCGGGTTCTTGGGCACCTCGGCCGCGACGGCGGACTGCCGCCACCCCAGCGCGGCCGCGGCCGCGGCGCCCGCGCCCATGGCCATGAACTCCCGTCGACCCGTCTGGCGCGTGTCTCGTCGCATGCGTGACTCCCCCGCGCGCTTGGCGCGCGACCCAAAAATTCGGTCCGGCCGCGCGCGCGTCAAGGCCCGAAGCGTCCGTTGCAGGTTGGGGGGTTGGCGCCGAGGAGGCCTAGAATGTCCGGGCGGTGACCTCATTTCGTGACGAAGCGGGCCTGCTCGCGTGCCTCCGCGAGATCCATGACGACATCCGCGACGAGGTCGTCGCCGCGTGCGCGCGATCCTCGGCCGACGAGATGGCGGCGCCCACCGGAAAGCAGGCGGGCGACGAGGTCTACGCGGTCGACCGCGTCTCCGAGCGCGTGCTGCTGGACCGGTTCGCGCGCCTCGCGGCCGAGTGGCCCTGCTTGCTGATCGCCGAGGGGCTGGGGGAAGACGGGCGGCGACTGCTGCCATCCGGGATCGAGGAGCGCGACGCCGAGATCGTGGTCATCGTCGACCCCATCGACGGCACCCGCGGGCTCATGTACCAGAAGCGGTCGGCCTGGATCCTGACCGGCGTCGCGCCGCGGCCGCGGGCGGGGCCGGCCACCCTGGCCGACGTGCGCCTGGCCTTGCAAACGGAGATCCCGATCCTCAAGCAGCACCTCTCGGATTCGGTGTGGGCGGTCGCCGGGCAGGGGGCCCAGGGCGAGCGGTTCAACCGGCTCGATGGGACCCGCGCGCCGCTCGCGCTGCGCCCGTCGCGCGCCACGACCGTCGCCCACGGTTTCGGCGGACTCGCCAAGTTCTTCGCCGGGACGCGCAGTACGCTGGCCGACATCGACGACGCGGTCATCGGGCGGCTGCTGGCGCGTGGCGGCGACAGCGAGGCGCTGGTGTTCGACGACCAATACATCTCGACGGGCGGCCAGCTCTACGAGCTGATGGCGGGCCACGACCGCTTCGCGGCGGACGTGCGTCCGCTGCTGGTTCCCGGTCTGCGCGCCGCGGGAGCCCCCACGCCGCTGTGCGCACACCCCTACGACCTGGCGACCGAGCTGGTGGCGCGGGAAGCCGGCGTCGTCGTGACGGATCCGGCCGGCGACCGGTTGCGGGCGCCGCTGGACGTGACGACCGACGTGCCCTGGCTCGGGTTCGCCAACCCGCAGCTGGCCGCATCGGTCGGTGAGGCGCTGCGCGCCGAGCTGCGCGCGCGCGGGTTGCTGTCTACAGTCACCCGTTGACCCATTGTGGGCTGGCGGTCGATGCGTACATTGGGCGCACGGTTCTCCGGATGGACGAGCGCAAGCGACGGAAGGCCACCGGCGGGCGCCCCAAGCGGCGCGCGGCGGCTGCGGCCAAGGGCGAGGGGCGCCACTTTGCGCCCATGCAGCTCAACTTCGATTGGCTGACGGAGACGCTGGCGGTCGGCGGCTGCTTTCCGATTGAGGCCGCCGAGCGGCTGGCGATGGACCACGGCATCGCGCGGGTCGTCGACCTGCGTGACGAGGAGTGCGACGAAGAGCTGTCGCTGGCGCGCCACGGGATTCGCCTGTTGCACCTGCCGACCCAGGACTGCTGCGCGATCGCCCGCGAGAGCATCGCGCACGGCGTGGCCTGGGTGCGCGCGGCGCTCTCATCGAAGCAGCGCGTGCTGATCCACTGCCAGCACGGCATCGGGCGCAGCGCGCTCTTGGCGATGTGCGTCCTGGTCGACGGCGGCATGTCTCCGCTGGCAGCCATGAAGCTGGCCAAGGACGCGCGCGCGGTGGTCTCGCCCAGCCCCGACCAGCTGCGCGCGCTGATCGCGTTCGCGTCCGAGCATCGCGCCTGCGCGACCTGGGCGGTCCCCACGTTCGACGAGCTGGCCGCGATCGCCTACCGGCATCTGAACTGGCGCGCGGGCGAGCTGGGGTCCGGCTCCGCGACTTGATCGCGGCGCGGCCGAGCTGACGGGCGGGCGTGCCTCCGCGCGGCCGAGGTGCGGTGTTCGTGCAGCGATGTTCGAGGACTATCTGGCGGTCGACCGCAGCTCGCGCGCCGCGGATGACTACATTCGCAGCATGGACAAGCCACAGAAGGATTCCGCGGAACCGCGCAGCAACGAGGCGCCCGCCAAGCCGGCGCCGAGCGATCGCAACACGCACGACGCGCACGGCACGCCGTTCGAACGGGTGCCGGGTCCCGGTCCCAACGACCAGGGCAAGGGGGCGGCGGGCCGCGAGGCGCTGGACCGGGTCGAACGGAACCACTGAGGCGACCCCCGAATGAATCGGGTGTGGGCGAAGCGCGTCGGCTGGAGCGTCAGCGCGGCGCTGGGGTGGTGGGCGCTCAAGCGGCTGTTGCCGCGCCGCTCGCCGCTGGCCGACAAGGCGGCGCTGGTGACGGGCGGCTCCCGCGGCCTGGGCTTCCAGATCGCCCGTGAGCTGGCCAGGCGCGGCTGTCGCGTGGCGCTGCTCGCGCGCGACGCGAACGAGCTGCAGCGGGCCGTCCGCTCGCTGCGTAACGAGGGCTTCGAGGCGCTGCCGCTGGTCTGCGACGTCGCCGATCCCAAGCAGGTCGACCGCGCCGTCACCGAGATGGTCGAGCACTTCGGAACCATCGACGTGCTGGTGAACGACGCCGGCATCATCCAGGTCGCGCCGCTGGACGCGCTGACCCGCGCCGACTTCGAGCAGGCGATGGCCATCAACTTCTGGGGGACGGTGAACGTGACGATGGCGGCGCTGCGCACGATGCGCCAGCAGCGCGCCGGGCGCATCGCCAACGTCACCTCGATCGGCGGCAAGGTGGCCGTGCCGCACCTCTTGCCGTACTCGTGCGCGAAGTTCGCGGCCGTCGGGTTCTCAGAGGGGCTGCGCGCCGAGCTGGCGGGCACGGGGGTGAAGGTCACGACCGTCGTGCCGGGACTGATGCGCACGCGCGGCGAGGCACACGCGATGTTCAAGGGCAAGCGCGCGCTCGAGCGGGCCTGGTTCTCCATCGCCGCCGAGACGCCGGGTCTGTCGATGAGCGCGCGCCGCGCCGCCCGCCGGATCGTCGCCGCCGTCGAGCGCGGCCAGGCGGAGATCGTGGTCGGCCTCCCCGCCAAGATGTTGCGGCTGACCAAGGACCTGCTGCCCAGCGCGACGCTGGCGGCGCTGGCGGCGGCCGATCGGGCGCTCCCCTCGGCGCCTCGGGGCTGATCCGCCAGCTCACCCGCTGCGGGTCAGCTGGCGCCGCAGGTCGGAGGTGGGGCCGTGGTCGGGTTGCCGCTGCATCTCGCCGGCGACCAGGGCCGTGACGAGTCCGTAGAGGCTGTGTGCCGCCAGGTCGACGGCGTTCTCGGCCAGCGACTTGCGCCAGGGGGGCCGCTTGGCCCCCAGCGCCGGCATCAGCGCCCACGAACCCAGGAACCAGGTCGCGACGCCGAACAGGAGTCCCCGCCCGCGCCCGTCCGGCTGCCGCCCGGCGGCCACCGCGTACGCCAAGCCCAGCGCGCCGCCGTAACCGAAGTGCAGCGCCTGATCCAGCGCGTGGTGCAGCGCCGGCTCGTGCGGGATCGGCACGTCGACGTGCGCCGTCACCCACTCCTCGGCGGACTGGGAGACCGTCTTGTCGATGAGCCCGCGGCGGCGCGCCGCCATTCGCACCGCCGTCATGCAGGCGGCGCCGACCACGCCGCCCAGCGCCCCGTACACCAACCGGCGACCGTTCGGCGACATCGGTCGATCACAGGTTCTTGGGGGCGGTCCCGTTGCCCGTCTGGCGATCCTCGGCGTGCTGTTCGATCGCCTCCTCGCGCTTCTCCGCGTCGATCTCGCGGTCGTCCTCGGGCGTCAGCTTGCGCGGCTGGAATCGGCCCGGGTTCGGCGGCGGCGGCTGGCGCGGGTGGACCGACGCCTCGCGGCCCGCCACCCGATCGGCGGCCGCCTCGCTCTCACCCGGCGGCGCGTCGGCGACGGCGTCGCCTTTCCAATGCTTCTGTTCGGACATGCTCGCTCCTTCCTGGAGGCCCTTTACGGAAGCTGGGTCCGCCGGCTCCGCTGACCACCCCCGGGCCCCCCCGCCGGCCGGTCTCGACGGCGCCGGCTCGTCCAGATGCGGCTCGCGGATGAGGTGACCCGTCGAACCGGGCGCCTCGCTCGCCGGCGCAAGCGGGACGGTGAAGAAGAACGTCGAGCCGCGACCCACCGCCGTGTCGACCCAGATCGTGCCGCCATGGGCCAGGACGATGCCGCGGCAGATGTAGAGCCCCAGCCCGCGCCCGCGCCGGGCCGTCCGGCGGTCCTGGACGTAGCGCTGGAAGAGCCGCGGGACCAGCTCGCTGGGAATTCCCGGCCCGTTGTCGCGGACGGAGACCACCGCGCAGTCGCCGGCCACCTTGACGGAGACCGCCACCTCGCCACCCTGGGGCGTGAACTTCAGCGCGTTGCCCACCAGGTTGAACAGCACCTGGACCAGGCGATCGCGATCGCAGCGCAGGTGTACGTCGCTGCCGTCGACGTCGGTGTGCAGGGTGATCTCCTTGTCGCGGGCCAGCGGTTGCAGCAGATCCAGCGCGTCCTCCAGCACGCCTTGAACTGGATGGCTGTCGATCTGCATCGAGAGCCGCCCGGCGTCGATGCTGGCCACGTCCAGCAGGTCCTCGACCATGTGACGCATCTGTTGCACGCCGCGCCGGATGCGTTCGATCTGCGTCCAGCCCTGACGCCGCTCGTTTCCGGGGGCGCTGCCCAGCAGCATCTCCGTCGTCAGCAGGATGGCCATCAGCGGGTTTTTGAGGTCGTGCGACACGAAGGACAGCACGTCTTCCCGCGCCTTGATGGCGCGGGTCGCGTCGCTGTAGAGCCGGGCGTTCTCGACGGCCAGCGCGATCCGGTTGGCAAGGTCGGTCGCGCTGGTCATGCCGTCGGAGCCGAAGTTTCGCCCCGAATCGGTCATGGCCAGGCTCAGGACGCCCAGCACCTGTCCGCGGCTCGCGACCGGAACGTAGAGCAGCGACCGCGGCGAGCAAGCACAGATGAACGACTCGTGCTTGAACCCGTCGGCGTCAGGCGCCACGGCGGACGGCTTGCAGTCGGCCAGCATCAGCGGCTTGCGGTTCTTCACGACCCAGCCAATCGGGGTGCGCGGTTCTTGGGGCGGACGGGCGGCGCGCGCGGCGGCGGCGAGGCGCGTCCGCCGCGACTCCGCGGTCGCGACCTCGATCCGCTGCAGGATTCCGGTGGTGTCGAAGACGTCCAGGATGGCGACGTCCGCCATCAATGGGACGGCCCGGCGGATCACTTCCGCGCCGTTCCTCGGGTAGTCGAAGGAGGAGGCCAGGATCGTGCTGGCCTCGCCCAGGAACCGCAGCACGTCTTGCGCGCGCTTCAGGGCCGAGATGTCCGTCAGCGTGGTCTTGCAGCCGATGACGCGCCCCTCGGGGCCGACGATCGGTGTGCTGGTGATCTGGGTCGGCACGCAGCGGTCACGCGGCCCGATCTCGATCTCGTGCGAGACGGGGAGCACCCGATCCAGGCAGGAGTCGATGTGCTCGCGCAGGCGCTGGCGCGACTCGGCCTTGACCAGCGTCGACAGTGTGCGGCCGATCAGGTGACCACGCTCCACGCGAAACAGCGCCGCGGCGGTCAGATTCGCCTCGATGATCCTGCCTGCGCCGTCGAGGGTCAGGTAGGCGACAGGCGCGAAGTCGTAGAGGTCCGTGTACCGCGCGTTGGACTCCTCGAGCTGCGCGTGCGATTCGCGCAGTTGCTGGTTCTGCAGCTCCAGCTCGGCGCGGTGAATCTCCAGCTCGTGAACCAGGTGCTGGATCTCCTCCGTCCACTCCTGGTCCAGCGACCCGAGCTCCGACTCTCTCGACTTCTCGCCGGCCCCACGATTGGCGGCCGGCTCCGGGTGGTGGGGCGCACCACCGCCTTCTCCCCGGCCGTACATGTTCGTCCTCCCCGTGCTCACAACTCCCCCTTCGTCGCCCCCCCCGCCGCGGTCTCCGCCTCGTGCGCCTGCAAATCGACCAGGATGATCACCGCCCCCTTGATTGCGTGATCGAGGGTCTTGTAGGGAAGCACACGTATTCGATACCGCCGCCGGTCGGCGCACAACAGTTCTTTTTCGATCGGCGTCAGATACTCGATCACGCGGCTTGCCAGGTCTTCGACCCGCTCACCGACGACGAAAGCGTTCAGCTGGCTTACAGAGCGGCCAATGTCGCTGGTGACCAGGTTCAGCATCTCTTCGGCCACGTGCGTGTAGCGCCGGATGCGGAGGTCCAACCCGACGATCACGATCGCCTCGCCGATGGCGGACAGCACGTTGTGCAGGTCGTCGTTGGCCAGCTGCAGCTCGATCATCCGGTTTTGGAGCTCTTCGTTGACCGTCGTCAGTTCCTCGTTGGAGGACTGCAGCTCTTCTTTCGACGTCTCCAGCTCCTCGTTGGTGCTCTGGAGCTCCTCGTTCGACGATTGCAGCTCCTCGTTGGACGACTTCAGCTCTTCGTTGGCGCTCTCGAGCTCCTCGATCGTGCTTTGCAGGTACTCCTTCGTCACCATCAGCTCGCGTTCGAGCTCGGTGGCGCGGCCGTCATCGGCAGCTGGGACGTCGGCCGCGCCAGGCGCCGCGTCGGCGGGGCTCGCCTCGTGGAACAGCACCAGCAAGAAGGGCGCCTTGGTCTCCGGCTCGACGACGGGGACGACCTCCAGCGTCACCACGCGATTGCCCCGCTCGTCGCTCAGGTGGGACTGCACGCTGGCGCGCTCGCGGCGCGACTTGGCTTCATGGATGGCGCGGCGCAGGTCGGCGTGCAGGGCGGGGCGGGCGAGGCGCAGGATGTTGAAGCTGGGCGCCCCGGGCATCGGCTCGAGGTAAGCGCCGGTCCGGCCCCGGATGTGGACGATGTCCAGGTCCTCGTTGACCACGACGCCGGCGGGCGCGTACAGCTCGACGATCTTGTGCTCGACGGCCGTGGCCAGGTTGGTCGTCGTGCGCTGGTTGGTCGGCACCTCCGCGGGCCGCCGCGCGTCCACCGGTTGCACCCCGAACGAGATGTCCAGCGTCCCCGCCGAGGCGACGTGGCGCTTCGCGTAGATCTTGTTCTTGCGGTCGATCAACCGGAAGTACTCGGAGGCGTCGCCGACGGTCTCGGACGTGCCCAGCATCAGGTGCCCGGTCGGCAGCAGCGAATAGTTCAGGATCCGGAGCACCTTCTTCTGGATGGCGGGCCGCAGGTAGATGAGCAGGTTGCGGCAGCTCACCAGATCCAGCCGCGAAAACGGCGCGTCCTTGATGATGTTTTGATTCGAGAAGACGACCATGTCGCGCACGCGGCGGGACACCTGGTACTTGCCGTCGGTCTTGAAGAAGAACCGCTGCAATCTCTCGGCGCTGACGTCCAGCTCGATGTTCTCCGGGAAGAGGCCGCGGCGGGCCAGCTTGATCGAATCCTCATCGACGTCTGTCCCGAACACCTGGATGCGGTACTCCGGCGCCCGGTCGCCCAAGAATTCCAGCAGCTCGATCGCGATCGAGTAGACCTCTTCGCCCGTCGAACAGGCGGGGACCCACACGCGGATCTGCGAACCGGCCGACTTGGTCTCCAGGATGCGCGGGAAGATGCGCGTTCGCAGCGCTTCGAACGGCTCGGCGTCCCGGAAGAAGCTCGTCACGTTGATGAGCATGTCCTTGTAGAGGAGGCCCAGCTCGTCGGGCGCGCCGAGCACGTACTTGACGTAGTCGGACTGCTTCTCGATCCGGTGCAGCGCCATTCGCCGCTCGACCCGGCGGTCGATGGTGGTCGGCTTGTAGGCCGTGAGGTCGTTTCCGAACGCGGCCCGGATCAGGACGATCAGCTTGTTGACCTCGGGCTGAACCTCGGTCGCCGGCGCTCGGACCCGCGCCAGGTAAGGATGCTGCGCGACCTGCAAGAGCTGCTTGGCGATCTCATCGGCGGGCAGGACGAAGTCGGCCCAGCCGCTCTCGATCGCGCTGCGCGGCATGCTTTCGAACTTCGCAGAGCTTGGATCCTGGGCAAACGTGATGCCGCCCACCTCCTTGATGGCCTTGAGACCGAAGGTCCCGTCGGTCCCCGTCCCCGAGAGGACCACACCGATCGCCCGCGACCCCTGATCGTCGGCGAGAGACCGAAAGAAGTAGTCGACGGGCAGATGAGGACCGCGCGGCCGATTGGCGGGCAAGGGCATCGTCTGCAGGACGCCCCGCAAGATCGCCAGGTCGGCGTTTGGCGGAATCACGTACACGTGGTTCGGCGCCACAGCCGTCCCGTCCTTCGCCAGCGCGACCTTGTACGTGCTGGCGCGCGCGAGCAACGCCGGCAGCATCGTCTCGTGAGCGGGCGACAGGTGCTGGACGACGATGACGGCCGTCGAGTCCAGCGTCAGGTTGGCGAGCAGCGCGGTGAGCGCCTCCAGCCCGCCGGCGGACGCGCCGACGCCGACGATCAGCGGGCCGGTTGGATCCGGGCCGTCGGGGCCGTCGCCCTCGTGACCGGTGACTGGCGGATTGTCGATGAGCGCGTCCCCCTTCCGGCCGGGCGAACCTCAGAGCACCGGACCCTGTAACTTGTTTTGCTCCCCGGGCGCTGTCAACAACGCCCCGGAGCGCGGGTCAGTTCGGGACGCTGGAGGTGCCGGCGGTCGGACTGACGGGGGGGCCGGCCGATCCGTTGTTGACCGGGCCCGCGGGGCCGGGACCCAGGTTGACGTCCGACGGCACGATGACGGACTTCTTCTGGGGCGGGGGCGGGATGGGCTCGGCGGGGGCGGCCGCGGCGGGCGCGGGGTCAGCGGCGGGCCGGCTGGTGCTGGTCGGCGTCGCGCACGCCAGCACGAGCGAGGCCAGCACGGGAGCTTTGAGGCATTTGAACACGCGGCGCGCGACCATCCGGAGCACAACCTAAGCCGGTTCCTGAAAATCGGAACCCCACCCGGGGGGCCTCGGGGCGCTCACCCGAACGTTTCGCCGTTCCAGCCCCAGAGGTACCCGACCGCGTCGCCGAACTCGACGTAGATCCGGTCTCGCGCCACGCCCAGGCCGGCGGACAGCCGGTCGCACAGCGCCGTCGAAAGGGTCGCCGTGTCGTCGGAGGTCATCTTGCCCACGTTGCGCACGACGACGAAGGCGGCGGGCTCCGGCGTCCCTCCGAACGTCATCGCCAGCTCGGGGGAGAGGCAGGTCATCACCCAGCGCTCCGGCTTGTGAAAGCGGGCGGCCAGCAGCTTCGACAGATCCGCGAGCAGTGCCTTCTGGGCGTCGGGGGAGGGAACGGCGGCGGAGGTGAACACCTGGACGAGCGGCATTCACGTCTCCTAGCGTCTCCGGCGGCGGCTGGCAACCGCGCTGTTTTCCGGGTCCGTCCTGTGTTACGAGGGGCCGATGACAACTCGGATGACCAGGGTCGCGGGGCTCGCCTGCGTGTTCGTATTCGTCTCGGCCGCAGGCTGCAAGAAGCTGCGCGGCGGTGGGGGCGGCGCGACGCCCACCACGGAGGACGAGAAGACGTTCTACACGCTGGGCATGCTGCTGGGGCGCAACCTGGGCACGTTCAACATGAACGCCGAGGAGCTGGAGATGGTGAAGTCCGGTCTCAGCGACATGGTCCTCAAGAAGCCGCAGAAGGTGGAGCTGGATACCTACGGCCCCAAGGTCGACGCGCTGGCGCGCAAGCGCGGGCAAGAGCGGGTCGAGATCGAGAAGGAGTCGTCGAAGAAGTTCCTCGATTCCGCCGGGCGCGAGTCGGGCGCGGTCGTCTCGCCTTCCGGGCTGGTGTTCAAGACGGTCACGCCGGGGACTGGCCCGTCGCCCGGCCCGACCGACAAGGTCACCGTGCACTACGAGGGGCGGCTGACGGACGGCACCGTCTTCGACAGCTCGCGCAAGCGGAACATGCCCGCCACGTTCCCGCTCAACGGCGTCATCAAGTGCTGGACCGAG
>CAZJMY010000084.1:0-2023 GCA_964546845.1 uncultured Myxococcales bacterium | reverse complement strand
CGGCGAGCGGCGCCTGCGCGTCGAGATCCGCTCCGTCAATCACCGCGGCCTGGACCTCAAGATCCGCAGCAGCGAGCCCGACGCCACCTGCGACGCCGAGATCGGGCGCGCCGTCCGGGCCGCCCTCGAGCGCGGGTCGGTGATCGTGCAGGTTCGCGACGAGGCCGTGGACCCGGCCGGCGGCGTGGACGAAGCCCGCGTGCGGCGGCTCTACGCGGTCCTGGAACGCCTGCGCCAGGAGCTGCGGATCGAGGAGCCCGTGTCGCTGTCGACCGTGGGCGCCTTCATGGACACCGCGACCGGCGGATCGCTGGCCGGCGAGGCGCTGTGGGAGGTGCTGCGGCCGGCGGTCCTGGGCGCCCTCGACGAGCTGCAGGCGATGCGCGCGCGCGAAGGGGAAGCGCTGGCCGCGGATCTCCGGGCCCGGCGCGACCGGCTCGTCGAGCTGGCGGCCGCCCTGCGCGCCGGGGCGGCCAAGCTGCCCCAGAAGTTCGCCGAGCGCCTCACCGAGCGGCTCGCAGCGCTGTCCCGGGACGCAGCCCTGGACCCCGGGCGTCTGGCCCAGGAGGTGGCGCTGATGGCCGAGCGGCTGGACGTCACCGAGGAGCTGGTCCGCTTGGACACCCACCTCGATCACCTCGGGACGCTGCTGGGGGGCGGCCGCGGAGCGGGCGCGCGTGGCGGCGAGCGCGGGGTGGGGCGCAAGCTGGACTTCCTGCTGCAGGAGATCGGACGCGAGCTGAACACCATCGGCTCGAAGGCCCAGGACGCGGCGATGGCCGCGCTGATCATCGACGCGAAGGCCGAGCTCGAGCGGGTGCGCGAGCAGGCGCAAAACGTCGAATAGCCGCGAGCCCGCCGACTGGCCCGCGTGCCCGACGCGGCGCTAAACTCGGCCGTCGGCGCGGCGATGGTACAATCAAGCGAATGACCGACGCAGAGCTGGGGGCACACCGAGGCATCCTGCTCGTGATTTCGTCCCCTTCGGGGGCAGGGAAGACCACCCTCGCGCACCTGCTGGCCGAGCAAGAGCGCCTGGAGTTCTCGGTCTCGTACACCACCCGGGCCGCGCGGCCCGGCGAGCGCGACGGGGTCGACTACAAGTTCGTCACCGAGGACGAATTTTCCAGGATGGTCGAGCGGCACGAGTTCGCGGAGTGGGCCGTCGTCCATGGGGCCCGCTACGGGACTGCCGTCCACACCGTCAACCGCGCGCTGGAGGACGGCAAGGACTACCTCTTCGACATCGACTGGCAGGGCGGGGCGCAGATCCGCAAGCAATGGCCGGAGGAGAGCGTCCTGGTGTTCATCCTGCCGCCCTCCATGGCCGAGCTGGAACGCCGCCTGCGGCGCCGCGCCACGGACGCGCCCGAGGCCATCGATCGCCGGCTGGTGACCGCCACCCGCGAGCTGGAGCACTTTGCTGATTACGATTACCTGGTCGTGAACGACAACCTGGAGACCGCACTCAAGGAACTGTCATCCATATACGTGGCTGCCCGCTGCGCGCGGTCGCGGCGTGGGCATTACGGGCACGCGCTGCTGGCCGAGGCGCGCACGCGCGGACAGCCCCAGACGCAATGACGGAAGTTCAAGAGATCTGCACCCAGGTTCGCGGCTACGACCCCGCCGCGGACGTCGGCCTCATCGAGCGCAGCTTCGCCTTCGCCGCCGAACGGCACGCGGGTCAAAAGCGCCGTTCGGGCGAGCCCTACGTGGTCCACCCGGTCGGCGTGGCCCGCATCATCTCCGAGCTGCGGCTGGACGTGCCGTCGGTCTGCGCCGGCTTGCTGCACGACTGCGTCGAGGACACCAGCGCCACGGCGGAGGACATCGGTCGGCTGTTCGGCAGCGAGATCCAGTTCCTGGTCGAGGGCGTCACCAAGCTGGGGCAGATCCCCTGGACCACGCGCGAGGAGCGCCAGGCCGAGAACTTCCGCAAGATGCTGCTGGCGATGGCGCGGGACATCCGCGTCATCCTCATCAAGCTGGCCGACCGCGTGGACAACATGCGGACGCTGGG
>CAZJMY010000083.1:0-1640 GCA_964546845.1 uncultured Myxococcales bacterium | reverse complement strand
TGGTCCAGCGAGGTCCCCACCGGCTTCGCGTTGAACTTGGTGTCCTGCGAGAAGCTGAACGGGTCGTTGCTGTTGGGGGTGACCGGCTGCAACGTGAAGTACGTCCCGCACGGGTTCAGGTGGGGGTCGTTCCCCTGCCCCCGCCCGCCGCCGTTGCTGTTGCTCTGCGTCCACTCGTTCATCGCGCGGATGCCGCGCGGGATCAGCAGCTTGGCGGCGTACGGCTTGAGCGGCGTGAGGCTGTTGGTCAGGTCCGCCGCCGACAGCGCGCCGTGCGACTTGGCCGGGAAGAACTTGGTCGTCACGCAGCCGTAGTGCGTGAACATCGCGATGAACGTCTTCGGCGCCGCGGCGGCCGCCTGTCCTCGCGCCTGGCGCTCCCAGACGGAGCTGAGGAACGGCGCGGCCACGACGGCGCCGCCCAGCCCGCGCAGGAACACTCTTCGGTGAATGGTCGGGTTCATGTGCTCAGCTCCTCGTCGCCGGTCACGGAGTTGCGCGGACGCGCAGACGGAACGAGTCCGCCTGGGTGAGGTCGGACAGGATGTTGAGGATGGGGTAGTTGCCCGTGGACAGGTTCGTGCCGATCTGGTCGGCGATGCACTGGTCCTGCGGATTCGGCTGGCGGCCGTACGCGTAGGCGACCCAGTACTGGGCGTAGGTCGCCCGCCCGGCGGCCGAATCGGCAATCCCTTGCATCAGCTGCTTCACCGACGTGACGGCCTGGCTGTTCCCGCCGCCGAAGTTGACGGTGGCGGTCGCGTCGATGGGGCCGCCCAGCTGATCGGTCGTCTGCCACTGGCCGATCGAGTTGAAGTTCTCCAGCACGAACCCGGGCGGGTTGATGATGTTGGTGTGGCAGGCGACGCAGTCCGAGCCCGTCATCTGGACCAGCGCGCTGACCTTCTCGCGGTTGGTCTTGTAGTCGCCGGGCGGCTGCGGCGTCATGGCCGCGCCGGGCGGCGGCGGCGGCACGTTCACGCCCAGCATGTAGATGACGATGAAGGCGCCGCGCAGGATCGGGGACGTGTCGCTGAAGTGCGAGTACGAGCTCAGGAACCCCACCCGCGTCATGAAGCCGGGGCGCTGCTCCGGGTCCAGCTGGACCTTGGTCAACGTTGTCCCGTACTTCGACGGGTCCAGCCCGTAGATGGCGGCGTTGTCCTTGTTGACGAAGCCGACGTTGCTGAGGAACAGGTCCTTGTAGGTGCCGGTGGACGCCACCTCGGCGAAGAAGCTGTCCAGCTCGCCCTGGTAGCTGGGGCGGGCGGCCACCGAGTAGAGCGGGAACGCCTTGGTGTCGTGGTCGATGTGCCACCAGTGCTGCCCCGAGTTCTCCATCTGGACCCACTCCTCGTGGAAGGCGGCCAGCTGCTTGGCCGTCTTGTCCTTCACCTGAACCATGCGCTGCGCCTGCGCGAGGATCTGGGCCTTGGTCTGAAGCTGGTTGGAGTCAGCCGCGGTGCTGAGCGTGGCGTCCGGCGTGCTGCCCCAGATCATGTAGGAGAGCCGCGCCGCGACCTCGTAGCTCGAGAGCTGCATCGCGCCCGACGGAAGCCCGTTGCCGGTGGCCGCCGTCGTGTTGGACTCGACGATATAGAGGAAGTTCGGGTCGACCAGGAAGGCGTAGAGGATCGCCT
>CAZJMY010000082.1:0-5339 GCA_964546845.1 uncultured Myxococcales bacterium | reverse complement strand
GGCGCCGGCCGTCGTGCTGGACCCGGTGACCGCCGCGCACAGGCCGCTGCTCACCGAGACGACCTGGTAACCCGTGCCGGCCGGCACCAGCTTCCACTGCTCGTTCGCGCTGCCGGCGCACGGCCATTGAATGATGGTTGCGCCCGACGCCGTGCTGGCGCCGTTGACGTTCAGGCACTGGCCGCTGTGATCCGCCTGCGCGACCACCGGTGCCGCCGGGGCGATCATCCCCGACGCGACCGTCCAGATGAAGTTGCTGGCCGTCGAACAGGACGACTGCACGATGGCCGCGTTGTCCGCGACGCTGTTTCCGTTGACGTTGGCGCAGAGCGCGCTCCCCTGATTGACCAGCTGGTACCCGCCCGCGGCGGCAGTCAGCTTCCAGTCCTGGGTGGCCGCGCCCGTGCAGGTCGTCTGGACGATCGCGGCGCCTGCCGCGGTGCTGGCCGCCGCCAGGCACTGCCCGTTCTTCTGCTCGACGACGAGGAACGCGCCGTTGTGGGGCTGCAGCGTCCACTGCTCGTTGCCGGCGAAGTTGCAGTGCCACTGGATCGCCGCCGTTCCGACGGTGTTCGATGCACCGGTGATGTCCAGGCACTTGCCGCTGTTGCCAGCGACGAAGACCGAATAGCCGGTGCGTACCACGTCGGCCTTTGCCGGAGCGGCGGCCGCAAAGAATCCCGATACGACCGTCAAAAACAGACCTGCGCGAACGCTGAAAATCTTCACCACGTCATCCACCTCATCCGTGGCGGACTGTGCCCGTTTCGACGATCGAGGGTCAAGGATGAGAGGGCGCGTTCGCCAAGAATTAACCTGCGGAACTTTGCCGGCGCGCTGAGCGGTGCGTCGCCGGTCACGTTTGGGGACCAACCGCGCTTCTGCTAAGGAGAGCGCGTGACGAACGACATCGAGGTGGCCAGCCCGAGAGAGCCGGCCAACGACCTGGCGCGTCGGGACCTGGACGTCTTCTGGCACCCGTGCAGCCAGATGCGTGACTACCGGGCGTTCCCTCCGCTGCCGATCGCCGCCGCCGAAGGGACCCGCCTGCGCCTGACCGACGGCCGCGAGATCTTCGACGCGATCTCCAGCTGGTGGTGCAAGGCGCTCGGCCACCGGCACCCGCGGCTGATGGCCGCCCTGCGCGCGCAGACCGAATCGTTCGAGCACGTCATCACCGCCAACACGACCAGCGCGCCGCTGGTCCGCCTCTGCGAGCGCCTGCTGGCCGTCGCCAACGGCTTGCCGGCGACCGCCTGGGGTCCGGCCGCGCCAGCAGGGCGCGCGCCCGGTCATTTCGGCAAGGTGTTCCTGGCCGACAACGGCTCCACGGCCGTCGAGATCGCCATGAAGATGGCGCTCCAGGCGCAGGCGCAGCGCGGCGCGACGGGGCGCACCCGGTTCGCCGCTTTCGAGAACGGCTACCACGGCGAGACGGCGGCCACGCTGTCGGTGGGCGATCTGGATCTGTACGGCGCGCCCTATCGCCCGCTCTGCTTTCCGGTGCACCGCGTCCGAGGGCTGCCGTACCGCGGCGGCCCGCACGATCCCGCCTGGCTGGACGCCGGCGACGCGTGGCCGGCCATCGCGCGCGCCCTGGATCCGGTGGCCGACACTCTGGCGGCCGTCGTCTATGAGCCGGTGCTGCAAGCGGCCGGCGGCATGCAGGTCTACAGCCCGGACCTCTTGCGCCGCCTCCGCGCCTGGGCCGACGCGCGTGGCGTGTTTCTGATCGCCGACGAGATCGCGGCCGGGATGGGGCGCCTGGGCGCGATGCTGGCCAGCCACCTGGTCCCCGGCGCGCTGCCGGACTTCGCGGTGGTCTCGAAGGGGCTGACCGCCGGCGTGCTGCCGCTGTCGGCGGTCGTGACCACCGACGCCATCTACGCGCTGTTCGACGCCGACTACGGCGACGGGCGGGCGTTCCTGCATTCCAACACCTTCACGGGCAACGCGCTGGCGGTGGCCGTCGCCAACGCCGTGCTGGACGTGTTCGCCGAGGACGACATCCTGGGCCGCGTCGCGACGCTGTCCGGCCGGCTGCGCGCGGCGATGGAGGCGCTGGCCGCGCGCCGGCCGTACCTCCGCAACGTCCGCGCCTGCGGGGCCGTCGCCGCCGTCGACATCCGCCACGCCGACGGGCGCGCGCGCGACCCGCGCCGCCGCACCGGGTACGCCGTCTACCAGGAGGCGGTCCGGCGGGGCGCGCTGCTGCGGCCGCTGGGCGACACGATGTACCTGTTTCCGCCGCTCACGACCGCGCCCGCCGAGCTCGACGCCATCGTCGCGATCCTGGCTGACAGCCTGGACGCGGTGCTCGGCGCCGGCGGAACCGCCGCCACTCAGAACGAGAAGCTGGACACGAAGTAGAGCTGGTTGCCGCCCCCGGATTGAAACCCGTGGGCCACGCCGACCTGCAGCTGCGTGTCGATGAACCAGAACAGCTGCATCTCGAGGTGCGCCTCGAGGCCGACGTCCGTCTTGAGCTTGGACGGCTGAAACCGCCCCTGAAACGCGTTGCCGGCGTCGGCGAAGGCCGTCCCCCAGATGCGGCGGAAGTAGACGAAGTTCGTCTGATAGCCGCGCTCGATCCACAGCAGGGGCGCCCGGTACTCGCCGGTCAACACCAGGTAGCTGTCGCCCGCGACCACGTTGATCGGGTAACCCCGCAAGAACGCGAACTGCTGCTGGTTGAGCAGCAGCGCGCGGACGACGTCCTGATCCGCATACCCGCCGAGGCTGAAGAAGTCGCGCTTGTCGGCGAAGCCGAACCCGCCCTGAGTCAGCAGCGCCACCGCGTGCAGCCGGGCCCAGGGGGGCGTCAGGTATTCCGTCCACGACCAGTTGATCTCCGTGCCGTGAAACCGCCCGCCCAGCGCCGGGTCCAGCAGGCGCAGCGTCATCGACAGGTTGCGGCCAGTCTGGTTGCTGATCGAATACGGCCAGCGGTGCGCGTTCGAGAACGACCACCCGAGGCGCAGGTCGGCGAACGGACCCGCGGCCGGTTTGACGGTGATGGGCCCCGTGGGATCGGCGATCGGCACGGAGCCGACCAGTCCGTAGTCCGAATAGTCGTAGCCCAGGGTCACGTCCGCAGAGGCGTCCGCCCGGCGAATCACCGGCAGGTCGACGGCCGCCGAGGCGCTGAACGTGCGCTGCCGGTACGACAGGTTCTGGTCGCCCACGATGAGGCCGCGCGACAGCGTGTCGGACTCGGACGCGGACGCGGATAGGGTCGGCCACAGCCGGTTGTACGTGTAGCTGACCCGCCAGGCCGGGCGTCCGTCGCTGGGGATCCACAGGTTCACCCCGAACAGGTGCGTGACCACCGGGTCGGCGAGGCTGGTCTGCACCTGCAGCGTGTTGCCCAGCCCGAACGCGTCCTCCAGCACCGTGAACTGCCATTGCCGCGGGTACAGGTATTTCCAGGCGCGGTAAGGGATCGTCCGCATCGCGAACGGCACGGCCGCCGCGTCTTCGGGCCGGGCGTCGGGGGAGTCGCTCTCGGCGTCGAGCTCCTCGGGCGCGTCGAGGCGCGCGTTGGCGAAGGGCTGCGCCGGCTGGAACAGCGCCGGGTCGAAGGGCATCGTCCACAGGTCGAACCCCTCGCTGGTGAAGCGGGTGAAGACCAGGCGCCGCCCGTCGGGCGAGACGACCGGCTGGTAGGCGCCGCTCAGCACGTTGGTGACCTGGTAGAGGCGCTTCGTCGCCAGCTCGTACGCGAAGACGTTGGCGATGCCCGTGCGATCGGACGTGAACACCAGGAACCGCCCGTCGGGCGTGAAGCGCGGGTCCATGTCCATCGCGCGATCGACGGCGATGGCGCGGTCGGTGGAGGTGGCCACCTCGTAGATGTGCACGTCGCGGAAGCCGCCCGGCTTGTAGCGCGAGTAGGCGATGAAGCGCCCGTCGGGCGAGAACGCGGGCGTATAGGCCAGGCCGGGCGCGTCGGGCATGAGGACGCGCGGCTCGGCCTCGTTCGTGCCGTTCACCGGAATCAGCGCCAGCCGCCGGGTGCCGGTGCCCACCAGCACGCAGGCGATCCACCGGCCGTCGGCCGACACGTCGGGCTCGTGCGTGCGCAGGGCGCGCGTGAGCTGCCGCATCGAGCCGGTCGCGATGTCGTAGCGGTAAAGATCGTCCCACGACACGTCGGCGTTGCCGACGATCCGGAACGGCACCGGCAGGTAGTCGACGCGCGGCAGGATCAGCGCCGCGCCGTCGGGCGTCGGGGCGGCGGGGCCGGTGCCGACCATTTGCGCCAGCGTGCTGCGCTGACCGGTGACCGGATCGACGCGCACGTAGGCGGGCCACTGGTCGTCGTTGGCGCGGTGGTAGACCACGCTGCCGTCGGGCAAGAAGCGCGGGCCCGGACCCTCGCCGCGCGGGCCGGGCGCGTCCCACGTCAGACGGGTCGCGGCGGTCAGCGGGCGGCGTTCGGCGTCCTCGACCTGCAGCGTGTATCGGTGCTCGATCGATCGCTTCCAGTCGTCGAAGAGGCCCGTCCCGAACACGCCCGCGAAGGTGCGCCCGACGGTGTCTCGCGCCACGCGATTGATGCCGCCCGGAAAGCAGGTGTCGGCGTAGCGATGCGAAAACTCGCGGATCTTCTCGGGACCGTAACGGTCCTCGATGTACCGGATCAAGCTGGAGCCATAGAGGTACGCCGCCGTGCCGCCCGGGTAGGCGAGGGGGATGTTCGTGACCTGGTCCAGTCCGAAGAGCCGCCCCTCGAGGAACGGGACCCGCAGGTGCATGTCGTAGAACGAGCTGCGCAGCCGCCCGCCGGTCGTCTGGCGCGACTCCATCAAGACGGCCAGCCCCTCGACCAGCCAGGTCGGCTCGGCCAGGTTGGGCGCGTAGGTTCTCCCCTCGAGCGTGTTGATGATGCGCGTGCACGGGCTCAGCATCGTGTCGAGGTGCACGACGTGCGTGAACTCGTGGGTGACCAGCAGCTTGGCGTAGTCGTCGAAGTCGTTCAGCTCGTCGAGCGGGCCGGGTGGCGCCCCGTAGGCGTTGATGAAGGTGAAGGGGATCGAGCTGGCGGATCCGTTGGCGCCGTCGTCGAAGTCGCTGACCATCAGCTGGACGCGGCCCGCCGGCCGCCAGTTGAAGTAGCGGGTGTTGAGCCGCCAGGCGCGCTCGGCGAAGTGCGCGATCCGCCAGGCCAGCGCCTGCTCGGCGGGATAGAAGTGGACGTCGAAGTGCGGGGTCTGCAGCGTGTACCAGACGGCGCGGGGAAGCGGCGCCGAGGGGGGCGTCTCGGCGGGCTCGTCGACCTGTTGGCCCCGGGCCAGCGTGGTTACGTCGGCCAGGACCAGCGAAAGCGCGGCAAGAAG
>CAZJMY010000081.1:0-9683 GCA_964546845.1 uncultured Myxococcales bacterium | reverse complement strand
GGCGCTGCTGGAGGCGGCGCTGAACATGACCTTGAACCTGATCGACGTGCTGGGCGGCTTCTTGATGATCGTGGCGCTGTCCGCCTACTGGAGCGCCAGCCACGAGTCGTTCGAGCGCATCTGGCTCTCGCTGATCCCGGCGACGCAGCGGCCGCGGGCCCGCAGCATCTGGCGCGGCATCGAGGGGGCCGTGGGGTCGCACCTGCGCGCCCAGCTGGCCGAGAGCGCGGTCGCGATGCTGCTGGTGGCCATCGCCTTCCGCCTGGGCCACATTCCGACCCCGATCCTGCCGGCGCTGGCCGTCGGCGTCCTGCGGATCGTCCCCTTCTTCGGCCCCGTGCTGGCCGCGGCCGCCGCGGCCCTGGCCGGGTGGGCGGTCGACGGTCAGGTCGCCGCCGTCGCCGGGCTGGCGACGCTGGCGCTGCTGCTGGGCCTCGACCGGGGCGTGGCCCGCCAGGTGTTTCACGTGCACCGGGCCAGCCCGACGCTGATCGTCGTGGCGGCCATCCTGTTCGTGGCAGCGCTGGGGACGCCGGGATTGCTTCTGGCCTCGACGGCCGCGATCGCCGCCGAGGCCGCCATCGAGCGCGTCATCCGCACCCACCCGCGACGCGACCGGGCCAACCGGACCCTGGCCCAGATCGAGCAGCGGATCGGCCATTTGCGCCGGCGGCTGCTCTCGCTGTCGCCCGACGAGGCGATGCAGCTGGGCAACGTCGTGGCGCGGCTGGAGACGCTGGCGACGACCGCGCGGGCCGCCGCGTCCGACCCGCGCTGAAGCGCCTACAGGCTACGGAAGTCGGACACGCCGGTCGCGCGCGCCAGCGCGGCCCTCGCGATGTCCAGGTCGTATACGGCTTGCAGGTAACGGGTGCGCATCCCGAAGAACGCGACCAGCGCGTCCGAGAAGTCGCGGCTCTCGGCCAGACCCAGCGCGAAGTTCTGGGCCACAGCCGAGATCCAGGCCCGGCCGGCCTTCTCGCCGCGCTCCATGCTGTCGGCGCGCGCGCGGGCCTCGGTCAGCTCGCCGTACGCCTTCTGGACCTCCAGCAGGATGCCGCCCAGCGCGGCGCTCTGCTGGAAGCCGACCTCCTCGGCCTCGTGCGCCAGGCGGTGACTGCGCGCGATCTTCGGTCCCAGGTCCAGCGGGATGCGCAGCCCGGCCGCCAGGCCCGCCGTCGTGCTGTTGTAGTAGTGGCTGTAAAACGCGTTCGTCGGGTTGTCGACGGTCTGCGCGCGCGCGAACACCGCCCCGCCGATTAGGATCAGGTCCGGGTACTCCTTGCGGCGTTCCAGGTCCGCCAGCGCCTGCTTGGCCTTGACGGCGAACTCCAGCATCTTCACCTCGGGGCGGTTCGCCCGCGCCAGATCCTCGTAGTACGTGACCGGGCGAGCGGTGACCTCGGGCGCCTCGAACGGCTCGTCGTCGACGTCGATCTGTCCGTCACCCTGGGCCTGGGTGCCCACCAGCACGCGGAGGCTGTCGCGCGCCAGCGCCTGCAACCGCTTCGTCTCCAGCACGCGCGCGTCCAGGTCCGCGTGCACCGTCCGCATGCGCAACTTGTCCGTCACCGTCGAGCTGCCGGTGCCCTTCGACAGATCCTTGTCGATCTTCTTCTGCGCGTCCTCGATGTAGCCGGCACCCTGGTCCAGCGTGTCCAGCACCTCGCGCGCGAGCTTCAGGCCGAAGTAGGCCTTCCGCACGTTGAGCTCGAGATCGGCGCGCGAGCCCAGCTCTTTCTGACGCGAGACCTCGACGCCGGCCTTGGCGGCGGCCACGCCGGCCGAGATCTTGCCGAAGTCCCAGATCGGCTGGATCAGCTGGACCTCCGTGTGGGTGAACACGCGGTTCCACGACACGTTCGACAGGCTGGCTTCCGGCGACGACGTTCGCAGGCACAGGTTCACGTCGTGGACACCGTACTGGTTGAAGCACTCCTCGTTGGGCGACGGCGCCAGCAGCGACAGCACGCTGCCGGTCGGCAGCCAGTTCAGCCGAGCCTCCATCACCTGGGACTGCATGGCGGCGGTGGCGGCGGCCCCCGCCTGAAGGGAGGGGTTGGAATGCGACAGACCGATCAGCTCCGGCAGCGTGTACTTCTTCGCCGAGGCAGGACCCGCCGCCAGGGCGACGACCACCAACGGCCAGACCAGGAGCGAGCGCACCGTCATGGCCGGCGATAATACAGGAGGCCGCGCCCGTCGGGGTTTGACCTCGCGCACGCCTGGTGATACCGGCATTCCCAAATGCCCCCCCGCGCGGCCCGCCCGTCGTCCCCCCGTCGAACCCCGCGCGCGTCCCGGGTCGAGACCGCGCAGCTGGTCCTGCCGGGCCTGACCAACACGCACGGCACGATTTTCGGGGGAATCCTGATGCAGTGGATCGACGTGGCGGCCGCCATCGCGGCCGGGCGCCACGCCGGTGGCCCCGTCGTCACCGCGTCGATGGACCGGCTGCACTTCCTGGGGCCCGTCCAGCTGGGCGAGGTCGTGATCGTCCAGGCCCAGGTCAACTTCGCGGCCCGCACCTCGATGGAGGTGGGCGTCCGCGTGCTGTGCGAGAACCAGAAGACCACCAAGCAGCGCCAGACCACCCGCGCCTACCTGACCTTCGTGGCCCTCGACGACGCGGGCCGCCCGCGCGAGGTGCCCGCGCTTCACCCGGAGACGGCCGAGGAGAAACGCCGCTACGCCGACGCCCAGCGCCGGCGGGCCGTGCGGCTGCGCGAGCGGCGCGCTATGCAAGAACGGCAAGGACGGAAATGACGGCCACCACCACCACGACCCGGGACCTCGACCTGCTGGCGCGGGACGCCGTGCTCGCCCCCGACGCCGGACGCCAGCTGATCGCCGCGGGCGGCGCCGACCGCGTGCGCTTCCTGCACGGCCTGGTCACCAACGACATCGCCGGGACGCCCGCCGGCCGCGGGTGCCGCGCGGCCCTGCTGACCCCCAAGGGGCAGGTCGTGGCCGACCTGCGCGTCTGCGTCCGCCCCGAAGACGTCCGCATCATCGTCGATCGGGGCCAGGCTCAGCCCGTCGCCGAGGCGCTGTCCCGCTACGCCATCATGGACGACTTCACGGCGGCGCCCGTCGCCGACTTCGTCTTCCTGTCGGTGCTGGGGCCGGCGGCGGCCGACCGCCTGGCCACCGCCGGCGTGGCCGTCGGCAGTTTGGCCGCAGCGTCAGCCAGCGACCTGGCCCACGCCGAGGTCGGGGAGCTCTGGGTCGTGCGCGCGCGCGAGCTGGGGGCCGACGGATTCTGGGTCGGTGGCCCGGAGGCGGCAATCGCGGCGCTGCGCGAGCGCCTGACCAGCGCGGGCCTGCCGCTGCTCGACGCGGACGCCGCCGAGGCGGCCCGCATCGACGCGCTGGAGCCTCGGTTCGGCGTCGAGATCACGGCCGACTACTTCCCGATGGAAGTCGGCCTCGCGTACACCATCGACGAGCGCAAGGGGTGCTACCTGGGCCAGGAGCCCATCGTGCGCATCCGCGATCGCGGGCACATCAACTGGCGGCTGGTCGTGCTGGACCTGCCGGGCACCGCCGCGCCGCGCGCGGGCGACCCGCTGGAGAGCGACACCAAGCCCAAGGCCGGGCGCGTGACCAGCGCCGCCACGTTTCCCGACGGCCGCGTCGTCGCGCTGGCCATGGCCCACGTCAGCCTCCCCGTCGGCGCCGGCCTGCGCGTTCGCCCCGCCGACGGGGCACCCGCCCTCGACGCCCGCATCCGCGCCGAGGTCCCCTCCCGCCCGCCCGCCAGGAGCTAGGCCGCTTACCGGGCGGCACGTCGTCGGGCATGGTTCGCTTTCGCTCACCGTTGCCTTGCGGCAACGCCCTCCTAGGCCGCCTACCGGGCGGCACGTCGTCGGGCATGGTTCGCTCTCGCTCACCGTTGCCTTGCGGCAACGCCCTCCTAGCCGCGGGAGCCGCGGGGGCGGGCTTCGTCGACGAGGCGCACCTCGGAGTAGGCGGGGTGGCCGGGGCAGCTGGGTGGGTTCAGCTTGCGCAGCGCCAGCGCGATGCGCCCCACGCCAGGAAACGTGTCACGGATGCCGTCGACCATGCGGCGGGCCAGCGACTCCAGGAGGCGGTGCGGCTCGCCGGTGCCGATGACGACAATCACCTCCGCGACCTTGCTGTAGTCGACGGTGTCGCCCAGTCGATCGCTGCGCTCGGCGGCCGCCCCCTCGAGGACCAGCTCGACGTCGACCTCGAACTTGCGCGTGTGGCGCCGCTCGAGAGCGGTGGCGCCGTGGCGTCCCTCGAACCCGAGCTGGGCCAGCGCGATGGTCAGCATGTTCGCCGCCGCGCGCGGATCAGCCGCCGGCCGCGCGGGCGGGAGGCCCCTCGGCGGCCTCTTGCCGCTCGGCCTCGGCGTCCTTGCGCAGCTTCCGCTTGATCAGCTCGCGCTTGACGGGCCCGACCTGGTCGATCAGCAGCCGGCCGTTGAGGTGGTCCGTCTCGTGCTGGATAGCGCGCGCGAAAAGCCCCTCGCCTTCCGCCTCGAAGGTCTGGCCGTCCAGGTCCATGGCGCGCACGCGCGCGCGCATGCCGCGCTTCACGGGCACGAAGATGTTCGGGAACGAAAGGCATCCCTCGTCGCCGGTCTGAGCCTCGTCGGAGATCTCGACGATCTCGGGGTTGATGAAGACCTTGGGGCCCGAGCCCTCGGCGCCGCCGGCGACGTGCCCGTCGACGATGAACAGCCGCACCGGCGCGCCCACCTGAATGGCTGCCAGGCCGGCCCCTTCGGCCTCGACCATCGTCTGAGCCATGTCTGCCACCAGCTGACGCAGATCGTCGTCGACCGCCTGGACCTCCGCGGACCTCTGCCGCAGCTTGGGGTCGGGGAACCGCAGGATCGCGCGCGTCGCCATGCGCCGCCTAGGATGACATCCTTGAAAAACTCCCGCAACCGCCGCCGGTCGGGTAACGTCCCGCCCCTTCCCCCATCTAAGTCTTTCAGATGAGCCTCATCCGATATGCCGACGCTGAGCTGCCGACCGCCCACGGGCTGTTTCGGCTGGTTGTCTACCGCGACGCCGCCGACGCCCAGAGCGACGCGCCCAACGTCGAGGAGCACATGGCCATCGTGCGCGGCGACGTCGCCGGCGGGACCCACGTCCTGTGCCGCGTCCACTCCGAGTGCTGGACGTCCGAGGTCATCGGCTCCCTGAAGTGCGACTGCCGCGAGCAGCTGGACGCGGCCCTCGAACGGATCGCCGCTGAAGGCACCGGGCTGGTCGTCTATCTGCGCCAGGAAGGGCGCGGCATCGGTCTCGGCAACAAGGTGCGCGCCTACGCCCTGCAGAACGACGGCGCCGACACCGTCGAGGCGAACCTGGCGCTGGGGTTCGAGGCCGATTCGCGCCGGTACGATCTCGCGGCCGCCATCCTGAAGGATCTGGACGTCCGGTCGATCCGCCTCATGACCAACAACCCGCTGAAGATCGCGGGGCTGCGGGCCGCGGGGGTCAACGTCGCCTCGCGCCTGTCGCACTGGGTTGGCGAGAATCAGCACAACGCGGCGTATCTGGCGGTCAAGCGCCGCAAGATGGGGCACCACCCCGATCAGCCCGGCCACCTGTCGGCGCTGGCCACCGCGCGCGCCAGAAAGAGCTAGCCGAATCCGCCCAACTTGGGCAGGCTTCGCGCATTCCTAGCGTAGATGACATTCAGGCGGCGCTGGCGCGGGTTCTCGATCCGGCGCTGCAGGTGGATCTGGTCTCGGCCGGCATGGTGGCCAGTGTCGAGCTCGCCGACGGGCGCGCCGTCGTCGGCGTCGAGCTGACGACCCCCGCCTGTCCGTCCAAGGACGCGATCGCGGCCGCCGTGGTCGCCGCCGTCGGCAAGGTCTCGGGCGTCACCGCCGTCGACGTCCGGTTCTCGGCGCGCGTTCGCGGGCGGCCGAACCGCCCGGACAACCCGCGGCTGCCGGGCGTGAAGAACATCATCGCCGTCGCGGCGGGCAAGGGCGGCGTCGGCAAGTCGACCGTCAGCACCAACCTGGCGGCCGCCCTGGCGAAGGAAGGCGCGACG
This sequence comes from uncultured Myxococcales bacterium, assembly GCA_964546845.1. Classification (GTDB taxonomy): domain Bacteria; phylum Myxococcota_A; class Polyangia; order Fen-1088; family Fen-1088; genus JADGRB01. The sequence goes on along the minus strand of CAZJMY010000081.1, from coordinate 3,641 downwards.
GTCGGCATCCTGGACGCCGACGTCTACGGACCGTCGATCCCGCAGATGATGGGACCGCCCGAGACGCCGTCCTCCGTCGAGACCGGCAACAAGATCATCCCCGCTGTCCACCACGGCCTGCGCGTGGTGTCGATCGGCTTCTTCGTCGAGCGCGGTGGGGCCGTGATCTGGCGCGGCCCGATGGTCCACAAGCTGCTGCAGCAGTTCATCGAGGACGTGCTGTGGGGCGAGCTCGACTACCTGGTCGTCGATCTGCCGCCGGGAACCGGTGACGCGCAGCTTTCCCTGTCGCAGCTGCTGCCCATCACGGGCGCCGTGATGGTCACGACGCCGCAAGAAGTGTCGGTCATCGACGTCGAGAAGGCGCTGTCGATGTGGCAGCGGGTCGAGGTGCCCGTGCTGGGTCTCGTCGAGAACATGAGCGGGTTCGTCTGCCCCAGCTGCGGCCACCACGAAGAGATCTTCTTGCGCGGCGGCGGCCGCAAACTGGCGGAGCGCGCCGGGATCAAGTTCCTGGGCGAGGTGCCGCTTCAGGGGAGCATCAGCGCCGCGGGCGACGTCGGCACACCGGTCGTCATCCGCGACCCGCAATCGAAGGTCGCGGAGATCTTCGGCGCGCTCGCCCGCCAGGTGGCCTGCGCGCTCTCGGTCCGCAACAGCGCGCCCAAGAAGCTGCCTGTAATTCGCTAGGCGGATGCCGGCGCGAGCCGGGCGGGGCTCACCGCCAGCCGCCGGGGACCCAGACCTGCCGGCCACCCTGCCACTCCCAGTGGCCCTGACGCCAGGCGCGGCCGCGGCGTTCGTGCTCCCAGTGGCCGGGGATCCACACGTACCGCCCGTCGCGCCACTCGTGGGCGCCCGGGACCCAGTACCAGCCCGGGCGAGGGGCGGGAGCCACCTCCACCTGCGGAGGCGGGGGCGGCGGCGGCGCGGCCTGGACGGGCGGCGGCCCGGCGGCGACCCACTCGCCGGGGATCCAGAAGTAGCGCCGTCCGCGCAGCTCCCACCGGCCCGGCTGCCAGCGCCAGCCGGGGCGCTCGCGCTCCCAATGGCCGCCCACCCAGACGTATCGGCCGTCGCGCATCTCGTAGTTGCCGGGCACCCAGACCCAGCCGCGGCGCGGCTCGACGCGCTCTTCGCGCGGTGGCGGCGGTGGTCCGATCTCCACGCGCAGCGCCTGGGCGAGCTGAAGGGGCGCGGGCGCCGCAGCCGCGGGCCGCGCGGGTGAGACCACGTGCGAAGCCAGGACGAACGTGAGGCCGATGCCGATCATGCGGTCATTTTAACGAAGCCCCCGCGAAGCTCAGCGATAATGATCACGCGCCGCGCGTCTCGCCGAAAAGCGCTCGTGGGGCCTGGTTCCGGCGTCAGGGATTCGACAGGAACCGCGCCAGGATCGTCTTCACGCCAACGGCCGGGAACTTGATCGTGACCTTCAGCTCGGCGCCCTGCCCTTGCCAGGCGCGCACCTCCCCGATCCCGAACGACGGGTGGCGCAGCTTGCTCCCGACCTGCAGGCCGGGGCCGCCGGCGGTGTCCGGATCGTATTCGACGACCAGCTCGCCGGATTTCCGGCGGCCGCCGGGCGCAGCGGGGACGGACGCGCGCGGGACAGGACGGTTCAGCGGGTACTCGGGCTCCTCGCGCGACCAGCGGCCGCCCCACGGCCCGCGCCCGACGCTGGAGTAGTCGGTGTACTCCTGCGGGCGGGCGGTCACGATCTGCTCGATGCCTTCCGACGGCAGGTCACGCAAGAAGCGGCTGGCGATGCCCGGCAGCTCTTGCCCCGACAGCCGCCGCCGCCGCACGCGCGACAGGAACAGCTGCTGGCGCGCCCTGGTGACCGCCACGTAGCAGAGGCGCCGCTCTTCCTCGACCGCCGAGTCGTCGTCGACGCTGCGGGCGTGCGGGAAGATCCGCTCCTCGAGGCCCGTGATGAACACGACCGGGAACTCCAGCCCCTTGGCCGTGTGGACCGTCATCAGCGAGACCGCGCCCTTCTCGGGATCGTAGCCGTCGACGTCCGACGCCAGCGCGACCCGCTCGAGGAAGCCGTGCAGCGTCGGCTCCTCGGCTTCGCGCTCGTACTCGCGCATCTGCGCCACGAGCTCGAGCAAATTCTCGATGCGCCCCTCGGCCTCCATCGTCGCCTCGCTGGCCAGGGCGTCGCGGTACCCGGTCAGCTCCAGCACTTTTTCGGCCAGCGCGGCCGGTCCCAGCCCCGCCCCTTCGGCGCGCAGGTTGCGCATCAGCTCGACGAAGGCTCCGACCTTCTTGCGCGGCCCCGTCGACAGCAGCTGCTCGTCGGTCGACACCAGCTCCAGCGCCTGCCACGCCGAGATCTTCCGTTCGTAGATGAGATCGCCAATGCGATCCACGGTCGCCGCGCCGATGCCGCGGGCCGGGACGTTCACGATCCGCTGCAGCGCCAGCCCGTCGTCCGGGTTGGCGATGGCCCGCATGTAGGAGATCAGGTCCTTGATCTCCGCGCGATCGAAGAAGCGCGTGCCGCCCACGACCGAGTACGGCAGGTCGCGCGCGCGCAGCGCTTCTTCCAGCACCCGCGACTGCGCGTTCGTCCGGTAGAACACCGCGAAGTCGCGCGGCGCGCGCGCCGCCGAGAGCCCCGCCTCGATGCGCGAGGCGACGAACTCGGCCTCGTCGCGCTCGGTCTCCCCCTCGAACAGGATGATGGGGTCGCCCTCGCCGGCCTCGGTGAAGAGGCGCTTGGGCCGCCGCTCGCTGTTCTTCTCGATGATCGAGTTGGCGGCGCGCAGGATGTTGCCGGTCGACCGGTAGTTCTGCTCCAGCTTGACGAGCTTGGCGCCCGGGTGGTCGCGTTCGAAGTCGAGGATGTTGCGGATGTCGGCGCCCCGCCACCGGTAGATCGACGGGTCCTCGTCGCCGACGACGGTGATGCTGCCGGTGCGGCGCGCGAGCAGCCGGACCAGCCGGTACTGGACGCTGTTGGTGTCCTGGAACTCGTCGACCAGCAGGTGGTCGAATCGGTTCGCGATCTCCTCGGCCGCCGGCGTGCCGCTGGCGCACAGCTTCAGGGTCGACAGCAGCAGCCCGCCGAAGTCCGTCGCGTTGGCCGCCGCCAGCCGCTCTTCGTAAAGGCGGTACGCCTTGCCGACCACGTCGTCGAAGTAGTCGTTCGACTCGAACGCCGACGCGTCCGTCCCCTGGTTCTTGGCGCGGTCGATGACCGACAGCACCTGCCGCACCGGAAACATGCGCTCCGGCACCTTGAGATCGGTCAGCACGCGGCTGAGGAGGCGCTTCTGGTCGTCGTCGTCGTAGATGACGAAATCCTTGCGCAGCCCGACGGCGTCGCCCCACTGGCGCAAGAGGCGCGCCGAGATCGCGTGGAAGGTCCCCACCCACAGGCCGCGGCTGCCGACCCGCATGCGCTCCCAGAGCAGCTTGTCGACGCGCTCGCGCAGCTCGCCGGCGGCCTTGTTCGTGAAGGTGACCGCCACGATGCGGCGCGGGTCGGCGCCGTCGGCGACCAGGCGCGCCAGCCGGTAGGTGATGACGCGCGTCTTGCCCGACCCGGCGCCCGCCACGACCAGCAACGGTCCCGGCGGGTGCACGACCGCCTCGGCCTGCGCCGGGTTCAGCTCGCGCGCCAGCGCCTC
>CAZJMY010000080.1:0-12702 GCA_964546845.1 uncultured Myxococcales bacterium | reverse complement strand
GCGGCGGGGGGCGCAAGCGGCGGTTCCGGGGGACGCGGCGGCGGCGCGACCGGTGGTTTCGGCGGCGGCGCGGCCGGTGCGGCGGCCGGCGCGAGCGGCGGTTCCGGGGGACACGGCGGTGGCGCGGCCGGTGCGGCGGGCGGGGCAAGCGGTGGTCCTGGCGGGAATGGCGGCGGCGCCTTCGGTACGGCCGGCGCGGCTGGCTCTTTGGCGGCGGGCGGTTCGGGTGGCACGGCGGGTCATGCCGGCAGCGGCGGACAGCCGGCAGCCTGCACCACCTGTGAAACCGCCGCGACGGCCGACGGCACCTGCTTCAACACGTCGGTCGACGGCGCCACCAGCGGTTGCGATGGCTTCACGGGCGTCCAGCGCGACGCCTGCTACGCCCTGCTGGCATGCATCCGGACCGGCAACAACTCGGGCCACACCTGCGCAAACCTGGACGACGCGACACCTTGCCTCTGCGGTACCCTCAGCGCAACGACGTGCGGCCAATCTGATCCGACCACGTTGCCCGGCGTCTGCCGTCCTCAGTACATCGCGGCGAACGGCGGGACGGGCACGGGCCTCTTCGGCATCTTCTTCTCGATCTCGTCGCCGGTCGGCATCGCCAACAACCTGTTCACGTGCGATGTCGACATGGCGGCCGATCCAGATCTCTCGTGCCCGTCCACCGTCTGCGGCGTCCAGTAGCCGACGTCGTCTGCCTCGAACCCCGCCTGACGGTTCGCCATCGACAGGAGGCAAATCAACCTGGGTGCGGCGTTCGGCCCCATCGACAGGAGGCAAATCAACCTGGGTGCGGTGTTCGGCCTGGGTGCGGTGTTCGGCCTCGCAAATCAACCTGGGTGCGGTGTTTGTTCGGACTGGGTGCGCTGTTCGGCCTGGGCAAATCAACCTGGGTGCGGTGTTCGGAAATCAACCTGGGTGCGGTGTTCGGCCTCTGACGCTGGGATGCTCGAACGCCGGACAACCCGCCGCGGCCTGGTCGGGCCGAACTGGCCGGTGTTGCTGCATCTGCTCTTCTCGATCCCCGCGGGCGCGCAGCAGCTCACCCTGCCGCCGGCAGCGCCCCAGGCCGACCGGCCGGCCTGGCGCCTTCACCTGCTCGACGAGACGCTCCGGGTGCCGTTCGCTGAAGACTGGGGGGGCGAAACCCGGCTGTTTTCCCGGTTTGGGCGTCTCGACGTGGGCGTCTTTGCGCGCGCCTGGGCCGAGACCGTTTGCGATCGCCCGGATTGCGCGGGACGGGCCATCCACGCCGGCGCGCAGACCAACCTGAATGTGACGCCGGCGCTGGACGTGGGCTTCGACTTCGGCGTGCACCGCGGCGCCTCCGAACGCACCGGATCTCTGGTACTGTCCCGCGTTCGCCTGAAGTTCTGATGGGTTCAGCGCGCCCGGGGCCGGGGGTGGAAGCGCTCCCAGACCGCCAGGCGGAGGGCGTCGCCCCGGTTGCCGGCGCCGCGCCAAGGGGCGTCCGGCTTGGCCGAGAGCGCCGTGAGTCGCCCCATCTGCTCGACCTCGAAGTCCACGGCGTCGACCGCCTCTTCAATGCGGCTGAAGCGAGTCATCGGCCGGCCGTCCATGACGACCTCCCAGACCTTGCCCCGGCCGGGACGGCGCAGGACCAGGACCTCGCTCACGCCACCGGCGTTGCGCTGAAAGTGAAGCCCCAGGCCGTGGCGGCCCAGGGAGAACCAGGCGTTGCCCGAGATCGCGCGCACGTCGTCGTCGGGTCGCAACGTCAGCGGATCGAAGCTGGCCGCGCGGTCCTGGATCTCCGCGAGCGTGACGGCGCCCGCCTCCAGCTCGAAGCCCGGCCGGTCGAACTCGACGCGCTGCCAGACGCGACGCGCCTCGTTCGCATCCCCGCCGCGAAGATCCAGGTCGCGCGGCGTGCCGAACAGCGACGGCAACGTGCAGAGGCTCAGCGTCGTCAGGTCGACGAAGTCGAGGACCAGGCAGTCGCTCTTGCCGGGAAAGAGGCGGGTCCCACGCCCCACGCACTGGGCGTACAACCCTTCCGAGCGCGTGGGTCGCGCCATGGCGATGCACGACACGCCCGGATCGTCGAAGCCCTCGGTCAAAACGCCCACGTTGGTCAGGACCTGCGTGCGCCGGTCGCGAAAGTCGCGCAGGGCCTGCGCGCGCGCGTCCATCGGCATGGCGCCGTGCACGATGCCGGCGGGGACGCCCAGCGCGTTCAGCGCGTGCGCCAGATGTCGCGCGTGGTTGACGGTCACGCAGAAGGCGATCGTGCGCCGGTCGCGCGCCAGCTCCTGGATCGACCGGGCGACCAGCGCGTTGCGCTCTTCGATGTCGATGGCCTCGGCCAGCTCCTCTTCGTCCCAGTCGAGGCCCGCCGGGGAGAGCTTCCGGAGGTCCGCCGTCGTCGAGATCCGGAAGCCGCGCAGCGGCGCCAGGTAGCCGTCCTCGATCAGCTCGGGCAGGCCGCGCGTGTAGACGACCTCCTCGAACACCTCGTCCAGCCCCCGTCCGTCACCGCGCGCGGTGGTGGCCGTGAAGCCGAGCAGCGTGCCGTCGAAGCCGGCCTCGAACACGCCGAGCTGCCGCAGGACCCGGAGGTTGTCCTCGGCGGCGGCGTGGTGGCACTCGTCATAGATGATGAGCCCCACGTCGCGCCCGCGCAGGACGCGGGCCAGCCGCTCCTCGTGCAGCGAGCGGATCGAGCACACGACGACCTTCGCTTCGGCGGACGCCCGCTGCGCCCCGCGCTCGATCTCGACGACGACGCCGCCGTCCAGCGCCCGGACCAGCTTGTCGCGCGCCTGTGCCAGCAGCTCTTCGCGATGGGCGAGCACCAGCACCTGACGCCGCGCCAGCTTGGCCAGATGCGCGAAGATCACCGTCTTGCCCGCGCCCGTCGGCAGATGGACCAGCATGCGACGACGGCCTGCGCGGCGCGCCGCCAGCACGGCGCCGATCGCGGCGCGCTGATACGGACGCAGGTCGCTGGGCGGGTGAGGTGCCAACGCGGCAGTCATACGACGATATCGGCTGGCGCGACGGAAGACTGCGCGGTGTCACCCGGCGCTACTGGAGCTGGACGAAGTAGTCGGCCAGGACGGGCATGTTGGCCATGTTGCCGGCGGCGGTCAGGTGGGGCCCGCCGCCCTGGAAGTCCGAACACGAATGCGCCACGACCTTCGGCCCGACGAACACGAACCCCGGGAAGGCGGCGGCGACGTCGGCCATCGCGGCGTCCTGCTCGGCCGGAACGGCGATCGTCTCGCCGGCCGTGGGGGGCGTGGGGCAGAGCATGTTGTTGGGGCCGCGGATCTGCGTGACCAGGTCGATGCGCCGGACCGTCGGCCATCGGGCCTTCAGGTTGTTCACGGCCTGCGTGATCCCGGTGCGCCACTCGGCCTGGGTCTTGTACTTGAAGCTGACCGTCCCGAAGACGAGGCGGTCCGGCGAATTCGTGCCGTTCGCGCACGTCGAATCAACCTGGGCGGACCAGAAGCTGCTCTGGGCGTCTGCCCACTGCTCGACGTAGGCGTCCTCGCGCCACTTGGCCTGCCAGCGCTTGTCGTCGACGACGGTCTCGAACCCGGCGGCGAACCATTCGTAGGTGAGCTTGCCGCCGGTCACCTGGTTGCACGTGAAGGGGCCGGTCGGGGCGCCCCCTGCCCCACCGTGGCCGCCGGCCTGACCGCCGACCCCGCCCGCGGCCGTGCCGCCGCTGCCTCCTGCGCCAGCCCGCCCGCCGGCGGCACCACCGCGACCGGGTGTGCCTGCCGTCCCACCGATGCCCGCCGGGCCGACCCCAGCCGCGCCGCCCCCGGCACCGCCGGTCCCCCCCTGCGCGCCGCCACTGGCCGTCGAACCTCCGCGCCCGGCCGCCCCGATGGCGCTCCCCGCCGCGCCCCCTTCGCGCCCTCCCGTGCTGGTGCCTCCACCGGTGCCCGCCGGAGCGCCGCCGGTTCCGGCGCCGGTCGCGCCGCCGCTGCCGCCCGCGGCGCCCGGGTCTCCCGTCGACGAGCAGGCCCCCAGCGCCAGCGTCACAACCAGGATGAACATGCCAGGCAGGAGCGGCGTCCGCGCCGAAACAGGGTTCGCAACCGATCGGGTGGACATCGTCGTTTGATCCTCGAGAAGGTGAAGGGGACGCGCGCTACTTCTGCAGTTCGGCCGTGGCCGCCCGGATGCTGTCCGCGGTCAGGGCGCCAACCCGCCACGGCGGCATCCGGGCCCGGCTCGTGTCGTTGATGCGCGCAATGGCCAGATCCTTCTCGCCGCGCGGCAACGTATCGAGCGACCGCACGTTGAACCCGTTCTTGCTCAACTGCGGGTTGCCGCGCCCGTCGTGGCAGCGCGCGCACATCTGCAGCAGCACGGTCTTGCCGTCGGCCCCGGGCTGCGGAACGAAGCTCAGCTTCTCGGTCGCATCCTGGGAAAAGACGTCGCGAATGTCGGCCAGCCCGGCGCGCGGCGCCGCGCCCCGCACGACGTCTTGAAACGAGCGTACGGCCGCGCTTCGCTTGGCCTGGTCGGTCACGTCGATGGCGGGGTACGGCACCGGGATGGCCTGACCCTGCAGATGCGTCTGGAACCGCGCGTCCCAGGTGGGGCTGTCGCCGGTCTTCATCTCGGTCACGATCTGCGCGTCGAACGGGTTGGGCTGATCGCCGAACCCCTCGGCCCGCACGAACGCCTCCAGCTGGGCGCCGCTGCCCTGGTCCAGCGCGTTGCCGATGACGTCGATCGGAATACCGCCGTACTGCTCTTCGTCGCGGTGCGTGTCCGTGAACTGCCCCAGCAGCACCCGGTCGGAGTCGGTCCGCTGCACGAAGCGCTGCGGGAACCAGTGCAGCCACGGGCTGGCCAGCTCCTGCATCCGGAGGATCCGCTTCGTGCCGTAACCGTCGGGCTGATGGCACGAGTTGCAGTCGAGCGAGGTCCCTTCCAGGTCGTCCTGGTCGTACACGCTGTAGGCGGTCCAGCCGTGCTCGATCTCCTCGGTGAGCAGGCTCGCCAGATCGCAGCCGGCGCTGGTGGCGTTGCAGGGCTGCTCGAAGGTCAGCAGGTAGAAGTTGATGTCGCCCGTCGCGGGATCGCGACCTGCCAGCTCGACCAGCTGCTCGCCGCGAACGAAGCCGACGGCGATCGTCTTGTCGGGGCGGCGGAGGTCGTCGCCCACGCGCGGAAACACGAGCAGCCGCGGGTTCAGCGCCGAGACCTCGCGGGCCAGCAGCGACGTCGAGTTGCCCGTGAGCGCGAAGGCCCGGTCGTCCGCCAGCCCCACCAGCTCGAGCAACTCCGCGATGTCCCGGATCTCCGGCCGCCGCCCGCCCCCGCACAGCACCCCCGCAAACGGATCCCCCCGCCTCCGCCCGCAGACCCTGTCCCAGGTTGATTGCCGGGTTCCGAAACGCTCCAGCTCGGGGTCGGCGGCGGGGGTGGCCGGCAACTTGGACCAGTCGGTCGGCTGCCGGGGCTCACCCGATTGGCCGGAGGGGCTCTTCGTGCACCCCAGGCCGGCCAGCGCGACGGCGGCGACGGCCGCCGAGAGGGTTGCCGCGCGTCCGACAGGCGACCGGCGTGCGGCCTGGCGGCGGCCCCGCCGCGGTCGAACGGTCATCAATGCGATCACCAGCAGCAGAAGCGAGGCCCCGCGATCCCCGCGGCCACCCGGCACCGCGCAACTGCAGCCGGCGACCACCGACGACGGATGGCCGCCCGTCGTCTTCCCGCCGCCCGGCCCCGACTCGAACGGCAGCGGCTCGGGGGGGAGCTGATCGTCGATCTGCAACAGATACGCGACCAGCTGATCGACCTCTTTCGCGGACAGCGAGCTGACGTACCCGTGAAGATCGTTGGGGTTCTTGGTGGTCAGGACGTCGCGCAACGTCGGCGCGGAGCCGTCGTGCAGGTAGGGGGCCGTCTCCCAGACGCCCAGCAACGTCGGTGTGTCGAACCCCAGCAGCGGCCCGCCCGCCCGCGACCCGGACAGCGCGGTGATCGTGCCGACGTCGTGCAGCTGACCGCGGGCGCTGTCGGTCATCTCGGACCCGCCGTGGCAGAAATCGCAGCCGAGCTTGTCGAACAGCGCCCGGCCCGCGACGCCGTCGTCGGTCAGCGACCCGTCCTGGTTGCGGTAGGGGCTGGGGTTCACGCGGTCCAGCGACGTGACGTAAGCGGCCAGCGCGTCCAGCTCCGGGCTGAGGCCGGCCTTGGGGTCGCCCAGCGGTTGGTCGCGCGTGCCGACATGGAAGACGTCGTCGGGGATGAACCCCCGCCCCTTGAAGAGCTCGCGGATCTGGTGCTCGAAGTCCTGCACCTCGTCCAGCGTCGCCGCCCAGTTGAGGCGCCCCTGGCCGACGCCCTTGCGGCCCAGCAGCGCGACCGTGTTGCGCAGCCCTTCGCCGCGCGTGCTGAAGTCATAGGTGCGGCCATCCTCGATTCCCTCGAAGTGGCAGGACCCGCAGCTGATGTACCCCTCGTCGTCCATTCGCTCGTCGGACGCGTCGTGGAAGATCTTCTTGCCGGCCAGCACCTGGGGCGGCAGCTTCTCGGCCGCGACGGCGGGGATGGTCGCGACCAGCGGCGGCGTGGAGGCGTCGAAGCTGTTGAGCAGCGACGTCAGGTCGTAGACCAGGATGTCCCGGCTCAGCGAGCCCTGCACGAACAAGCGGCCGTTTGGCGCCAGGACCGAGGCGCGCGGGAGCTCGCCGACGTTGGCGATCGCCGAGAACACCTGCGTCGGGCGATTCACGTCGCGCACCTCGATGCGGTTCGAGAAGCCGAGCGTCAGGATGGCGAAGTTGCCGTACGGGCTCAGCTCGACGTGCATCGGCATGCTGCGGTTGTCGAGGTCGATGCGGTTTTCGTAGATCTCGCGCGCGGTTGCGAGGTCAACCACCGCCGTCAGCGGGCGAACGATGGTGTCGTGCGTGATGTCCTGGCCGTCGCGGAGCTTGCCGCGCAGGATGTTGTCCTTCTTGCCCGGCACCCAGGCCTGGCGGCCGTCGGGCGTCAGCGCGATCGAGAACAAGAAGTTCGGGACGCCGCGCGCCTTCTGGTCGTCGTCGACCGTCGTGGTGTCGGTTTTCAGCAGGACGCGGGTGGCGACCGTCATGGCGCCGGCGTCGACCTTCACCACCTCGCCGCCGTCGTCGGACGAGATGAAGCGCGTCACGTAGACGTCGCGGCCATCGTGCGAGACGGCAATGCCGCGCGGCCTGGCGCCAACATCAACCTGGGCGCGCACGTCGCCGGTCTGCGGATCCAGCTTCAGCAGCTTCCCCGTCGCCATCAGCGTGATGTAGGCGGCGTCACCGGTCGGGCTCATGGCGACGCCGACCGGTTGCGAAGCGTACGGCAATCGAAAGCCGCGCTCGACCGCGAGCCGGTCAGGGTCGATGACGGCGACGGCGTAGTCATCCTGGTGGACGACCCACAGCTTCCCCTGCGGCGTCAGCGCCAGCGCCTCCGGCCGCCGGTAAACAGCAACCTCGGCGATCTTCTTGAGGCCGTCGGCATCGACGGCCGTGATCGTGTCGTTGTCCTGGTTGACCGAGTAGATGCGGTTGCGGGCGGCGTCGAACACGATGGACGTCGAGGACGTCGGCCGCTTGTCCGTCAGGGGGTAGTGGACCAGGTGGCGGAAAAAGACGCTGGCGCTGTCACCGGTGGAGTCGGTCGCGTTGACCTGCACGCTGTAGAGTCCCGGCGCGGCGTAAGTGTGCGACATCTCGGGCCCACCGGACTGAAAGTCGTCCGACTCGCTGAACTGCCACTGGAACGTTACCGTCCCCTTGGCGTCCGGGACGCTGGCCGTGAACGCATGCGCCTCCCCGACCACCGATGGGCCGGAGTGCATCACGTTGAGCGTGATGGCGGACGCGCGCCCCGACACCAAAACCCCCACCAGCACCCCGAGCGCCATCAACCTGGGTGCGGCGGCCATCCGACCCCGCCTGCTCAGTTGGTGGCGAAGGTGGACTTCCATTCGGTCGCCAGGGTGTTGCCGACGTAGTCCGCGATCCCGCCCTTCGGAAGCACCACCTCGTAGGTGGTGCCGGGCTGCAGATCATCGGTGGGGTCGAAGTTCACGACCCCCATGCGGACGCCGTACCGACCGGGCAGCGCCTGTCCGCCGACCGGCCGAACGATGAAGCTCGCCTGGTTCACCGTCGCGAGGTCGATGTTGTCGGAGAACGTGACGCCGACGCGGGACTTCACAGAGACGCCAGTGGCGTTGTTGTTGGGAATCACCGTGTCCACCACCGGCGGCGTGGTGTCGGGCGCCGTTTGATGGACGGCGATCACCCAGCCGCGGTAGGGCGACTGATCGTCCGTCAAGACGACCAGGTTGCCCATCGGCAGGACGAACTGGTCGTCGTTGTAGGTGGTATCCAGGCGGCCGTAGATGCGGTTGACCACCTTCATGCTCTTGGGGTCCGAGAAGGTGATTTTCGAGCAGCCGGGCGTGGCGTTGATCTCCTGCCGCGCGTGCCCGATGAAGAGGTAGTCGTCGCTGAAGACCGAGTACTCTGCGTATTCGTTGTTGAAGGTCGCGATGGGCGACGACCCCGAGCCGATGCTCTTGGGATTGGTCAGGACGTCCCAGACGCGAACCGGCCCCAGCATGACCGCGTAGTGGCGGTGAAACTGGGTGATGTACGACTTCGTGGAGGTCGTCAGCGACGCCAACCGCGTCGGCGCCGTCGGGTTGCTGATGTCCAAGGTTGCGACGCCGCTGCTCTCCTTGGGCGTCATGACGACCAGGACGTTGCCGATGGCGTCGACCGGCCCGGCGCTGACGCCGCCGGTGCTGGAGGTCGGAACCTCGCCGGCCAGCTTCAAGTTGGCCGGATCCGTGGCGTCGACGACCTTGACCCCGTTGTTGGTGGCGCCGACGTAGATGTACTGCCCCTGCCAGGAGACGCCCCAGACCGCCTCGGTGTAGTCGCCATAGTTGACGCCAGAGATCTTGAGCTGGCCGAGATGCTTCGGCGCGGTCACGCTGGTGACGTCCCAGGTGTCGATCCCGACCCCGCTGAGCGTGACCATGTAGAAGGTGCTGCCGTCGCGCGCGAACGAGATGGTGTGCGACTCGGCCTCGCCGCCGGCCCGACGCCCAGGCGTGCTCATCTTCGAGAGCTGCTTCGGCGAGGTCGCGTCGGAGACGTCGTAGAAGAAGAAGTCCTCGTTCCCGGCGACCATCAAGTACCCGTTGAATACCGCCGGCTGATTCAGGTGCGTCCCGCCCAGCAACGTCGGCGAGATCAACCCCTGCTTCCACTGCGACTTCTGCAGGTTCGTCGTCGACGCCGCCTGCGTGGTGTTCTGGATCTTCCCGGCCGCCTTCTCGAAGTTGGCGGTTCCACCCGTCCCGGTGCTCGGCGGAGCGCCAGCCGCACCGCCCGTCGCGCTACTTCCCCCGCGCCCACCGCCCCCGACGGTGGTTCCGCCAGTCCCGACCGTCACCCCCGTCCCGCCAGTCGCCACGCCCCCACCGCCCGTGCCCGGCGCCCCCCCTGTCGCCCCGACCGAGGTTGATCCGCCCGGGCCCCCGCTGCTGATGATGACCGCCCCGCCGCCCGTGCCCGCATGGGTCCCGCCAGTCCCCGTGGTCGCCCCCCCCGTCCCCGAGCCAACCCCGCTCCCCCCCGACCCGCCGGAGCCACTTCCCGAGCCCCCGGTTCCTCCCGTCCCCGACGGCGCGCCCGCGCAAGCCCCCAGGATCCCGGCGAAAGCCGCGGCCATCAGCCGGACGTCCCAGGTCATTTGCCGCCGAGCCCGTACTGTGGTCATGGGGAGCCTCACGTTTGGGGGTCACATCCGTCCAGAACGGCCCACAGTGCCCACGACCCCTCAAAACCGGCTCACCTGCTCCCAGGTTGTTTCGCTCTCCTGTTCCCCGGCTCAAGACCATCCCAGGTTGCTGCCGCTTGGCGGTGAGAGGTTGCTGCCGCTTGGCGGTTGGCGGGTCACCCGCTCCCACGATGGTGTTTCTTGCGCTGGCCGCAACTGTCGTCACACCGTCGCCGAAAAGGTGCCGTGTCTCTTCCTCGCGAAGTACTTCCCGGGCGGCTCTACATGATCACGCGTCGGTGTACGCAGCGGCAGTTCCTCATGCGACCGGATCGCTGGACGAACAACGCGTTCGTGTACTGCCTCGCAGTGGCCGCTGCCCGCTACGGAATCGAGATCCTGTTCACCGCAGCGATGAGCAACCATCACCACACAGGGATCCACGATCGACACGGAAACTACCCGGAGTTCTTGGCGTACTTTCACAAGCTCTTCGCCAAGTGCCAAAATGCGCTTCGGGGACGATGGGAAAACTTTTGGTCGTCCGAACAGACCAGCGTGGTCAGGCTCGTCGGACCGGAGGACCTGCTCTCGAAGATGGCCTACGCCCTCACGAACCCCGTGAAGGACGGGCTGGTCGAGCGCGCTCACCACTGGCCGGGGATCACGTCCATCCCCTGCCTCCTCCACGGCAAAGACTTGGTCGGCCACCGTCCTGACCACTTTTTCAGGGACGAGGGGCCCATGCCGGAGTCCGCCTCGCTTCGAATCTCCAAGCCACCGGGCTTCGAGAGTCTGTCGGACGCGGAGTTTCGTTTAGCCGTTCTCGAACAGATCGCGCGTGTCGAGCACGAAGCGGCGGCCGAACGTCGGCGCACAGGACGCGGAGTGGTCGGTCGTCAACGTGTCCTGGCACAAGCGCCGACAGAACGACCCGTTAGCAACGAACCCAGACGCGAGTTGAGTCCGCGCATTGCTTGTATCAACAAGTGGCGCAAGATAGAAATCCTTCTCCGCAGTCGGGCGTTTCGCGACGCATATATCTCGGCGCGCGCAGCGTTCGTCGCCGGCGTCCGGGATGTCGTTTTCCCCGCCGGCACCTATTGGTTACGCCGACTGTCAGTCGTGACGTGCGCCGCTCCCGGCACAAGTTGAGCCCTCGGCTGCCCACCCACCACTCGCCAGCACACGCGCCTACTCGTCGTGCCCAGCACCGCCCAGCGTCCGAATGAGCGGTGTTGATTGGTACCGAATTCGAACAGCCCGGCCGTCGAAGCGATTCCGTGATGTCCACAGGCCGGAGAGCGACTGGCATGACACCCAGTGTCCTTCGCGGCCGCTCCGGTCGAGCAACCTGACTCTACGTTTCCGAGGTTGTCGCAGCCTCGGCTCCAGTTCGAATATCAACCTGGGTGAGGTTCCGTTGTTCGGTTCCGTTGTTCCGACCTGGGCGAGGTTCCGTTGGCTGAATGTCAACCTGGGTGAGGTTCCGTGGGTGGGCGAGGTTCCGTTGGGTGAATATCAACCTGGTGAGGTTCCGTCCGGGCTGAGGTTCCGTCGTTGGGTGAATATCAACCTGGGTGAGGTTCCGTGGGTACCTGGGTGAGGTTCCGTGGGTGAGGTTCCGTTCTCGGATTGGAGGTCTCTCGCAATCTAACTTGCGTCTCACGCGGCATGTCACTGGCATTCGGGCGATGTTGAGCACGCGGACGAGCGGCCGTTGGCGTCGACCGTTAGGCAAAATGGCGCTCGAGATCCCGACCTGAGGGTCAGCGATCGGGCGCGCATCCCACTCCACCGCCGGCGCGGCGACGACCGGACCTCGCTGGTCTGGTCGTTGCGCGGCCGGAAACGTCAGGGCTCATCCCCGACAGAGCGTCCGGGGAAGAAGCGTGCCGGCGAGGTCCACCGGCGGTCCTACGAGTCGGAAGTGGTGCGAGGACGGGGACTTGAACCCCGATGGCTGTTAACCGCTAGCACCTCAAGCTAGTGCGTCTACCAGTTCCGCCATCCTCGCGCGGAGCAGGTGATATAGACGGCGGCCGGGGCTGGTGTCAACGGCGGACCGACGAGGCGGAGAGGCCGGCGACCCCCGGCCCCGCGCGGTCAGGACAGGCGGTAGATGCCGTCGACGACGTGCCAGGTGGCGACCACCGTGACCTCGACCAGCTTCTCGGTGCGCTCGCTGTCGTGCACCACCATGTGCTCGGCGGTGCAGAGCGCCTGCAGCTGGCGCAGGAAGCGCGTGATCACGCGCCGGTCGGAATCGGCGATCCAGCGGCTGATCCTGTCGACCAGCATGTTCTGGTGCTGCTGGATGAAGCGCGCCGCGGACTGCGCGTTCGCTGTCAGGGCGGACAGACCGCGCCCCGACGCGCCCCGGTGCCCCGGCTTCCGCTCGAAGATCTCCAGCAGGTCCTTGCGGTACTCGAGGATGTCCTGGTCCAGCGCGTCGCCGATGTCGAAGTACTCGGCGACGGTCTCCTTGAGCTCGGTATACGGGACGCGCAGGCCCAGCCGCACGTTGGGCGGGTTGCCGCGGCAGGCGCCCTCGATGCCCACGACGCGGTCGACGTACTCCAGCTTGGCGAACGCCACCTGCCAGTCGCGGTAGCGCCGCCGCCACGGTCCGCCCTCGATCCACACCGCGAACGTCTCGGCCCAGTCCTCGTCCGGGTGCTTCTGCGCGTAATGGTACATCCCGGCCCGGTGGAGGTACCGCACGTAGTCGCGGCTCCACGGGTTGGGGTTGTACATCTCGCGGTACGGCCGCCGGAAGTCGCCGAACGTCTGCGTCCAGTCGCGCCGCCGCCACAGCTCGAACGCGTAGTTGATCGCGTGCCCCGCCTCGTGGCGCAGGTACATCAGCACCTCTTCGCGCGTGTACTCGAAGAGGTGGTCGTTCACCAACCCCCACAG
>CAZJMY010000079.1:0-3718 GCA_964546845.1 uncultured Myxococcales bacterium | reverse complement strand
TTGTTGGCCGCCACCAGCTCCTGCGTGCGGTGGGCGACGGTCCGCTCCAGCTCCTCGGTCAGCGCCCGGAAGCGGGCCTCGGACTCGGCCAGCTGCCGGTGAGCCGTCTTCTCGTCGGTCACGTCCTGGCACAGCACGACGCCGGCCAGGACCTGCCCGTCGGCCGCCCGCACCGGCGAGGCGTTGAGGCGCAGCCAGCGGCGCCGGCCGTCGGGCCACTCGATCGCCACCTCTTCGCCGTCGACGGTCTCACCGTTCTGGATGGCGCGCGCCAGCGGCCATTCGCGCGGCGCGTACGGCCGCCCGTCCGGGTGAAAGCCCGACCAGTGCGCGTATTCATCGATGGTCTGGCTGGGGATCAACGGGTGCCCCCAGACGGCGTCCATCCGGCTGTTCGCGAAGACCAGCTTGCCGGAGGGGGCCTCGCCCACGATGACCGCCGCGGGCAGCTGCTTCATCACCGCCTCGAAGCGGGCGCGCTCGAAGTCGATCTCTTTCAGCAGCCGGTCCCGCTGCTGGGCCAGCTCGACCTGCGCGGTGACGTCGGTGTTGGTGCCCAGCCAGCGCGAGATGCGCCCGTCAGGTCCGCGGATCGGCACCGCGCGTGACAGGAACCAGCGCCACTGCCCCGTGCGGCTGCGCAGCGGAAACGTGTCCTCCCACGGCTCGCCGGTCTCCACCGCGCGCTTGAAGCGCTCGAGGACGCCGGGCAGCTCTTTCGGGTCGTGGACGCTCTGCCAGCCCCACCCCTTCATCTGCTCGGGCGTGGTGCCCGTGTACTCGTACCAGCGGCGGTTGTACCAGAAGATCGCCCCCGTCTCGTCGCCGATCCAGGCCATCTGGGGGATCGAGTTGGCCAACATGTGCAGCTGCTCTTCGCGCTCGCGCAGCTGCGCCAGGTCCAGCTCGCGGCGCTGCCGCTCGAGCTCGGACTGCTGCGCCTGGTACCTGTCGGTGAGGTCGCGCGTGATCTTGGCGAACCCCAGCAGGCCGCCCCCCGGGTCGTCGATGCGCGTGATCGCGACGCTGGCCCAGAAGCGCCTCCCGTCGCACCGCACCCGCCACCCTTCCTCGTGAAAGCTGCCCGACTCGCGGGCCGCCCGAAGCTCCTCCTCCAGGTGGTGCGTCTCCTGGTCCTCCCGCGTGTACAGCTGGGAGACGGCGCGTCCCACGAGCTCGTCGGCCGTGTACCCGAACAGACGGCGCGCGCCGGTGTTCCAGGTCAGGACGCGCCCGCGCGGGTCCAGGGCGATGATCGAATAGTCCTGCACCGCCGAGACCAGCAGCCGGAACAGCTGGTCTGTCCCGGCCTGGTTCCAGCCGGCGGGGCCATCGTGATGGGCCCGTGTCTCCGACACCCCGCCGACGTCCGCCGCCATCCCGTCCCTCCCCGACAACGTAAGGCCGAGGCCGATGAGCGCTATGCCCGTGCTTCTGGGTGTAAGGCAAAGCACCTGCACGCACGCAGACGCGGTTAGGGCCTCGCGGGGAGCCTCGTTTTAGCGTGTGAGGTCACTGGTCATCTCGACCTGGAGAATTCATGTCCTTGTCTCGAGCCGCCCTGAGCGTGACCGCCTATGACGGCGGGACGTTCGCCGACTTCGACGCGCTCCCCCAGAACGACGCTGTCCGACGCCCACCCCAACAGGAGCAGACGACGAGGTCTGCGGACTTCGACCTCATCTATGCGGGTTGGTTTGACAGGGTCTTGCGTTGGGCCGGTGCGATGGGAATGCGCAACGCTGACAAGTACGACGTCGCTCAAAACGTGTTCCTGGTAGTCATGCGGCGGCTGAGGGACTTCGATCGCCGGAACATCGCGGGGTGGCTGTACACGATTACGGCGCGGCAGGTGAAGGACTACCATCAACAAGTCTGGAACCGCCGCATCTTCAAGACCGCGGAACCTGCGACGGAAGAGTTGGCGTCCAGCGCTCCAACACCCACCGCGTCGCTGGAAGCCACTGAGCGCCGCGAGCTGTTGCAGGGGGTTCTTGGCCGGCTGAGCTATCCCATGCGCAACGCAATGGTCCTTTTCCACCTCCATGGTCTCTCGTGCGAGGAGATCGCCGCGATGGAGGGCGTTTCGCCCAACACGATTTGGACCCGGCTGCGAACTGGGCGCAAGAAGGTCGTCGCGATGGCGGCGCGCCGCAAACTTCGTGAAGCGCCACGCAAGCAGACCGGACGCTGGCGAGCGACGAACGGACGATCGGGGCACGCATGAAGGCCATCCGGGCGGTGGCCGTGGCGCTGCTGGCGCTCACGATCGCCGGCTGTTCGTCGCCGTCGAGCGATGGGCCCGGAGCGCCGAGCGGGCTCGGCGGGTCGGGACAAACCGACGGGGCGTCTGCGGGTAAAGGCGGCGTCCCCGGCGCCATGGCGAGCGGCGGCAGCGACGGGACGGGCGGTGCCCCCAGCCTCACGTCCACGGGTGGCGCAACCGGCGCGGCGGGCCGCGCGGGCTCCCCGGGTACGGGAGGGACGAGCGGTCGCGGTGGCACGGCCGGGGGCGGGGGCGGCCCACTCGGAAGTGGCGGAACGGCCGCCGGCGGCAAGGCGGGTAGCCCGCCGCCGGGGACCGGAGGCACGGGAGGGGTGACACCTCCCGTTCCGGATTCCACCTCGACGCTCGGAATCTCGGCGCCCGGGTCCGCCTATCGCGTCGAAGGGAACATCCCGTACGGCCCGAGTCCGATGCAGCGCCTCGACGTGATCTACCCGACGAACGCCGGCCCGCACGGCACCGTCACGCTACCCGGGGTCATCATGTTTCACGGCGGAGGGTGGACCGACAACAAGCCGGCGGCGCTGAAGGCGAGCATGTCCAGCTTCTTCAGCCGCTTTTTGAAGCACGGCTTCTTGGTCTGCAACGTCGAGTACCGGCTGGCCGACGGCACCGCCAACGGCGCCACCGCGCCCGCCGCCGACCAGGATGCCCTACTGGCCGCGAAGTGGTTCTGGGACCACATGGACTACTACCACGTCGACAAAACCCAGTACGTCGTCACGGGCGCGTCGGCGGGCGGCCAGCTGGCGCTGATGGTCGGAATGGCGACGGCTGTGCCCGACCTGGGCCCCACGAATCCGGCCGACTTCCAGATTGCGGCAATCGTCAACGGCTACGGGCCGTCCGACGTCAACGACCTTCTGGCGCGGAAGATCTCCTGGGCCGTCCAGTGGCTGCCCGCAAGCACCGCCAACCGCACCGCACTGGCCACGGAGCTGAGCCCGATCACGTACGTTCGGAAGAACATTCCACCATTGATCACCGTTCAGGGCGCCAACGACACCACCGTTCCGACCAGCGAAAGCCAGGCTCTTCACGACGCGCTGGTCGCGGCCGGGGCCGACACGGCGCTGCACTTCGTCCCGCAGGCAGGACATGGCTTTTCGACCCCGGCAGCGGCGTGGCCGGACGCGGAAAGCGCCATGTTCACATTTCTCGTCCAACACGGCCTCGGCAAGTAAGCCGCTGAGCTACGTCAGCGCCTGCGTCCGGCGGATCCAATCGACGTCGACCCGCGCGCGATCGGCCGCGCGACAGAGCCACAGGCTGGTGAGGCCGGCGAACATCGTCGGGTTCTCGTGTTCCAGCACGTGCCAGTTGTGGAGCGAGGTGGCCGTGAGATCGTCGGGAAACCGTTGCCCATAAAGCGCGCGGTGTGCGGGTAGCTTCGTGTCGACCTGTAACACCGCGAGACCGACGATGCCGAAC
>CAZJMY010000078.1:0-7655 GCA_964546845.1 uncultured Myxococcales bacterium | reverse complement strand
CGCACAACCTGAACCTGGCCAACTGGGTTCCCGATCTGTTCATGCGGCGGGTCGAGTCCGACGGCGACTGGAGCCTCTTCGACCCCAAGGTCGTCCCCGCGCTGCCGGACCTCTACGGCGACGAGTTCGAGCGCGCCTACGCCGCCGCCGAGGCGGCCGGGATGGCGGCGCGAACGGTGAAGGCGCGCGACCTCTACGCGCGCATGATGCGCACGCTGGCGCAGACCGGGAACGGCTGGATGACGTTCAAGGACAAATCCAACCGCGCCTGCAACCAGACCGCGCTGCCCGGACGCACGGTGCACCTGTCGAACCTGTGCACCGAGATCCTCGAGGTGACGTCGGCCGACGAGACCGCCGTCTGCAACCTGGGGTCGATCAATCTGGCCCGCCACACCCGCCGCGCCGACGACGGGGGCGTGGTCTTCGACTTCGACAAGCTGGCGCGCACCGTCCGGATCGCGGTGCGCCAGCTGGATCGAGTCATCGATCTCAACTACTACCCGATCCCCAGCACGCAGGCGTCGAACCTGCGCTGGCGCCCCGTCGGCCTGGGCGTGATGGGGCTGCAAGACCTCTTCTTCCAGCTGCGGCTGCCGTTCGACGCGCCCGAGGCCCGCGCGCTGTCGCGCCGCATCGCCGAAGAGATCTACTTCCACGCGCTGGCGACGTCGGCCGACCTGGCGGCGGAGAAAGGAGCTCACCCGGCGTTCGCGGAGACGCGGGCGGCGCGCGGCGAGCTGCAGTTCGACGCCTGGGGCGTCACGCCCGACGACCCCGACCGCTGGGACGCGCTGAGCGCGCGCATCGAGGCCGGCGGGCTGCGCAACTCGCTGCTGGTCGCCATCGCGCCGACGGCCACCATCGCGTCCATCGCGGGCTGCGGCGAGTGCATCGAGCCGCAGGTCTCGAACCTGTACAAGCGCGAGACGCTGTCCGGCGACTTCCTGCAGGTGAACCGCTACCTGGTCGCGGAGCTCAAGGCGCTGGGGCTCTGGACCGACGCGACCCGCAACCGGCTGAAGCTGGCCGAGGGGTCGGTCCAGGGGCTCTCCGACCTGCCCGAGGCGCTGCGGGCCGTCTACCGCACCGCCTGGGAGATCCCGATGCGATCCCTCATCGACATGGCCGCCGACCGCGGCGCGTTCATCGACCAGAGCCAGTCGCTGAACCTGTTCATCGAGAGCCCGAACATCGGCCAGCTCTCGTCGATGTACTTCTACGCGTGGCAGAAGGGGCTGAAGACGACGTACTACCTGCGCTCGCGCCCGGCCACCAAGATCGCCAAGGCCACCGTCGACGCGCCGGCGGTCGACAGGGCGACGAACGCGGACGCGGACGCCGTGGCCTGCTCTCTCGAGAACCCCGAGTCGTGCGAGGCCTGCCAATGAACGCCAGCGCGCGCCCGGCTCGCCTGCTGGATCCCGGGCTCTGCCTCACGTTGCGGCCCATGGCCTACCCGGCGTTCTTCGAGATGTACCGGGCGGCCATCAAGAACACCTGGACCGTCGAGGAGGTCGACTTCTCGACGGACGTGCGCGACCTCGACGTCAAGATGAGCGACGCCGAGCGCCACCTGGTGCAACGGCTGGTGGCGTTCTTCGCGACGGGCGATTCGATCGTCGCCAACAACCTGGTGCTGAACCTGTATCGCCACGTCAACGCTCCCGAGGCGCGGATGTACCTGTCGCGGCAGCTCTACGAAGAGGCGCTGCACGTGCAGTTCTATCTGACGCTGCTCGACACCTACGTGCCCGACCCCGAGCAGCGGGCCCGCGCCTTCGCCGCCGTCGACAACATCCCGTCGATCCGCCAGAAGGCGGCCTTCTGCATGCGCTGGCTGGACTCGATCCAGTCGCTCACGCGGCTGGAGACGCAGGCGGACCGACGGCAGTTCCTGCTGAACGTCATCGCCTTCGCGGCCTGCGTCGAGGGGCTGTTCTTCTTCGGCGCGTTCGC
The DNA here is from genome assembly GCA_964546845.1 of uncultured Myxococcales bacterium. Taxonomy (GTDB): domain Bacteria; phylum Myxococcota_A; class Polyangia; order Fen-1088; family Fen-1088; genus JADGRB01. The sequence continues at coordinate 5,696 of CAZJMY010000078.1, read as the reverse complement.
CTACGTGTACTTCCTGCGGTCGCGCGGCCTGCTGCACGGCCTGACCGCGGGCACCAACTGGGTGTTCCGCGACGAGAGCGCGCACATGGCGTTCGCCTTCGAGGTGATCGCCACCATCCGCCGGGAAGAGCCCGCCCTCTTCGACGCCGAGCTGGGGCGCGCCGTGGCCGCCATGATGGACGAGGCCATCGAGTGCGAGACCCAGTTCGCCGAGGACCTGCTGGGCGGGGGCGTCGCCGGCCTGTCGGTCGGGGACGTGCGCCGCTACCTGCAACATTGCGCCGACCGGCGGCTGGCGACGCTGGGGCTGCCCCGCCGCTACGGGGTCACGGTCAACCCGCTTCCCTTCATGGACCTGCAAGACGTCCAGGAGGTCACGAACTTCTTCGAGCGGCGGGTCTCGGCCTACCAGGTCGGCGTCACCGGCGACGTCGTCCTCGACGCGAGCTTCTAGAACCGCGCGCGCCACACCCGCGCGGGGGACGGCGCGCGGCGTACGTCTTGATGATCAGCGCACGCGGCGCGCCGCTTCGACCATGTTGCGGAGCGCCGCCTCGACCTCCGGCCAGCCGCGGGTCTTGAGGCCGCAGTCGGGGTTCACCCACAGCCGCTCGCGCGACAGCACGGCCGCCGCGCGGCGCAGCAGCTGCAGCATGTCCTCGATCGAGGGGACACGCGGCGAGTGGATGTCATAGACGCCCGGCCCCACCTCGTTCGGGTAAGCGAAGCGGCCGAAGTCACCCAGCAGCTCCATGCGCGAGCGCGACGTCTCGATCGACAGCACGTCGGCGTCCATCTCGGCGACGGCGGGCAGGATGTCGCCGAACTCGGCGTAGCACATGTGCGTGTGGATCTGGGTCTCGTCGCGCACACCGGCGGTGGCCAGCCGGAACCCGTCGACGGCCCAGCGCAGGTAGTCGCCCCACTTGCGCCGCCGCAGCGGCAGCCCTTCCCGGATCGCCGGCTCGTCGACCTGGATCATGCCGATACCCGCGGCCTCGAGGTCGGCCACCTCGTCGCGCAGGGCCAGCGCCACCTGCGCGCACACCGCCGCGCGCGGCTCGTCGTCGCGCACGAACGACCACTGGAGGATCGTGACGGGCCCGGTCAACATCCCCTTCACGGGCCGCGGCGTCAGCGACTGCGCGTACTGGCTCCAGTCGACGGTCATGGGCCGGCGCCGGGCCACGTCGCCGTACAAGACCGGCGGCTTCACGCAGCGCGACCCGTAGCTCTGGACCCACCCGTTGGCCGTGAACGCGAACCCCTCCAGCTGCTCCCCGAAGTACTCGACCATGTCGGTGCGCTCGAGCTCGCCGTGCACCAGCACGTCCAGGCCCAGCTCCTCTTGTCGGGCGATGCAGCGGGCGGTCTCCTCCTTCAAGAAGCGGACGTAGTCCGCGTCCCGCAGCCGCCTCGCCCGCCAGGCCGCGCGCGCCGCCCGCACGTCGCCCGTCTGCGGGAACGAGCCGATCGTCGTGGTCGGAAGCAGCGGCAGCGTGAACCGGGCGCGTTGCTGGACGGCGCGCTGCGCGTAGGGGCTGCGCCGCCGCAGCATCCGTTCGTCGACGGCGCGCGCCCGTGCCCGCACCGCCGGGTTGCGCGTCCGCTGAGACCCGCGCCGCCCTTCGCGGACGGCGCGCGAGACGGCGAACGCCGCCGCGGCCGGCGCGTCCTCTGCCGCGGCGTCGGCCAGTGCGCGGACTTCGTCCAGCTTTTGACGGGCGAACGCCAGCCAGGATCTCAGCTGCGGGTCCAGCGCCTCTTCACCCTCGACGTCGACGGGCACGTGCAGCAGCGAGCACGAGGGCGCCACCCAGACCCGCGCCGGCCCCAGCGCGCGCACCGCGCGGCGGACGCGCGCGTGCGCCGCGTCCAGGTCGGCGCGCCAGACGTTGCGGCCGTCGACCACGCCCGCCGACAGCACCGCGTCGGGCGGCAGGGCCGCCAGCACCGCGTCGAGCTGGTCGGGCGCGCGCACGAGATCGACGTGGATGGCCTCGCAGCCGGAGCCGACCGCCAGAGCCAGATTGTCCTCGAGCCCCTCGAAGTAGCTGGTCAGCATCAGCCGCGGCCGCTTCTTGAGAAAAGAGAGGCGCCCCAGCGCGCGCCGGAAGGCCTCCCGCGCCGGACCGTCGAGATCCAGGGCCAGCGCCGGCTCGTCCAGCTGCACCCACGCGACCTGCTCACCTGCCAGCGTCGCCAGCAGCTCCTCGTAGACGCCCACCAGGCGGTCCAGCACGCCGACCAGCGTCGTGGCCGGCGCGCCCGCGGCCGTCTTCGACAGCAGCAACAACGTGACCGGCCCCAGCAGCACGGGCCGCGCCGCGATGCCCAGCGCCCGCGCCTCGGCCACCTCGCCGAGGACCTTGCTCGCGTCCAGCTGGAAGACCTGGTCCGGCTCCAGCTCCGGAACCAGGTAGTGGTAGTTGGTGTCGAACCACTTCGTCATCTCCAGCGCCGCCAGGTCCGCGCCCGTCGCGCGCTCCTGCAGCCCGCGCGCCATCGCGAACATCCGTGCCAGCGGGTCCGCGATGACCTGGAACCGAGACGGCACGATGCCCGTCGCGATCGCCGCGTCCAGCACGTGATCGTAGAACGAGAAGTCGTTGCAGGGGATGTGGTCCATCCCCGCGTCGCGCATGGCCAGCCAGTGGCGCTGCCGCAGCGCGCGCCCGGTCGCCTCCAGCTGCTCTCGCGACGCGCGCCCCGCCCAGAACGCCTCCAGCGCGCGCTTCAGCTCGCGCTGGGCCCCGATTCGCGGATGCCCCAAACAGGTTGCCAGGACGCCTTCCATCGATCGCATCGGTCTCTCCTTGGTCTCGCCCCCCCGGGCGTGAAGCCGCCACACGGGTGACACGGAGAGCCGACTGGCGCGACGGAGACCGGCGGCCATCGACCCACCGGCCTCCCGCGAGGCGACGGATCTGCAGCCGCAGGATTTGTCCCTGCGTCAGCCACTGGCAGGTCTTCGGGCTCGCGAGCGCTCCGGCTTTCGCCGGGTTCCTCGACCCGCCGCTTCCCGGTCCGGGTGGACCAGTGCATGTGGCGGGCGTCGTTCTCGCTGACCGCTGCGGGGCAGCCCCGGATTTTCACCGGGTTCCCTTTTCAGCCCCGGGCGTGACCCCGGAGCACCAGCAGGCCGTCAGAATTGCCGCGCCGCGAGGCGAATGTCAATCCGCGTGAAGGTCCCAAAGGGGGCGCGCCCTATGGATTGAGGATGTGCCCAACGTCTCTTTTTTGGCGCATTCGAAGGCAAAATAGGCGATGATGCGGCTTCGCCAGGATCCGTCGGTGCCGGCCGCCCGCGTGGCTGCCAGTGCCCCCCCGACTGCAGCGCCCCCAGCGCGGGAGGTTCCCGTGGAGACTCCGGTGAGCGATCTCTGGACACGATTCGTACGTCCCAGCGTCCTCCTGGCCGGCGGCTTGGCCGCCCTGCTGCTGGCGGGCTGCAACGGACGGATCGACGACGCCGCCGGCGGCGGCACCGGTGCGACCACGGGCTCCGCCGGAAACAGCGGCGCGCCCGGCGACCCGAAGGCGGCCGGCGTGCTGCCGCTGCGCCGCCTGACGGCGCGCGAGTACCTGAACACGGCGCGGGATCTGCTGGGCGACACGACGCTGGACAGCGGCGACGTGCCCAGCGAATCCGACGACCTCAGCAACAACGCCTTTCCGTTCCGGCAGCCGGGCGCGATCGGCAACTTCGAGGCGGGCAACCTGCAGTCCGCCGCCGAGACGCTGGCCAGCCACCTGGCCACGAAGCTGTCGTCGGTGCTCCCCTGCACGCCGGCCAACAGCGGCGCGGAGGCCGGCTGCGCGAACCAGTTCATCACGACGTTCGGCGCGAAGGTCTTCCGCCGTCCGCTCAGCACGACCGAGGTCGCCGACCTGACCGCGATGTACCAGACCGGCCGCGCGACGCTGGGGCTGGACTTCAACGGGGCGATCGACCTGCTGATCGAGACGATGTTGCAGTCGCCGCAGTTCGTCTACCACTGGGAGATGGACCCCGGCCCGGCGGTGAAGGACGGCAACGTCGTCCAGCTGGGCAACTACCAGATCGCCAACCGGCTCTCGTACTTCCTGTGGGGGACCATGCCGGATGCGGCGCTCTTCGCGGCGGCCGCGGCCGGGCAGCTGACCACCACCGATGGGTTGCAAACTCAGATCCAGCGCATGCTGACCGATCCGAAGGCGGCCGACATGGCGGCGGACTTCTTCGACGACTGGCTGGACGTGAACGTGCTGTCGTCGCGGCCGAAGGACGCGACGCTGTACCCGATGTGGAACCAGGACCTGGCGACGGCCATGGAGAATGAGTTCCGCGCGTTCGGCAGCTCGGTGCTGACGGGCAGCGGATCGTTCGCCGACCTCCTCACCGGCACGTCGACGTCGGTGAACCAGGCGCTGGCGGCCGTGTACAAGGTCGGCGGCGTCACGGGGACGACCCCCAAGCCGGTGACGCTGGACGGGACGCAGCGGTCGGGGCTGCTCACGCTGGCCGGCTTCCTGACGGTGACCGGGGCCAGCGACGGCTCCTCGCCGGTGCGCCGCGGGCACGCGATCTACACGCGCCTGCTCTGCAACGTGCTCCCCAACCCGCCCAACAACGTGCCGCCGCCGCAGCCGCCCACCCCGGGGTTGACGACACGCGACCGGTTCCTGCAGCACGACCAGAACAGCTGCACCGGCGCCTGTCACAACGCGATGGACCCGATCGGGTACGGGTTCGAGAACTACGACGGCATCGGCCAGTTCCGCACGACGGATCAGAACCTGCCCGTCGACGCCAGCGGGCAGATCCAGCTGAACGGCTCCATGCAGACGTTCCCCGACGCGGTTGCGCTGACGAAGATGCTGGCCAGCAGCCCGGACGTTCAGAGCTGCTTCGCGCGGCAGTGGACGCGCTACGCGCTGAACCGCTGGGACACCAGCGCGGACCTGGCCTCGGTGCAGGCGGCGGCGAAGGCCTTCCAGACCTCCGGCGACATGCGCGATCTGATCGCGGCGGTGGCGACGTCTCGAACCTTCCGCTACCGGGCGCCGGCCGCCGGGGAGGTGCTGCCATGACGATCCGCACCAGCAAGACACAGCTCAAGTTCTCCCGCCGCGCGACGCTGAAGGCGCTGGGCCTGGGCGCCGGGTTCCTGCCGCTGCTCTCGACCGAGCGGGCGCGCGGGGCGACGGCGGCGACCGGGTTCCCGAAGCGGCTGATCACGGTCACCGTCACCGACGGGATCTGCCCGCCCGACTTCTACACCAGCGCCGGCGGCGCGCTGCCCGCCACCCTCCCCACGACGCTGCAGCCGCTGGCCAACTGGAGCTCGAAGCTGCTGCTCTTGCGCCAGGCCAACAGCCAGGGGAGCCCCATCGACTGCAACGTCGTCATGGACGTGGGCGCCAAGTACGGCGGCCACTTCACCTACCCGGCGCTGTTGACCGGCGCGGTCACGTCGCCGAACGGAAGCGACTCCGTCCCCACCATCACGGCGACGCAGCCGTCGATCGATCAGCTGTACGCGAGCTGGCTCGCCCAGAACGCGGGCGTGAATGACGCGGCGCTGAACGTGGGCTGCCGCCCGTACGCCAGCTCGACCAGCTGGGCGGCGAACGGCGTCAAGAACACCCCGCAGACCGATCCGTACAAGCTGTTCAACAACCTCTTCGCCGGCAGCAGCATGACGGCGGCCCAG
>CAZJMY010000077.1:0-2535 GCA_964546845.1 uncultured Myxococcales bacterium | reverse complement strand
CGCAGGCGGCTCGGACGTGGTCATGAGCGAATCGTTCGCACGTGGAGGTGAGCTCGGGAACGGGGGAGCCGAACGGCTACAAACCCCAACGTTTCCAACTATCTAGCATGAGCAAGGGGGTATGTAAAGTGAAACCGCTGTTCCGCGACCCCGTCACGGCAAGATCGGGACCTGGCTGATCAGCCCACCACGCACCTCGAAATCGACGCGGTCGCCGGCGCCCGGGACCAGCGCGCGCTCCGTCACCGAGATCAGTGTCTGGCAATCGAGGCGGCTCACGACCTGGAACAGCAGGGCGCGCCGATGCGCATCCAGCTCGCTCGGAACGTCGTCCAGCAACAGCACGGGCGGGTCTCCCAGCCTCTCGCCGACCTCGGTCAGCTCCGCCAGCTTCAGCGCCAGCATCAGGGACCGCAGCTGGCCCTGCGAGGCGTGGGTGCGCGCCAGCGCGCCCCCGAGGCCAATCTCGAGGTCATCCGTCTGCGGCCCGAACCCCCTGAAGCGGCGCCACTCGTCCAGCGAGCGCCGGCTGGCCAGACCAGCCGCCAGCGCCCCGCGCACGGCGGCTTCGTCCGCCGCCGCCTCGACCTCCGGGTGACTTCGGTAAAGCAACGTGACCGGGATGTCCGCGTGCAGCTCCCGGAAAAGCGACGCGAACCGCGGCGCCAGCGCCGCCGCCAGAGCCCGCCGCCGCACGACCACCCGCGCTCCCGTCCGTGCCAGCTCCTCGTCGTACGCGTCCAGCAGAGTCGCGTCCAGCGTCCCGCGCTTCAACAACGCGTTCCGATTCCGCAGGACCTTCTGGAACGCCGCCGCCTCCGCGTAGTAGCCCCGCTCCAGGTTGAAGATCGCCAGGTCGGCGAACCGGCGCCGGGCTGCCGGCGCCGCCCTCGGCAGCAGCAGATCCTCCGGGACGAACAGAACCACGCGGAGCAGTCCCAGCGCGGCGGCCGTGCTGCGCACCAGCTTGCCGTCCAGCCGCACCGTCCGGCCGCCGGCGGCCACCTCCAGCTCGAGGCGGCGCAGCAGGGTCGCCTGGTCGATCTCGGCGCGCAGCCGCGCCCGTCCGCCCGGCGCGCCCCGCTGGATGAGGTCCTCGGCGTGAGTCGTCCGGAAAGACCTCAAGGCGGCCAGGTAGTAGGCCGCCTCGATGACGTTCGTCTTGCCCTGGCCGTTGTCGCCCGACAGGACCGTCAGGCGCTCGCCCAGCGCGAGGCGCAGCGGGGCGAGGTTCCGCCACCCATCAGCGGCCAGCTCGCGAATGCGCATGGGTCAGCCGGGGACCGCCCCGGTCCGACCCCCGCCGCTCGCGCTCACAGCCGCATGGGCATGACCACGCAGACGTAGTCGCTGCCGTCGCTGGGACGAACGACCGCCGGATCCAGCTCGCCCGCCAGCTCGACACGCACGTCGGGCGTCTCGATCTCGGCCAGCAGGTCGATGAAGTAACGCGCATTGAACCCGATCTGCACGGGCGTCCCCTTGTACGCGATGTCGATCTCCTCGCGCGCCGCGCCGAGATCCGGGTTGTCGCTCTCGATGCGCAGCTTGCCTTTGTCGAGGCCGAACCGGACGCCCGAGGTCTTGTCCGACGACATCAGCGAAACGCGGCGAAGCGCGTCCAGGAACGTCAGGCGCGGCAACACGAAGGCGCGCTCGTTGTCCTTGGGGATGACCTGCTCGTACGGCGGGAACTGCCCGTCGATCAGCTTCACGGAGATGCCGACGTCGTCCGCCTTCAGCACGAAGTTTCCGTCGTGAATCCCGATGGCGGTCGGCGTCTCGCGCGTCTCGATGGCGCGCCGCAGCTCGACGATGCCCTTGCGCGGGATCAGGACGCCGGTGGCCAGCTTCGGACCACCGGGCAGCGCCCGCGCCGACTTCGACAGCCGGTGCCCGTCCGTCGAGACCATCCGTGCCGTTGCGCCGTCGGACTCGAACAGGACGCCGGCAAGGTGCTGGCGCGTCTCGTCCAGTGACACCGAGAAGATCGTCTTGGCGATCATGTCGCGCAGCGCGGCCGTCTCGACCGAGAACGTCTGCGCCTCCGCGATGGCGGGCAGCTTCGGGTAATCCCGGTCGGAGACGCCGACGACCTTGAACTCGACCTTGCCGCTCTTGATCTCGGCCCAGTTCTGCTCGGTCCGTTTGACGCGGACCTCTTCGTCCGGCAGGCCCTTCACGATCTCGTACAGCTGGCGAGCCGCGACCGTGAGGCCGCCTTCCTTTTCGATCTTCGCGCTCAACGTGACCTGGGTCGACACGTTCAGGTCGGTCGCGCCGCACAGCAGCTTGTCCTTGCCGTCGGTGCGCAACAGAACGTTGGCCAGGATCGGCAACGTGCTCTTCCGATCCGCGATCCCTTGCGCCAGGTAGAGACCGCGAAGGAACTCTTCCTTCCGAATCTTGAACTCCATCCGTCTCTCCTTGTTCTCCGGCTCTCTTCTATCTTTCTTTTTAGAGATAAAAAAGCAGATGTATTAGGGGCTGTGGGTTCTGTGGAGAAGCGTCGTTCTCCGTCGAGAAACCGACCGC
>CAZJMY010000076.1:0-4971 GCA_964546845.1 uncultured Myxococcales bacterium | reverse complement strand
GCTGAAGTTCGTGGCGGCGACGACCACCACCACCGGCACGGGCGGCCAGAGCGGCGGCACCGGCAGCGGCGGCAACGTCGGCTCGGGCGGCACGACGTCCCCGGGCGCCGGCGGCAAGAGCAGCGGTTGCTCGTGCGACGTGGGGGGACCCCGCCGCACGTCGACGCCGCTGCTGGCGGCGCTTCTGGCCGCGATCCTGGTCAGCCGGCGGCGAAATAGCGGAGGGCGTTCTCGCCGAGCAGCCGGTCCAGCGCCGGGCGCCGCCAGCCGCGGCGCCAGAGCAGCTCGGTGAGGCGCGGCAGGTCGGCCGCGTCGCGCAGCCCGCGGGGCAACGGCATGAAGCCGTCGAAGTCGGAGCCCAGCGCGACGCACGCCTCGCCGCCGACGTGAGCCACGTGCTCGATGTGATTGGCGACGGCCTCCAGGGAGCAGAAGGCGCCGCCGAGATAGGCGGCCACGAAAATCACCCCCACGACCCCGCCCCGCGCGGCGAGCGCGCGCACCTGGTCGTCGTCCAGGTTGCGCGCGTGCGGGTGGACGCCGGCCGCGCCCGAGTGCGAGGAGAACGGCGCCCGCTCGGCCGTCTCGAGGATGTCCCAGAAGGTCTTGCGGCTGGCGTGCGCGACGTCCAGCCGGATGCCGGCCCGATCGCAGGCCCGCACCAGCACGCGCCCGCGGTCGGTCAGCCCGCCGTCGCGCGCGGCGGGGGTCCGGCAGGACGCGCCGGCGCCGCTGTCCCGCTCCCAGAGTGGCCCCAGGAACATGACGCCGGCCTCGGCGAGACGCGCGACGCCCGCCTCCGGATCGTCGTCGATCGCGTAGCTCCCCTCGACGCCCAGGAATAGCGCCAGCCGGCCGGAGGCCCGCGCCGCGCGGATCTCCGTGGCGTCCCGGGCCAGCACCAGCGCGTCGGGATGGGCCGCCGCCAGCGCCCGCGCCTTGTCGAGCTGCCGCCAGAAGCGCCGGTCGCGATCGACGCGGAACCCGGCGAACATCAGGCAGCCGAGCGCGTCGATGCCGCCCCGCCGGATGCGCGGCAGGTCCAGGTCCAGCCGCAGCGGGTTGTAGAAGGTCGCCGGCGCGTGCTCCTTGGAGACGTCGTAGCGGCTGTGCGTCAGCTTGGTCAGCAGATCGTTGTGCAGGTCCAGCACCAGCGTGTCGGCGTGCGCCGCCGCCGCCTCGGCGCTGACCTCGACGGGATACCCGCGCATCGGCCTAGGGCGCGGCGAACGGGTTCTTGAGCTCGGCGGGCGTGGTGGGATCGCCGGGAACGTCGATCTTGCGGTGCAGAGGGTCGACCCTGTCGCTCTCGCCGTGACGGCGGCGCGCGCGGGCCGGCTTCTCGGCGGGCACCGCCTCGGGCGCCGGCGCCGGCGGCTCTGCCTTTTCGGGCGGGGCGGCGGCCGGCGGCGGCGTGGCAGGCTTGTCGGCAACGGGCGGCGGGAGCAGCGCCGCCTTCTCGACGGCCGGGGCCGTCGCCGCCTTGGCCGCGACCCCGCCGCCGGGGGCAGGGCCGCCGCGCAACGCGAGCACGAGAACGGAGACGATCACCAGCGCGGCCGCCGCGCCCAGCGCCAGCTTGGCGCGCCCGCCCAGGCCGCTGCGCGGCGGTTCGGGACGGGACGGCCGCTCGTCGTCGAAGGCGCCCACCGGCGGCGTGGCCGCGATCGCCGTCCTCGAATCGCGCGCCTCGGCGTTCGGCTGCGCCAGCGAGGGGTACTTCAGCGTCGCCCCGGGCAGCTCCGGCGTTCCCAGGTACGTCCGCACGGTCGACGGTTCGAACGGCTGGCCACCGGCCGCCCCGATCGCGCGATAGAACTCGTCCATGTCGACCCAGCGCTTGTCGCGGTCCTTCTCCAGCGCGCGCAGGCAGACGGCCTCGACGTCGGCCGGGATCTGCAGGTCGGGACGGCGCTGGCGCGGCGGGATCACCGGCTCGAGCAAATGCTTGGTCAGGATCCCCATGAAGCTGTCGGCGTGGAACGGCACCGCGCCGGTCAGCATGTGGTACATGATGCAGCCCACGGCGTAGACGTCGACGCGGTGGTCGGGCGGTTGCCCCTGCGCCTGCTCGGGCGACATGTACTCGGGCGTCCCGAAGATCATCCCGGTCTGCGTCAGCCGGGGGCCGTCGTTGTTGTCGGCGCTGACGACCTTGGCGATCCCGAAGTCCAGCACCTTCACGAAGTCCGGGCGCCCGTCGCGCTGAACCAGGAAGATGTTCTCCGGTTTCATGTCGCGATGGATGATCCCCTGCGCGTGCGCGGCGCGCAGCCCCTTGGCGATCTGCATGAGGATCCCGCGCGCGCGCGCCCAGGGCAGCGTGCGCTCGGACCGGAGGGCGCGCCCCAGGTCCTGCCCCTCCAGGAACTCCATCGCGATGTAGACCAGACCCTCGCTGGTCTGCCCGAAGTCGGAGATGTCGATGACGTTCTCGTGGCCGATGCGCGAGGCGCTCTTCGCCTCTTGCAGGAAGCGCGCGACCAACTCGGGACGGCGGCTCAGATCGGCGAAGAGGACCTTCAGCGCGACGCGCTTGCCGATCACCGCGTGCTCGGCCTGGTACACCGCGCCCATGCCCCCCTCGCCCACCTTGCGGACGATCCGGTAGCGATCGGAGACGACCGTTCCGACCAGCGGATCTTCCGCGGCCGGCGGGTTCGCGTCACCGACAGGCATCGCGCCAATTTAACATGTCGCGGACTTGACGGAGCTGGGGTTCGCGGCCGCTCAGGCCGACAGGGCCTGGGCGAGATCGTCGTACGTGTCGGACACGGCGAAGCGCAGCAGCGCCACCGCCTCCGGGTTCACGGCGACGGCTTCCAGCGTCAGACCCCCGTCGCGCGGCACCAGCGAGGGCGACAGCTCGAGGACGACGGACAGCGCGGCGGGCAGATGGGCGCACGCCAGCAGCCCGGCGGCGTTGGCGCCGTCGCGCGCGGCCCCGAGAAGCGCCGGCAGGTCGAACGAGCCCGCGCTCTCGACGGCGTAGGGCATGGCCGCCTGCTTGAGCTTGCGCGACAGCAGCCGCTCGAGGCGAGCGGTCTCGGCCGCCGCCAGCCCTTCGCGCACCGCCTCGTGCTGATAGTCGGGGACGAACTGCCGGATGATCCCGACCAGCAGCGCGCCCGCCTCCTCGGCCGGGACCGCCAGCAGCAGGTCCAGATGTGTCGACGACAGGCGCAGCGTGCGGCCGGCCGCGAACCGCAGCGCCGCCGGCCCCAGCGCCTCCAGCGCGTCGCCGACCACCACGGCGGGCGGGTCGCCCGGCTCGGCGCGCAGGAGGATCGGCCCCGACGCCGCAGCCGCCTGCCGCACGTAGAGCTCGAACGAGCCGATCCCCAGCTCGGCGGCGACGACGTCGAAGGCCGGTCGGGGCGGCGCGCCGCGCGGGCGCCGGTCGGCCCGCGTGAGGCCGTGGCGCGCCAGGCGCTGCGCCAGGTCCGCCCCCGCCGGACGCAGCGGCGCGCCCAGCAGCCGCAGCAGGTGGCGCACGCCCGAGGGGAGCTCCGGCGGGAACGCGCGTTCGTCGAGCTCGGGCTGGCGGAGCCCCGCCAGGCTGCGGGCGGGCGCCTCGGGGACCCGCTGCCCGGAGATCGCGGCCAGCAGCTGGGCAGCCGCGTGCGAGGCGTGCGGACGCTCGCGCAGCGCCAGCAGCGTCGCCAGCGCGCGCAGCGTCTCGGCGCGCAACCCGCCCGGGCGCACCAGGTCGTGGCGCAGCAGACCCAGGGCGCGATCGAGCACACCGCGCCGCCCGGCGGGATCCCGCGCGCGATCCAGCTGCTGGACCAGCGCGGCCACCGCCTCGACGTCGCGCGGAGCCTCGTCGAACGCGCGGCGCAGCTCGACGCCTGCCCGGGCCAGGTCGCCCACCTGCATCAGCACCTCGCCCAGCCGGACGCGCGTCCGGTGACGGCGCGCCGGATCGGGTTCGCACGCCGCCAGGCGCTCGGTCACGGGGAGCGCGCGCTTGATCTCACCCTCGCGCAGGTACAGATCGGACAGCGCGCGCAGCGCTTCCAGGTTCTGCTCGTCGACGGCCAGCGCGCGTTCGTAGGCGGCGGCGGCCCGCTTCGGGTCCGGCAGCTGGGTCGAATGGATCTGCCCGAGCCGCAGGAAGATCCGACAGCGCGTGGCCGGGTCGCGCTCGACGACGGCGCGGCGCAGGAAGATCTCGCCGGCCTCGGCCCACTCCTGCCGGTCCCAGAGCAGCTCCGACAGGGCCTCCAGCGCGCGCGGGTGCTCGGGCTGCTTGCGCAGCACGGCCTCCAGCTCGCGACGCGCGCCGTCCGGGTCGCCGAGGTCGCGCAGCAGCAGCTCGGCGCGCGCCAGGCGCAGCGAGGTGACCTCGAACGGGTTCTGCGCGACGTCGATGCGGGCCGCCAGCGCCGCCGCCAGCGCGCGCGCATCCCCCTGCTCGGCCAGCAGCGAGCGCAGCCGCTCGAATGCCGCCTCGTGCGTCGGATCGGCGGCCAACGCCGCGCGAAGGTCCGCCAGCGCGCGCGCCTGGGCGGGCGGCTGAGCCTCCAGCGCCAGCGCCGCCGCCAGCAGCAGCGCGCGAACGCGATTCTGCGCCAGCACCAGACACGACGCCTCCACCTCCGCGGCGGCGGCCGTCGCCAGCACGTCGCCCGAACGCGCCGCCGTCGTGCGCAGCGCCCGCGCCGCCGGCAGAAACGTCGGGTCCGCCCGCAGCGCGGCCCGCCGGCTCTCGGCGGCCGCCTGGGGATCGCCCAGCTCTTCCTCGCCGCGGGCGCGGGCGGTCCAGATGGACGCCGCCGCGCGCCGGTCCGACTCGGCGGCCCCCAGGGCGGTGATCGCCGCCGACAGCGCCCACCGCCGCAGCTCCAGCGCGCTCTGCGCGCTGCCGGCGACCTGCCCCAGATCGCGCAGCGTCGCGCGCGGGCCGTCAGCCCCGGCGGCAGCCAGGCGGGCCGCGGCCGACGCCAGCTGCTCGGCGCGCGCGGGCTG
>CAZJMY010000075.1:0-1849 GCA_964546845.1 uncultured Myxococcales bacterium | reverse complement strand
AACGCCGCGACGGTGACGTCGACGCCGGGCGGGCCGGCCAGCGCGCGATCGAGCGCCGCGCCGTCGGTGTCTTCCGGCAGCGCGCCGTCGGTGACCAGGACCAGCAGGGTCCGCTGCCCGTAGGCGTCCATCTGGCGCTGGAGCAGCGCGCCCGCCTGCTTCAGCGCCGCGGCGAGGTCCGTCCCGTTTCGCAGGCGGTCCGGCACCATCTCGGTCTCGAAGGCTTCGATCGCCTCGCGCGTCGCCGGACGCAGCAGCGGGAACAGCGGCGCCGCGCCCCGCTCGAAGAAGAGCGCGTTGAAGCGCGTCGACGGCGGCAGCGCCTCGAGGATCGCGCACACCAGCTCGCGCTCGGCCGACAGCCCGGGCAGTCCCACGCTGCGCGATCGGTCCACCAGGAACAGGACGCTGGTCGGCAGCGGTGTCGTCGCCGAGGCGCGCCGCCGCGCCAGGAACGCCAGCGCCGTCTGATCCGGCGACAGCTTGGCGACCGCCGCGCGCGTTTCGATCAGCTTGGCGGCCGCCCCGGCCGAATCGCGCGTCGCCTCGCGCGCCGACCAGGACACCTCCCAGGCGGCCCGGGTGGTGGCGTGGCCGCTGACCTCGCCCGTCGCGCCCGCCGTGCGGACCCCGGCGATCTCGACGTCGGCCTGGCCGCGCACGCGCAGCGTGACGTCGGCGGGCGGCGGCAGGCGCTCCGTCGCCGCCGGAAACCGGATCCGCATCTGTCCGTTTCCGGTCGTCGGGATCACGGCGAACCGCGCGCGGACCGTGAACGGCGCACGCCCCTTGCCCGCCGCGCGCAGCAGACGCAGCCGGATCGTGGCGTCGGCGTCGAAGGGTTCGGCGGCCGGCGTGACGTTCCGGGCCGCGCTCTCGGCGCGATAGATCTCCGCGGCGCGCGCCGGATCACCGCCGTCGACGCGCCGCCAGCGGGCGCCGTCGCGGACCTCGACGGAGGCCAGCGCGCTGCCGTCGGGCAGGGCCAGGTCCAGCAGGGCTTCGCTGCCGCTCCCGGGCTCCGCGGCGGGTGGGACGACGGCGCGCGTGACCTCGACCAGCGCCAGCGGGCCGCGGGCGTCGATCGAGATCCGTTGAACGGGCTCGGCGGCGCCGGCCGCCGCGGCGGGGGCGAACGTCAGCGCGGCCAGGATGAGCGCAGCGGGCCTCATCGCGAACCGCGAGCTTAGCACCAACGGCGGCGGCGCAAGGGCGCCGCGCCCGCCGGGTCAGGGGATGAAGCCTTTGGCTGCCAGGTAGATCTCGATGCTCTGCGCGCGCGAGCCTTCGGGCTTCACGATGCGAACCTCGGCGAAGCGTGCGGCCAGGCGCTTGCGAATCGCGTCCAGGTCCGGACCCTGGAAGATCTTGGCGACGAACGCGCCGCCCGGCGCCAGCAGACGCTCGGCGCGGGCCAGCGCCTCCTCGACCAGCGCCGCCGACCGGGCCTGGTCGGTGGCCCGCACGCCGGTCGTGTTGGGTGCCATGTCCGAAAGCACGGCGTCGAACGCCTTGAGGTCGCCCAGCAGCTCGGCGTCGGTCACCGCGAAGACGTCGCCGACCAGAACGCGCGTGCCGGGGATGGGCTGGGGCAGCGGATCGCGGTCGATGCCGACGACCGCGCCGTGCGGCCCGACGACCTGCCGCGCGTACTGCATCCACGAGCCGGGCCGGCAGCCGAGGTCCAGCACCCGATCGCCGGCGCGCAGCAGGCGCACGCGGCGGTCGATCTCTTCCAGCTTGTAGACCGACCGGGCAGCGAACCCGGCGCCGCGCGCCTTGCGGAAGAAGGCGTCGTGGCGCTGGTTTGGATCGCGAAGCCGCGACAAGGTGCTGCCGCTTCCCCGCG
>CAZJMY010000074.1:0-5136 GCA_964546845.1 uncultured Myxococcales bacterium | reverse complement strand
GCCGCCACTGGCCGATGGATGTGCACGCCCGCGCGTCGGGAAGCCCGATGCGGTCATTTCCGTGGCTCCCCCCTTACGAAAGTAGGGGCTGAGAATTCTCTCCGAACGGCCGAGGCGGTTGGTTCGTATGGCGGGAGGGGCTCCAAAAGCTCCTCCCGCCTTTTTTCATTCGTCTTCCGCGACCAGCCGCTCGTCCAGCACGTCGACCAGCTCGTCGACGTTGACGGGCTTGACCAGGTGGACGTCGAACCCGGCGTCGGCCGCGCGCTGCCGATCGGTCGGCTGCCCATAGCCGGTCACCGCGATCAGCGTCGCGCCGCGGCCGTGCTCCGCCCGAACGGTGCGCGCCAGCTCGTATCCGTCGAAGTCGGGGAGCCCCACGTCCAGCACGCCCACGTGCGGCAGGAAGGTGCGCCAGCGATCGATGGCCCCGCTCCCGTCGTACGCGATCGCGGTCTGGAAACCTTCGCTCTGCAGCGCCTCGGCGAGCAACTCGGCCAGATCGGTGTTGTCGTCCACCACCAGCACGCGGATGTGCGAGCGTGCCGCGCTGGACTCCGAGCGCCGCATGACCTTGGGCGCCTCGGCCCCCCGCGCGGTCGGAAGCTCCACGGTGAACGTCGCGCCCTGCCCGCGCCCCGCGCTCTGTACCGATACCGAACCGCCATGGCGCCGCACCATGTTGCTGACGATCGCCAGCCCGAGTCCCAGCCCCCCGCGCAGCACGTCCCGCGCCCGGTCGGCCTGCACGAACGGCTCGAAGATGCGCTCCAGCTGATCGGCGGCGATGCCCGCGCCGTTGTCGCGCACGCTGACGCGCGCCCGATCCGCGCCGCCCTGGACCAGGACCTCGATGCGCCCACCGGGGGGCGTGAACTTGGCCGCGTTGGTCAAAAGGTTCGCGAACACCTGAGTCAGCCGCACCGGATCGCCTTGCAGCGTCAGGTCCCCCGCGTTCTCGACCTCCAGCGCGTGGCGGTTACGGGTCACCAGCGGCGCCGCGATCTCGACGGCGCGCTCCAGGATCGACGCCAGCGGCACCGCCTCGTTGCGCAGCTCGACGTGGCCGCGGGCCAGCCGCGAGATGTCCAGAAGGTCGTCGACCAGCCGGGCCAGGTGCTGCGCGTGCCGGTCGACGACCTCCGTTTCGCGGCTGGGCGTGCCCCGGTGCTTCTGCAGCTCCACGGCGGTCACGATCGCCGCCAGCGGATTGCGCAACTCGTGACCCAGCATGGCCAGGAAGTCGTCCTTGCGGCGCGCGGCGTCCAGCACGTTGGCGGTCTCCAGGATCGTGCCGACGATGTTGGCCGCGGCGCGCACCTGCACCCGGTCGGTCTCCGCGTCCAGCGGCGTGGTCCGCCCGGCCAGCAACCGGCCGCGCTCACCCCCGATCGGGATCTCCGCCTCGATGCAGAACAGCTTGCCCCCCGACAAGAACAGCTGCGCGTCCGACCCGTCGGCGTCGGTGGCCGTCACCGCGCGGATCTCCTGCAGCTCGTCGTTCGACAGCGCCACGCGCCGGAACGAGCCGCGATCGTGCGCCGGCTCGCCGGGCAGCATCAGGTAGATCAGGTCGCAGTCCAGCGCCGTCGGCAGCGCGTCGAGGACGATGTCCAGCGCCTCGCTGGGCGTCCTGCCGACGCACAAGGACGGCAGCGCGCTCAGCGCCGACAGATCGCGGATACACCGCTTCAGTCGTTCGCTGCCGTCACCCGAATTTCCTGGTGGCGGTCCAGCCATGGGTTCAGGCGGTGGTGTGTCGGCGTTTCAGCTCGGACAGCATCTCTTCGGCGGGTGTGTAAAACGGGTTCTCGTGAAGCACGCCGTTCATCACCGTCAGCGGGTGCGCCCGCAGCAGGTCCATCGCCAGCGACCCGCTCAGTTTCCGCACGTCGTACACGCAGACGGTCGGCGTCTTCCCGCGATTCAGGATCTCGTTGACGCTGGCCTCGTAGGCCACCAGCTGCTCGATCCCGGGCGGCGACGAGAACACCCAGCCCATCTGCCCGACCAGGCGCATCGGCGGATGACCGGCCGTCGCGTGCTCGCGGATCATCTGGTCCAGCGCCGTCATCATCCGTTCCTGATCGAACGATCCGCCCTTCAGATGGGCCTCGTTCCAGGTGGTCACCTCCAGCAGGTCCGGGCGGGGCGCGCAGGCGCCGAGGCGCGCCTCGTGATCGTCGCGGTGCGCCGGATCGACGATGTAGACGGCCTTCTCCCCGCGGCGCATGCCCTCGACGAAGAACGGGTCGATGACCGCGCGTTCCTCGTCCGGCCCGGCCACGAAAGCGCAGGCGTGAAAATGATTGCGAAGCTGCGCGTGCGCGAGACTTGTGGCCAGCGACATGGGACTTACGGTAACGCCTGAGCGACCGCCGGGAACACGGAATCGGCCACACGGGCGCATTTCCGAGGTTCGAGGAACCCGCGGGCGTTCTGCGCGCCCTAATAGGAGAAGCGGCGCACGCTGATGTTCATCACCAGCCCCAGCGCGGCGGCGATCGTCAGGATGCTGGACCCGCCGTAACTGATCAGCGGCAGCGTCACACCGACGACCGGCAGAAGGCCGCTGACCATGCCGACGTTGATGAACACGTGCCAGAAGAACATGGCGGCGACGCCGACGCACACGGTCGCCCCGAACCGGTCACGCGCGTCGCCCGCGATCTTCAGGATCCAGAGGATCAGCACCAGGTAAGCCAGCAGCATCCCGAAGCAGCCCAGGAACCCCCACTCTTCCGCCCAGACGGCAAACGGGAAGTCCGTCCACAGCGCCGGGAAGTGACGCAGCCGGATCTGCGTGCCGTGCAGGTACCCCTTGCCCAGGAACCGGCCGGAGCCGATCGCGTTCAGCGCCTGGCGCGTCTGATACGCCCCCTCCGACGTGGGGTTGAAGAAGGCCTCGACCCGCTTGCGCTGGTACTCGTGCAAGAGGTGCTGGTAGATGGGGAACGCGGCCAGCGTCGCGAACCCGATGATGGCGCCCAGCGTCCGGATCCGCAGCCGCGCCGTCAGCATGATGGTGAAGAACACCAGCAGCAGCAGGAACGCCGTGCCGAAGTCCGGCTGCTTGGCGATCAGCCACGCCGGCAAGCTGACGATGGCGACCGGGATCGCCAGGTGGCGCCAGGTGCGCCCCTCCAGCGCGGGCGAGTCGTTCAGGTACTTGCCCAGCGCCACGGCGGTCAGCAGCTGCATCAGCTCGGAGGGCTGGACGTGGAACGCCCCCAGCTCGAACCAGCGCCGCCCGCCACCCACGATCTTGCCGAACGCGAGCACGCCGATCAGCAGCGCGACCCCGGCCGCGTGGAAGACGTACGCGTACCGGCTGATGGTGCGGTAGTCCAGCGTCGCCACGCCGAGGAACACGGCCACCCCCAGCCCCAGCCACGAGATCTGCTGCGAGAACAGGTTCGACGACCGGTCGTGGACGGCGCTCCACAGGTTCAGCAAGCCCAGCGCCGTCACGGCCGCCGCCGACAGCGTCAGCGTCCAGTCGAAGCGAAACCGCAGCCGCCGCCAGCCCACCCCGCGCGCGGCGTTCATCGCTGTGCCTCCGTCCCTTCGTCCAGGCTCTTGAGGTGGTGTCGCGGCAGGCCGACGTGCGGCGCGTCGCGGTCGTTGGGCGCCACGTTCTCGAAGTAGTTGTGGATGATCTCCATCGCCACCGGGGCCGAGACGTCGCCGCCGTGGCCGCCGTGCTCGACCAGCACCGACACGACGATGCGCGGCTTGCCGGCCGGCGCGAAGCCGACGAACCAGGCGTGGTCGCCGGCCTCGTAACCGCCGAGCTCGGTCTTGCGCCCGTGAACCTGCGCCGTGCCGGTCTTGCCCGCCACCTCGACGTCGGTGATGCGGGCCTTGTAAGCGGTCCCCTTGTGCTCGTTGACGACGCCCACCAGCGCCTGGCGCACGATCGCCAACGTTTCCGGCGCGACGCTGATCTCGCGGCGCACGCGCGGCGGGAACTCCTCGACCGTCTGTCCGTCGGGGGACTCGATGCGCTCGACGATCTGCGGCAGCCAGAGCTTGCCGCCGTTGGCGATGGCCGCGTACATCAGCGCCATCTGCAGCAGGGTCACGCGCGTCGAGCCCTGCCCGATGACCGCGTTCAGCGCCTGGCCGATCTGGAACCCTTCGGCCTTCGGGTTGAGCCGCTTCTGCTCGCGGTACCACTCCTCGGTCGGAAGGAAGCCGCCGTCCTCGCCGTTGAGGCCCAGCCCCGTCGGCGCGCCCAGCCCCAGGTCGCCGCCGAACTTGGCCAGGCGATCCATCATCCCGGGGCGCGCGCCCAGCTCGTAGAAGTAGACGTTGCAGCTCTGCACGATCGCCTCGTAGAGGCTGACGATGCCGTGGGTCTTGGTGCACTTGAACCGGCGCCGCGCGATCTCGAACGACCCGTGGCACTTGGTCTTGTCCTCGGGCGTGATCAGCCGGTCCTCCAGCGCTGCGATCGCCGACACCGGCTTGAACGTCGACCCGGGGAAGTAGGTCTCGCCCAGCGTCTTGTCGTGCAGCGGGTGGTAGCGGTCGGCCAGCAGCCGCTGCTCGGCCTCGGGCGTGAGGTGCCCCGACATCTCGTTGGGGTCGAACGACGGCTTCGACGCCATGGCCAGGATGCGCCCGCTGTTGGCGTCCAGCACCACCACCCCGGCCGCCGAGGCGTTGCGCAGCGCCCGCTCCGCCGACTTTTGCACGTCGGCGTCCAGCGTGAGGATGACGTTGTTCCCCGCGACGGCCGGCTGCACCGGCGGCCCCTCGATGATGTCGCGGATGTCGGGCTTGGGCAGCCCGCGCCGGTCGACGACGATCTTCTGGAAGCCCGCCCGCCCGCGCAGGTAGCCGTCCCATTGCCGCTCGATCCCGGTGCGGCCGATGAGGTCGCCGGCGTGGTAGCCCTCGTCCTTCTTGGCGCGCAGCTCGTCGGCCGAGACCTCGTTCATGTAGCCGAGCACGTGGGCCGCCACGGTGCCCATCGGGTACGACCGGCGCGGGCCGGCGACGATCTTCACGCCCGGCAGGTCGACGCCCGTCTCGATGGCGGCCATCGCCTCGCGCGAGATGTCCTCGGCCAGCAGGATGGACCGCTCGCCGCCCTTGCCGCCGCCGCCCTCGCCGATGCGCTCCCAGACG
>CAZJMY010000073.1:0-4601 GCA_964546845.1 uncultured Myxococcales bacterium | reverse complement strand
CGAGCAGGAGTCCTTCTCCCGCTCGTGGCAGTACATGCAGTAGTCGGACTCCGCCGCGACCTCGCGGCGGGTCATGCGCGCGTCGGTGAGGCCGAAGCCGTCGCGCCGCCGCCGGTGGTGCTCGTGCCCCTCGGTCAGGTTGACCAGCTCGGGGTCCGGCCGCCGCAGCGGCACCAGGTCCTCGAAGTCGACCGTGTGCGGGTGCCGGAACGCCACCCACTCCGCGACGGCCGGCTTCGCCTCGGGCGCGAACCGGTGCACGGACGCCCAGCGCTCGAGCAGGTCCAGCTCCGGCAGCACGGCGCCGGCCTTCTCCTGCGCCAGCAGCGCGTCCAGCACCTGCGACAGCGTCAGCTCCTCGTCGCCCGGAACGCTCAGGTCCGGGAAGGTCGCGCACAGCTCGCGGACCGCGGCGCGCAGGTCGGCGGGGTCGTCGGCCGGCAGCTTCTCGGCCGGGTACTTCTTGCTGGCGCGCCGGGCGATGAAGGTCTTCAGCCGGAAGATCGACGCCTCGCGCGCCGCCGTGTCCAGCAGCGCCTGGCGCGCCGGCTCGACCTGAAACAGCCGCGCCAGCAGCGCGGCCAGCGGCCGGGCCACCTCGATCAGCAGCGCGGACTCCTCCGGCGGCGTGACCTGCGCGCCCTTCCGGTACGCCTCGAACCGCGCCGACAAGTCCGGCTGGGACGCGGCCAGCTCGGCGCGGAAGAGGTCATCCAGCTCCTGCAGCCGGGCGGGCTCGTACAGATCGCCGTAGCGGAAGCCTTCGATGCCCAGCGCGAAATCTCGCGCCGGGTCGCGGGGCGCGCTTCCAGCGCCGCTCGCGAACGCAAATCCGTTGTGCTTCAGGACTTAGACTCTTACGTTGCAGAACTGCTGATAGTCAATCAGCGCGATGTCCTCGGGCTTCTTGCCGGTGCCGCACACGGGGCACGTCGGATCGTGCGGCCGCTTGAACTCGCGGAACTTCAACGCGAGCGCGTCGAACACCAGCTGTCGGCCCGACAGCGTCTTGCCGATGCCGAGCAAAACCTTGATGGCCTCGACCGCCTGCAAAGAGCCGATCACGCCGCACAGGACACCCAGCACGCCCGCCTCCTGGCACGACGGCGCCATGTCGGGCGGCGGCGGCTCGGGGTAGAAGCAGCGGTAGCACGGGCCGTTGAACGGCAGGAACGTCGTGACCGTGCCGTCGAACCGGTAGATGCTGCCGTCGACGACCGGCTTCATCAGCTTCAGAGCCGCGTCGTTGATGAGGTAGCGCGTCGGGAAGTTGTCCGCGCCGTCGACGATCAGGTCGTAGTCCTTGATGATGTCGAGGACGTTCTCCGACGAGAGCCGCGTCTGGTGGGCGATGACCTTCACGTCGGGATTCAGCTTGGCGATGGCCGCCGCCGCCGAGTCGACCTTGGGCATGCCGACCCGGTCGGTCGCGTGCAGGATCTGCCGCTGCAGGTTGGAGGCGTCCACCACGTCGTCGTCGACGAAGCCCAGCGTCCCCACGCCGGCCGCCGCCAGGTACAGCCCGGCCGGCGAGCCGAGGCCACCGGCCCCCAGAAGCAGGACCTTGGACTTGAGCAGCTTGACCTGACCGGCCTCGCCCAGCTCGGGCAACATCGTGTGCCGCGCGTACCGCAGGCTCTGCTCCTGCGTCATCACGAACGGGCGCTCGAAGTTCAGGCCCGCCCGCTTCCAGGCCGAGAAACCGCCGGCCAGAGACTTGACGTTGGTGTAGCCGAGCTCGGCCAGAGCGCGCGCGGCCAGGGCCGACCGCGTCCCGCCCGCGCAGTAAAGAACGATCTCGGCCGAACGCTCCGGCACCTGGTCTTCGATGCGCAGCTCGAGGAACCCGCGTGGAATCCAGCGCGCGCCGGGGATGAACCCTTCGGTCCACTCGTCCTTCTCGCGCACGTCGACCAGGATCGGGCCCGCGCCGTTGCCGTTCCCGCCCTTGCCCTTCTGGGCCTCGATCTCCTTGCGCAGGGTCTCCACGTCGGTCTCGCGGATCTGCGCCTTCACGTCCTTCAGCAGGTTCCCAAAGCTCATGGTGCCAGTCTCTCCCCTACTCGTGCGCCTTACGATGTCGAACGGGCCCGGACGTCACATCCGGGCCCGAACGCGGGGCATCTTGGCGGGTCACCGCCCCAAGCGCAAGCGCCGGGCTGTGGTGAGCTAGTAGAACTTGACGTTGGTGATGTGCAGCTCGGCCGTGCACGTGCCGGGCTGGCCGCCGTCGGGCGTCGGGTCCACCGTGAACTGCCACTGGACGCCGACCAGATGCGACGGGTCGAGGGGCACGTCCGGCACCGAGCTGCCGCTGATCCAGGGGATCCGCATGGGGGTCGGCGTGCTGCTCACCGCCATCGGGACCATCATGTTGGGCGAGTAGCACTTGCTCCCTGCGTCGCAGGCGCCCTTCGGGTCCGACGTCTTGTCGTCGTGCGCCACGTCGTTGGCGCCGAAGATGAGGTGGCAGGCGGCCGAGACCGACCCGCTGATCGTGAACTCCACGCCCGTGTACTGGTTCGCGTCAACGCAGTAGTTGAAGTACAGCGTGGTGCCCAGGTACTGCGGCCCGCTGGACTGCGAGGCCGTCTCCATGATGTTCAGCGTCCCGTTCTCGATCGTGTAGGTCGGCTTCAGGATGCCGCCCCAGGTCGTGACGCCGCCCATGATGGGGATCCCGGCGTCCTCGGAGGAGAAGGTCGCGATGACGCCGTCGCACGGCGCCTGCTGGCAAACGCCCGCGTCGATGGAACTTGGGGGCGGCCCGCCACAGGCCTTGCCGCCCGCGCCGCCGTGCCCGCTGCCGCCCGAGCCCGGCCCGCCGCCGGTCGCGCTGCTGCCGCCTTTGCCGCCGGTGGCGCCACCGCCGCTGGAGCTGCTGCAGCCAAGGGACAACGCACCGGCTCCCAGGAGGACCACCAGGGCCCCGAGCCAGCTGACCTGCTTCACGTCCTTCATCTCGTTCTCCGGGTTCAAGGTTGGGCTAACGGGCGCAGCTTAACCCAACGGGCCTCGCCTAAAATACAAAAGCCCGACCGATCGCGAGATCGGCCGGGCCCGAAGGATCGATTAACTACCGCGCGCGACTACTTGTAGAACGTGATGTCGTCGACGGTGATGTTGCCCATGCACGGCGCCGTAGAAGTGCTCGTGTTCGTGAATTGCCACTGCACGCCGGCAATGGCCTTCGGATCGATGCCCACCGTCGCGTCGTAAGCCGGGTTGCCGTTGGCGAAAGCGGCGCCCTTGAAAGGAACCTGGATGGTGGTCTTCGCGCTCGACACCATCGAGCCGATCAGCAGCTGCGGCGCGTAGGCCCCGGCCGGCCCAGTGAAGCGCATGTCAGCGCCCGTCGTCGAATCGCCGTGCTCCGCATCGTTGATCGAAAAGACCAGTCCGCACATGCCCGGGTCACCGCTGATGGAGAAGGAAACGCCCGTGTATTGCGACGCGTCCGTGCAAGCCGGTCCGTTGATGTACACGACAAAGCCGTTGTACGGGTAGAGGTCTTGGCCCGTCCCGGCGGCCGACACGGTCGCGGTGAAGGTCAAGGCGCCGCCGCTGACCGCCACCGTCCCGGCGGTGCTCATCGGGTTCTTGAAGACGGAAACGCCTCCCTGAACCGTGGTCGCGGTCCCGAAGGTGAACTTGGAACCGCTGGCGCCAGCGTCAGCAGCGCCCGGCACGGCGTCGGAAAAGTCCGTGATCAGCATTGCCGCCGGCGGAGAGCTCGTGCCCGTGCCAGCCGGTCCACAGGCGTTGACGGCAGCGCCCGAGCCGCCCGAGCCGCCCGAGCCCGTCGAGGTGCCGCCACCGGAGCCCGTGCTGCCGCCCGTGTGGGACGTGCCGCCCGTGCCCGTGCCGGTGCCGCCGCCCTTGCCCGAGCTGTCGCTGGAGCTGCTGCAGCCGACCGAAAGGAGCCCCGCGGAAACGAGACCGATCAACCCGACGAACGCCCTCTGCCTGAAGTCCTTCATGTCATGTTCTCCGATTAGTGCTAGGTGGGAGGTGTGCGCTGGGAGTCAGCGCGTCGCGCTGGGCAAGCTATGCCGATCGCGGGGATTGACTAGCTCAACCAGCGCTTTTTTGCAAACTGCTGAGCCGCGCCATTCCGTGTGCCCCCTCTAATCCTCTGATACGAGGTTGGCAACCCCCAGGCCGGGGACTATACTTCCGTCCCGACAAGGAGAACCGATGTCAGTCGCAGCGACCGAGACCGAGACGCAACAGGCAAACAAGGGTGCGGACCAGACGGCGCAGGAAGAGGCGCCCATGGTGTCTCTCAGCGACAAGGCCGCCGAGAAGGTGAAGGAAATCCGCGGCGAAGAGAACATCGAAGAGAGCTACGCGCTCCGCCTGAAGGTCCAGGGCGGCGGCTGCTCCGGCTTTTCCTACGACCTCTACTTCGACCAGCCCCAGGACGGCGACCGCCCGTTCGAGGTCAAGGGCGTCAAGCTCATCTGCGACGAGATGAGCCTGATGTACCTGCTGGGAACCGAGATCGACTACGTCGAGGGTCTGCACGGCGCCGGGTTCAAGTTCAACAACCCGAACGTCAAGTCGACCTGCGGCTGCGGCAGCTCCTTCAGCGTTTAGCG
>CAZJMY010000072.1:0-2273 GCA_964546845.1 uncultured Myxococcales bacterium | reverse complement strand
GGAGGGGTTCGAGCGCTTGCTGGCCGTCAAGCGGATCCTGCCGAACATCGCCGAGGACGAAGAGTTCATCTCGATGTTCATCGACGAGGCGAAGATCGCCGTGCAGCTGCAGCACGCGAACATCGCGCAGATCTTCGACCTGGGGAAGGTCGACGGAAGCTTCTTCATCGCGCTGGAGTACGTTCACGGGCGCGACCTGCGTTCCATCTTCGACCGGATGCGCAGCCGCGGCGATTCGCTGCCGGTCTCGATGGCCTGCTACGTGATGATGCAGGTCTGCGAGGGGCTCGACTACGCCCACAACAAGCGGGACGCGCAGGGGCGACAGCTGCACCTCATCCACCGCGACATCTCGCCGCAGAACGTGCTCATCGGGTACGAGGGCGAGGTCAAGCTGATCGACTTCGGCATCGCCAAGGCCGCGGGCAAGGCGTCGACGACCCAGGCGGGAATCCTGAAGGGCAAGTTCGGCTACATGTCGCCGGAGCAGGTCCGCGGGCTGCCGATCGACAAGCGCAGCGACATCTTCGCGGTCGGCATCGTCCTTTACGAGCTGCTGACGGGCGAGCGGCTGTTCGTCGGGGAGACCGACTTCTCCACCTTGGAGAAAGTCCGCAACGTCGAGATCGTTCCCCCGTCCTCGTACAACAAGAAGATTCCGCCCGAGCTGGAGCGCCTGATCCTGAAGGCGCTGGCCCGCGATCCGGAGGACCGCTACAGCAACGCGATCGACCTTCACGACGACCTGCAGTCGTTCCTGTATTCCGTGGGCGAGTTCTATTCACGCAAGGACCTCTCGGCGTGGATGAAGAAGACGTTCGCGATGGAGATCGAGGAGGACAACGCCAAGCTCGAGCAGTACCGGCAGATCGCGCCGCCGGTCGCCGCGTCCAGCGAGGTGTCGCGCCGCGCCGCCGTGGGGGCCAACGCGCCGTCGCGGCTGGGCGCGCCGCCCCCGCCGCCGCCCGCCGCCAAGAGCGAGGCCCGCGGCGAGGGAAAGAACGGCGGCGGCTCCGCGCAGATGGGCTGGGACGACGAGGAGCTGGACACCCAGATCTTCGACAAGGAGCCGACCGATCCGACGCGCCAGAAGCCGCCCGAGAAGACCGAGGCGGAGCTGTTCTTCGAGGACGAGGACCGCACCGTCGCGACGGAGCCCCCGCCCGACATCCTCGTGCAGGCGCGCCCGCCGGGGTCGCTGGTCACGCCCAAGCCGGAGCCGACGCTCTCGATCACGCTGGCCAGCGAGGATGACGCCCCCGCGCCGACGCCGCCGCCCGTCGCGAAGCCGAAGCTGCCGTTGCGCCGGCCGACGTTGACGGGCATTCCGGCCCCTGCCGTCTCGCGTACGGCGACCCGTCCGGTGGCGCCGATCCCCGCGCCGCCCGCGCTGGACGCGCCGGGGCCGACGCCCCCGCCTCTGGTTCCGCCGCCGCCGCCCCCGATTCGCCGGTCGGGGATGAATCTGCCGTCCCTCAGCGCCATGGCGCCGACGCTGCCCAGCGGGGCCACGTCGTCGTTCCCGCCCCCTCCCGCGGCGCCGCCGCCGCCGCGGCTGTCGCCGCGCCAGTCGTTCCCGAGCCAGCCGGCGGGGCACCAGCCCTTCGGCACCGGCAGCTTCGAAGCGCCGACGATGCCGGCGCCGAAGCGCAAGAGCAGCTCCGCGGCCGTCATCGTCCTCCTGCTGCTGGCTGCCGCCGGCGGTGGCGGCTACTGGTACTACAGCACGACGAGCCGGCCCGGGCGGATCGAGGTCGCGGTCACGCCGCCCGACGCGACGGTGCTTGTCGACAACGTGAAGGTCGGTGACCACTCGCCCGTGTCGCTGGAGAAGCCGCCCGGACCGTACACGCTGTCGGTGATTCGCGACGGCTACGTGCGATCGGACCAGAACGTCGAGGTGCGCGCCGGCCAAAAGCTTCCGCTGACCGTCACCCTCGAGCCGTCGCCCGACACCGGGTTCGAGCTGACCAGCGACCCGCCCGGTGGTCTGGTCTGGCTGGACGGCGCGCCCATCAAGGGAGCCTCCGGGCAGCAGGCCCGCACCGACTTCCGCGCGTTCCGCATCACGCCGGGACACCACGTTCTGGAGATCAAGGGCGAGGACCGCTTCCGGCCGTGGCGGCAGGACGTCGACGTCCTGCCTGGCGCGATCCAGAAGGTGCACGCGTCGCTGGCGCCTGCGTCCGGCGGCGGCTCGTCCGCGGGGTCGCGGGCCGCGGTCGCGGCGGCGCCACCCCCACCTCCGCCTCCCAGCCCGGCGGCGGCACCCA
>CAZJMY010000071.1:0-6147 GCA_964546845.1 uncultured Myxococcales bacterium | reverse complement strand
ACGCTGGACGACTTCAGCGCGCCGACCAGGTTGGTCGCGGCGTCGCGCAGCCGCTCCTGCGTCTCGGCGATGGCCACCATCTGCTGGCGCAGGGCGCCGTAGGCGGTGCCGCGCTCGCGCTCCATGGCGCGGATCTGCTCGTCGACCTTCTCCAGCGACGCGCGCACCGGCGCGACCATGCCTTCGATCAGCTTCTCGTGGCTCTTCTCGCGGGCCTGCTGTTCGGCAGCCGTCTGGTTCCGCGCGCGGTGCTCGTCCAGCGCCTGCGCCAGGGTGTCGGCGCGCGCCTCTTCAGCGGCCCGCTGGCTGTCGGCCTGCCGCAAGGCGGCTTCCAGACCATTGGCCCGCGCTTCGGATTGGCGGGCCTGCGCCGCCAGCGTCTCGGCCCGGGCCTCTGCCGCGCTCGCGCGCGCCAGGCCGTCCCGCACCGCCGCCTCCGTCTCGGCCCGCCCGCGCGCCGCGGCCAGCAGCCACGCCAGCGCCCCGGACCCCGCTGCCCCGATCAGGAAAGCCACGCCCGCGATGGCGAGCCAGGACGACTCCATGAAGCGCGATACTATCCACCCGTTCAGGTCACCGCAAGAAACTCGATCGCCCCGAGACGCATCCGTGTCGCGGCTCACGGCCGAGCTTCAAATTGTTTTGAAAACATTATTCGTCCCCTTGCAGCCCCCGGGGTCCGCAGCCTATACGCAAGTCAGGAATGGCCGACGGGGGGATCAGTCAACGTAAGGCCGAGCATCTGACGATCGCGGCGTCGGGCGCGGCGGACTTCCGGCGGCCCACGCTGTTCGAGGACGTCCGCCTGCTCCACTGCGCGCTGCCGGAGCGAGCGGCCGCCGACGTGGACCTTCAGACCACCCTGTTGGGCCGGAAGATCCGGGCGCCGCTGATGGTGACGGGCATGACCGGCGGCACCGAGGCGGCCGGCGAGATCAACCGGTCGCTGGCCGCCGCCGCGGCCGCGAACGGCATCCCGTTCGGGCTGGGCAGTCAGCGCGCCATGCTGCTGCACCCGGAGCTGGCGCCGACGTACGAAGTCCGGCGCGCGGCGCCCGACGTCTACCTGTTCGCGAACTTCGGGGCGGTGCAGATCGCGTCGCTGTCGACCGCGGCGCTGCGTGAGGTCGTCGCGCGCGTCGAGGCCGATGCGCTGTGCATCCACCTCAACCCGGCGCAAGAGATGGCGCAGCCGGGCGGCGACCGAGATTTTCGGGGGGCGCTGGACGCGATCGCGCGCGTGGTCGGCGAGCTGGGGCGCCCCGTCATGGTCAAGGAGACCGGGTGCGGGATCTCGCCGGCGGTCGCGCGCAAGCTGGTCGCGGCCGGCGTGCGCGCGATCGACGTGGCCGGCGGCGGCGGCACGTCCTGGACGGCCGTCGAGTCGCACCGGGCGCAGGGCGCGGACAAGGCGCGCGGCCAGGAGCTCTGGGACTGGGGGATCCCCACCGCGGCGGCCGTCGCGTGGCTGGCCGCCGAAGGGTTGCCGGCCGCCGGCGTCGACGTCGTCGCGTCGGGCGGGATCCGCAACGGGCTGGACGTGGCGCGGGCGCTGGCGCTGGGCGCGACGGTCGCCGGGGTCGCACAGCCGGCGTTGCGCGCGGTTCAGGAAGGGGGACGCGACGGTGGTGCCGCCTACCTGGCCGGCGTCATCGAAGGCTTGCGGGCGGCCGTGCTGCTGACCGGCGCCGCCAGCGCGCGCGAGCTGGCGAACGTCCCGCGGGTCGTCACGGGCGAGCTGGCCGCCTGGCTGGCCCAGAGGCCGCGATGACGGCGGCCGCGACGACACAGACCCCGGTGCTGGGCCGCGGGTTCGGGCACGGCAAGGTGATCCTGGTCGGCGAGCACGCCGTCGTGCACGGCCACGCCGCGATCGCCGCCGGCATCTCGACCGGCGTCGCCGTGGAGGCGCGCGCGGGTACGGGGCGGCTGCGCATCCCGGCCTGGGGGCTGGAAGCCGTCGCCGGTGACGGCACGCCGATCGGGCGCGCGCTGGAGGCGGTGGTGCGCCGGATCGAGTCGCCCCCGCTGGACTTCGAGGGCGACGCGCGGATCCCGTCGCGGGCGGGGCTGGGCAGCTCGGCGGCCATGGCCGTGGCCGTCGCGCGCGCGGCGGCCGCCGCCAGCGGCCGGAGCGTCCCCGCCGAGACGATCGACGCCGCCGTGCAGGCCGCCGAGGAGGTGTTCCACGGCACCCCCTCGGGGATCGACGCGGCCGCCGCGAAGAGCGGGCGCACCGGCTTTTACACACGGGCCGCGGGCTGGCAGCCGGCCGCCGTGCTGCAGCCGATCACGATCTGCGTCGGGTTGTCCGGCAGGCCGCGCGACACGGCTGCGCAGGTCGCCGCCGTTGCCCGGTTGCGCGCGCGGTTGCCCGTGGCGGGCGAGGTGCTCGCGTTGCTGGGCCGCCTGGCCGAGGACGCGGCCGGCGCGCTGGCCAAGGGGGACGTCGACGGGCTGGGGCGCATCTTCGACGCGGCCCACGGGTTGCTGTCGGCGCTGCGGCTCTCCTCGCCCGAGCTGGACGCGCTGGTGCATGCCGCCCGCGGTGCGGGCGCGATCGGCGCGAAGCTGACCGGCGCGGGCGGCGGCGGCGCCGTCATCGCGCTCGCGCCCGCGCACGAGCGCGACGTGCTGGCGCGATGGAAGGCGGCCGGGTTCGACGTTTTCCTGGCCGAGATCTCCGAGGCGCCGGGCCCCTCGACGACGGAGCGCCCGTCATGAGCGGCGTCGTCGCCGTGTCCGGCACGAACATCGCGCTGGTGAAGTACTGGGGCAAGCGCGACGCGGCTCTCAACTTGCCCGCGACCGGCAGTTTGTCCCTGACGCTCGATCGCCTGGGGACGCGCACCCGGGTGGCCTTCGACGGTGGTTCCGGCGGCGCGGATCGGGTGACGCTGGACGGCGCGCCGGCCGGTGAGAAGTTCGCGGCGCGGACGACGGCCTTCCTGGACCGCGTCCGCGCGCGGGCCGGCATCACGACGCGCGCGACGGTCGACACCGCGAACACGGTGCCCACCGCTTCCGGCCTGGCCTCGTCGGCGTCGGGGTTCGCCGCGCTGGCGGTCGCCGCGGCGCACGCCGCCGGGTTGTCGCTGTCGCCCGCCGAGCTGTCCGAGCTGGCGCGTCTCGGCTCCGGCTCGGCCGCGCGGTCGATCTTCGGCGGCTTCGTCGAGATGGCGCGGGGGCAGCGCGCCGACGGGCGCGACGCGGTGGCCCGCCCCCTCGAGGCGGGCGACGGCTGGGACGTGCGGCTGGTCGTGGCGATCACCGCGGCCGGCGAGAAGACCATCGGCTCGACGGCGGCGATGGCCCGCACCGCCGCCACCTCGCCGTACTACGATGCGTGGGTGCGGGGCGTGGAGGGGGACCTGGCTGATGCGCGCGCGGCGATCGCGGCGCGCGATCTGAACGCGCTGGGCGCCGTCGCCGAGCGCAGCGCGATGCGGATGCACGCCAGCGCGATGGCGGCCGACCCGCCGATTCTCTACTGGAACCCAGCGACGGTCAGCGCGATGGGGACCGTGCGCTCGTTGCGCGCGGCGGGGGTCGCCGCGTTCTTCACGATCGACGCCGGTCCGCACGTCAAGGTGCTGTGCGCGGCCGCGGACGCCGAGCGCGTGGCGTCCGCGCTGGAGGCCACGCCCGGCGTGCTGCGGACCCTGGTCGCGGCGCCTGGACCGGGCGCGCGCGTCGTGGAGGCCGCATGAGCGCCCTCAGCGCGCCAGGCAAGCTGTTCCTGATCGGCGAGTACGCCGTGCTGCACGGCGGGACGGCCGTCGTCGCCGCCGTCGACCGCCGCGCCGTGGCCAGGTTCGTGCCGGGCGGTGCGCCGTCGACGCCGCTCATCGCGGCGGCCGTGCATGCGGTCGCCGAGCAGGCGGCGCGGGAGGGGTTGTCGCTGCCCCCGGGCGCGCCCGAGGTGGACAGCGCGTCGCTGAGCCAGGACGGCCAGAAGCTGGGCCTGGGGTCCAGCGCCGCGGCCGTGGTGGCTGCGGTGGGCGCGCTGTGGGACGCGCTGGGGCGTCCGCTCGACCCGGGCGCGCTGCTACCGCTGGCCGTGGGCGCGCACCGCGCGGCGCAGGGCGGGCGGGGCTCGGGCGGGGACGTGGCCGCGTCGCTGTTCGGCGGTCTCATCGCCTACGCGCGCGCGGACCAGGGGGAACCCGTCATCCGCGCGCTGACTGCCGCGCTGCCGGCCCAGCTGGTGGTCTTCCGGGCCGGCGAGCCTGCCGGGACGGTTCACTTCCTGAACGCGGTCGAGCGGCTGGCCGCGCGCGAGCCCGCCGAGCACGCGGCCCGCGTGCAGGCGATCGCGACCGCGGCGGCTCGGTTCGTCGCCGCGCACGAGGCGGGTGTCGCCGCCGCCATGATCGACGCGGTCGCCGCGGCGCACGAGGCGCTGGAGGCGCTGGGTCATGCCGCGGACGTCCCGATCGTCACGCCCGCGCTGCAGACGGCGGCCGCGGTGGCCAAGGGCTGCGGCGGAGCCGCCAAGGGCTCGGGCGCGGGCGGCGGCGACGTCGGAATCGGGCTTTTTGCTGATCTGGACGCCGCCGAGGCGTTCCGGGCCCGGGTGAGCCGGCTGGGCCTGCAAATTCTTAGTATAACGACCGGCGCGCGGGGGCTTTCGCGCGATGTCGGGCCAGGGAATCAATAGAAAGGCGCCATGAACAACGACGCGCATGACGACGGCAAGCAGGGGACGCGCATCCCGGGGTTCTACCGGCTCTCCGTCGGCGAGCGGCGCGAGGCGTTGCGCGGCGTCGCCGATCTGACCGCGCAGGATCTCGAGACCCTGGACGGCGGCGGGCTCGACACCCAGACGGCCGACAAGATCGTCGAGAACGCCGTCGGCGTGTACGCGCTGCCGCTGGGCATCGGGCTCAACTTCCGCGTCAACGGGCGCGACGTGCTGGTGCCGATGGCCGTCGAGGAGCCGTCGGTGATCGCGGCCGCCTCGAACGCGGCCCGCATGGTGCGCGAGGGCGGCGGCTTCGTCGCCGAGGCCGACGACCCCGTCATGACGGCGCAGATCGAGATCGTGGACGTCGCCGACCCCGACGCGTCCGCCGCCCGCCTGCAGGCCGCGGCCGACGAGCTGCTGGCGCTGGCGCACGCGACGCTGCCGCGGCTGGCGGCGCGCGGCGGCGGCGCGCGTGAGATCGAGGTGCGCGCGCATCCGCGCCGGGTCGTCGTGCACGTGCACGTCGACTGCCGGAACGCGATGGGCGCCAACATGGTGAACACCGTTGCCGAGGCGCTGGCCGACCGCGTGGCGGCGCTGGCGGGCGGGCGTTCCGGGCTGCGCATCCTGACCAACCTGTGCGACCGGCGCTGCGTGCGCGTGCGCGCGCGGGTTCCCGCGGCGGCGCTGGCGTCGAAGACCATGGACGGGCCGACGGTGCGCGACGGGATCGTCGCGGCGTCGCGCTTCGCCGAGGACGATCCGTACCGCGCCGCGACCCACAACAAGGGCATCATGAACGGCGTCGACGCCGTCGTGATGGCGACGGGGAACGACTGGCGCGGCGTCGAGGCGGGCGCCCACGCGTTCGCGGCCGTCAGCGGGCGCTACCGCCCGCTGGCCACCTGGCGCGCGGAGAACGGCGACCTGGTCGGCCGGCTGGAGATGCCGATGGCGCTGGGCACCGTCGGCGGCACGCTGCACGCCCACGCGGGCGCGCGGCTGGCGCTGAAGCTGCTGGGCGCCACCGACGCGACGGCGCTGGGGATGATCGTCGCCAGCGCCGGGCTGGCCTCGAACCTGGCGGCGCTGCGCGCGCTGGCCACCGACGGGATCCAGCGCGGTCACATGGCGCTTCACCGCCGGTCCAGTGGGCTGACGCAGGCGCCGCGGCTGGGAGGAACGACATGATGATCCGGCAGATCATTCGCGAGGCGCGCGACGGCGCGGCCGACGGCGCGCCGTCACTGTCCTCCGTTCCGCGGCCGCCGATTCGCTGGCTGGATCCGCCGGCCGGCCCGTGGACGGTCGCCCGCTCCTACGAGTACTGCGAGGAGTTCGCGCGGGCCCACACCGAGAGCTACCCGGTCGCGTCGCGCTTCGTGGCGCCCGAGCTGCGCCCGCACCTGGTCGCGCTGTACGCCTTCGCGCGCAGCGCCGACGACTTCGCCGACGAGCCC
>CAZJMY010000070.1:0-3798 GCA_964546845.1 uncultured Myxococcales bacterium | reverse complement strand
TCGGGATTGCCGAGGCCGAAGTCGAAGACGTCGTGCCCCTCCGCGCGCAGCCGCGACTTCAGCTCGTCGACGGCCGCGAGGACGTACGGGGGAAGCGCGGCCAACCGCGCGAATCGGTTCGAGGAAGGGTCGGGGGGGCCTGCCATGGCAAAAGCCGCGGAACACTACTTGATTGATCGCGCCCGCGCTTGACTGAACATCGGTTCAGGAACAGAGTTCCAGGGTGCGGCCCGTGGCGATCTCCAACCCGCCGAACCCCTGGGCCACGACGGAGGTCGAGTACCTCGAGGGCATACCAGAGGTGCGGCTCGAGGTGTTCGTCGACGGCACCCGCAACATCCTGTCGAAGAACGACAGCCCGGACGTGGGGTTCACCTGGAGCGTCAACCCGTACCGCGGCTGCTTTCACGCCTGCGCGTATTGCTACGCGCGGCCTTCGCACGAGTATCTGAGCTTCGGCGCCGGGACCGACTTCGACCGGAAGATCGTCGTCAAGCCGCAGGCGCCGTCCCTGCTGCGGGCGGCGTTCGCGCGAAAGGGATGGCGCGGCGAGACGGTCGTCTTCAGCGGCGTCACCGACTGCTACCAGCCGCTGGAGGCGTCATACCGGCTGACGCGCGGTTGCCTGGAGGTGTGCGTCGAGCGCGCGAACCCCGCCGCCATCATCACGAAGTCGGCGCTGGTCGAGCGTGACGTCGACGTGCTGGCCAGCCTGGGCGCCGTCGCATCCGCGCACGTCACGGTCAGCATCCCGTTCTGGGACGCCGACAAGGCGCGTGCGATCGAGCCGTACGTTCCGGCGCCGGCGCGGCGACTGCGCGTGATCGAAAAGCTGGCGCGGGCCGGCATCTCCGTCGGCGTCAACGTCGCGCCGATCATCCCAGGTCTCAACGATCAGGACATCCCGCGCATTTTGAAGGCGGCGCACGACGCGGGCGCGCGCTCCGCCGGTCACGTGCTGCTGCGGCTGCCCGGGTCGGTGAAGGCGGTGTTCGAGGAACGGCTGCGGGCGGCGCTGCCGCTCTCGGCCGACCGGGTGCTGCATCGCGTGCGTGAGACACGTGGCGGGCAGCTCTACGATTCGCGGTTCGGCGTGCGCGGACGAGGCGAAGGGACCTACGCGCAGGCGATCCAATCGCTGTTCGAGACGTCCGCCGCGCGACACGGCTTTCTGCCGCACGCCGCGATGGGCGACACCGCGCGGTCGGTGTCGGAGGCGCCCAAGCCTCCGGCGAAGGCCGTGCGCGAGCCGCCTCTCGCCCAGCTGGAGCTG
Source organism: uncultured Myxococcales bacterium (assembly GCA_964546845.1). Lineage (GTDB taxonomy): Bacteria > Myxococcota_A > Polyangia > Fen-1088 > Fen-1088 > JADGRB01. Next base: position 2,525 of record CAZJMY010000070.1, on the reverse strand, counting down.
CCGCTCAAGTGATCGCGCCGACGCGCAGCTCGATGGGCAACCCGCCGTTTCGCAGGCGGTGGTGATCGGGCAGCGTGAGGCGCAGAGCATCGCCCGCGCCGGGCAGGCGCGCCGGCACGACGACCGCCGCGCGCCACCCGCGAAAGTGCGCGCGCAGCAGGCGACCCAGATCGCGGTAGACGCGCACGGCGGCGCGCGGGTCGCCCAGCCGCCGCCCGTACGGCGGGTTGGCGATCACCAACCCCGGGCGTTCCGACGTGGGGCGGGCGTCGCCGAGATCGCGGCACGCGAAGCCGATCTGTTCGGCCACACCGGCGCGCGCGGCGTTCCGCGTGGCGCTTTCGATGACGGCCGGATCGCGATCCGACGCGACGATGGGGGCGGGGGCGCCGGGTCGCACGCGCGCGCGGGCGCGCTCGCGCAACGCGGCCGCCAGCTCACCGAACGCCGCGAACAGCGGCCAGTCCTCCAGCGCGAACTCGCGATCCAGCCCGGGCGCCCGATCGACGGCCTGCAGGGCTGCCTCGATCGCGATCGTGCCGGCGCCGCAGACGGGATCGCACAGCGGCTGGCTGGGATCCCATCCGGCCAGCGCGAGCAGGCCGGCCGCCAGCGTCTCGCGCATGGGGGCCGCGCCGACTTCGATCCGCGCGCCGCGGCGGTGGAGCCGTTCGCCCGAGGCGTCGACGCTGAACGTGAACCGATCTGCCTCACCGCGCAGCAGCACGGCCGCCGCCGGTTGTTCCTCGTCCTTGCCCGCGACGCGCACGCCCGGCACGGCGTCCGCGATCGCCAGCGCGGCGGTCTCGGCCAGCGCGCCGGTGTGGTACAGGCGCGAGCGCGTCGCGCTGGCGCGGATGCTGACGGTGGCGCCGCGGGCCAGGAACCGGTCCCACGGCAGCTCGGCCGCGCGCCGGCGCAGCTTGCCGAACTCGCGCGCCTCGACGCTGCCGACGCGGGCGACGACCCGCGTGACGGTGCGCAGCCACAGGTTCGCCTCCAGTCCGCCCAGCGGGGGCGCCGTCCACTCGACGCCGCCGGCAACCGCGGTGACCTCGTGGACGCCTTCCAGCCCGCGCACCTCGCGCTCGGCGGCCGGCTCCAGTCCGGGCGCGACGACCGCGAACCAGCGCAGCGACTCCGGTCCAGCTGCGGACCGCCGCGCTCGCGGCTGGTGCGGGCGCCGCTCGCCCGGGGCGGGCAGCCGCTCCGAACGCCCCTCGAACCGCAGGTGCGCCAGGATCTCGACGGACCCTTCGCGCCCCGCCACCGGCGAATCGACGTCCGCGACGAGCCGAAACCCGAGCGCCTCGCCCCGCTTGCGAACCCGGTCGACGGCGGCCTGCCGCAGATTCTGGTCACGCACCTCACCGCCTTTGACCTGCCGATCGGGCAGCTCGAACTGCGGCTTCACCAGGACCACCCCCTGGGCGCCGGGGCGTAATCGAAACGCCAGCCCCCTCAGCATGTTACGAGCTGAGACGAAGCTCACATCCACCGTGAAGAAGTCGAACGGCCCTTCAGCTTCGTTGAGGGACAGGTGGCGCCAGTCCGTCTCTTCCAGGACGGTGACACGCGCGTCGCTTCGCAGCGACGGGTGCAGCTGGTCGCGGCCCACGTCGACGGCCAGGACCGAAGCTGCGCCGTGCGCCAGCAGAACCTCGGTGAAGCCGCCCGCGGAGGCACCCACGTCGACGGCGCGCGCGCCCTTCACGGCGCCGGCCAGCTCGAACTGGCTCAGCGCCGCGTCCAGCTTGGCGCCCGCGCGGCTGACCGGCATCGCGGGCGCTTATACAACGCCCGCGGTTGGGACCGATGAACCGGCCGATGGCGAGCTTGGCCGAAGCTGCTGAGATGACGGGCTAGTCGGCCTGCCGGCGGAGCGCGTTCGCGGAGGTGCGGCCCAGGCAATCGACGCACAGCGGGATGCCGCCCGACCGGGGATCGCGGCGAACCTTGTCGTCCTCGTGGTCGGCGCCGCAGGCGCTGCAGACCAGCTTGGCCGCCGGACGCCGCTCGCCCGCGAGCCCGACGGTCGCCAGCGCATCACGGGTGACGATGCCGACCAGGAACGCGCCGGTCACGACCGGCAAGCACGAGACGTGCTGCTCGACCATGATCTGCGCCGCCTCGTCCAGCGTCGTATCGGGTCCGATGCAGAGGACAGGCGAGCTCATGCACTCGCCCACGAACGCCGTTCGCTCGGCCGTTCGCAGGTCCTCGCGACAGACAATCCCGGTCAAGGTCCCGTTGTCGAGCACCAGCAGGTGATCGATTCCGTTTTCAAAGGCCAGCCGCCGCGCTGAAGCCACCACCGTGTCCGGTGTCAGCGTGTACAGCTCGGTGCCCATCACCTCGGCCACGCAGCAGGACCCAACTTCAGCCATGACATCCATGACTGCCCTCCAATTAGAGTTTAGCGGACCGGGAGCCCGCCCGCCCGTCCAGCGGTTGATAAACAAGTTGCGTGCCAGCCGCGGGGCGGCGTAATCGCGCCGTTTCGTCGTGGCTGAGGTCACAAGGCG
>CAZJMY010000069.1:0-10065 GCA_964546845.1 uncultured Myxococcales bacterium | reverse complement strand
CCGAACCCTTGCCGAGGAAGAAGATGGCCCGGTCTGCGATGATCGCCAAGGTGATGATGGACACCACCAGGTTGACGTACATCAGGGTGCCACCTTGCTCTAGGAACTGGGCGAGTCCTTGCATCTCGTCTCTCCTCGCGCTCGCGCTCTGATGCGCGGCAAACGATCTCGGGTGTGGGTTGGAAGCGGTTTAGTGAGGTTAGGTGCCCGGTTGGGACCCTGGGACTGCTTTGGTGATCGAAACTAAAAAGTCTGCGGCCGGTATCTTATCGTTATGGCCAAAGGTGTCAAGCTATTGACCCCCCTTCGGGGTGTGTTGTGCCACTCTGGTTTCGGGCTTTTTTTCCTGGGCTTGCCCTGGGTTTGCCGAAGTCTTTGCTGTGGGTTCCAGTTGGGGGTCGGTTGGGAGTTGCTTGGGTTGGCTTCGAGATTTGCTTCGGGCTTTTCGGTCGAAACTTTTGTCGAATTTTGATCTCGACTTCTGGTTCGCTGATTGGCGCGTTTCAGTGGGCCTTGGGTTCGACGTGGATGATTACGTCTGAAACCTCGGGAAACTTTACTTTGACCTCGCGCTCGATCTGCTGAGCCAGGTTGTGAGCGTCGACCACGCTCATGTCGGGCGCGACCTCGAGGTGGAGATCGAGCTCGACCGCGCGGCGCATACCCCGGGAACGGACCCGGTGCACGTCGCCCACGCCCTCGACCGAGCGGGCGAGCGCGGCCACGCCGGCCGGATCCAGCCGGGCGGCGTCGATCAGCACCGGCACGTTGTCGCGAAACACTTTCCAGGCCGCCTGGCCGATCAGCACCACCAGCACCAGCGTCGCCACCCCGTCGGCCCAGGCGATTCCAGCCCGGGCCGCGAGGAACGAGGCCACCACGGCGCCCGACGCATAGAAGTCCGAGGTCGCGTGATGGGCGTCGGCGTGCAGGAGCTCGCTGTGCAGCTCGTGCCCCTGGCGATGCTCGTACCGGCTCACGAAGAGGGTGATGCCCATCGTCCCCAGCACGATCGCAAAGCCCTGCCAGCCGACGTGGGGGGCCGCCCGCCCGGACCGGAGCGCGCCGATCGCGGCGCCCGTGAACTCGAAAAGACCGGCGACGATCAGGACCCCGATCCCCAGCGCGGCCAGGATTTCGATCTTCTGGCGCCCGTAGGGGTGGCGATCGTCCGCGGGCACGGCCGCCCAGCCCAGGCTGAACAGCGCCAGCACGTTCGACGAAGCGTCCAGGATCGCGTGAAGCGAGTCGGCGCCCAGGGTCAGCGACCCCGAGACGTAGCCGTACGCCGCCTTGGCCACGGCGACGATCGCGTTGAGGCTCAGCGTGATCCAGAAAACGCGGCGGACCTTTTGCCGCCGCTCGCGGGCCGCCTGGGCGGTCGCGTCCGCGACGCCGGCCTGACAGCAGGCGTCCCCCTGTGAAGGGGCCCCGGCGGGAGCGGCCGGGAACCCGCGGGGGGTTCCCCCGTGATCATTGTGCCCGCCGCTCGTCATGGCTGGCGTGGCTCGCCGAGCTGGCGGCCGTCTTCGTTCGGGGGGCGCCGGCCCCCGCGGTGGCGCTGCCCGCGGCGGCGCCGCTGCCTTCGCCGGCGCTGACCGGATCGCCGTCCAGGTCGCGCGCCTCGACCGGCGCGATCTTGGCCAGCGGCCCCTCGATCGACTGGCGGTCGCCGACCACCACGATCGCCAGGTGGGCCGGGTCCAGGTACTTGCGGGCGACCCGGCGCACGTCGTCCTTGGTGACGGCGGCGATCTTCTGCGGGTAATCGGCCCAGTAGCTGTCCGGGAACCCGAACACGGCCAGGTCCGCCAGCTGCGCGGCCGCGCTGGCGCGGGTGGCGAACCGGGCGGGGAAGGACTTGATGATCTGGTCCTTGGCCCGGGCGAGCTCCGCGTCCGTGACGTCGCTGTCCCGGATGCCATTCACCTCTTTCAGGATTTCCGCGACCGAGTCGGCGCTGTGGGGGGCGACGAACTCGCCGCCCGCCGAGAACGGCCCCGGCGCGCGGCGCGGGTCGAAGCTCGATCGGGCGCCGTACGTCCAGCCTTTCCCTTCCCGCAGGTTCAGGTCCAGGCGGTAGAAGCCGCCGCCCAGAATCAGGTTCATCACGGTGACCGCGAAGTAGTCGGGATTGAGCCGGTCGATGCCGATCTGGCCGACGCGGATCGAGGACTGCGGTGCCCCCGCCTTGTCGATCAGGAAGACCTTGGTCTGCGCGGGGGGCGTGGCGGCGGGCAGCTTGTGGGCGGCGACGTGCTTGGCGCGCCAGCCCTTGAAGGCGGTCTCCAGCTTGGTCCGGAGGTCGGCCTCCGAGACGTCACCCGCGACGATGAGGGCGGCGTTGTTCGGGTGGTAGTTGGCCTCCCAGAACGCCCGCAGGTCGGCCGGCGTCACCTTCTTCAAGGTCGCCTCCGTCCCCGTGGTCGGCCACCCGTACGGGTGCTTGGCTCCGTAAAGGAGATGGGCCAGCGCCAGCCCGGCGACCGTCGGCGGGCTGTCCTTGCGGCGCGCGATGGCGGTCAGCAGATTGTCCCGCACGCGCGCGAACTCCTTGGCGTCGAAGGCGGGGTTCTGCACCACGTCGCCGAAGATCGCCAGCGCGGCGTCCAGGTTCTTGGTCAGGGTCGAGAGCCCGGCGCTGGACGCCTCCCAGGTGCTGCCGGTGGCGAGCGTGGCGCCCAGACCCGCCACCTGGTCGGCGATCTCGAGCGCGCCGCGGGTCTTCGTCCCCTCGACCAGCATCCGCGCGGTGAGGTCGGCCAGACCGGCCTTGTCGGTCGGGTTGGCGGCGGACCCCGTCTTGACGACCAGGTTGAAGTCCACGAGCGGCAGGTCGTGGAATTCGACCAGGAACACCTCCAGCCCGTTCTTCAGCTTGAAGCGCGTCCAGTGCGGCGGGTGGTACGGCTGCTCGGGGCCGGCGCCCGGCGCCTGCTCGCGAAAGGGGGCGTCGGGCGTGATCCGCGGCGCCGGCGCCGGTGGGGTGGCCGCCGCGGCCGGCGGGGCCGGCATCGCCGTCGGGCTGGCGGGCGTCGCGGTCGTCGCGGCGGCGGCCGGGGTCGCGGCGGGTTTCGGCGACTGGCTGGCGCAGGCCAGCCCCGCGCAGGCCACCGCGATCGTCGAAAAGGCTCGAAGTTTCCAGGGCTCGCGAATCATTTCTTCACCCGTCCCATGATGGGCGCTGCCGGGTTCGGGTCGACGGTGACCACCACGCGGTTGCTCCGGTCGAGCACCTCCCGGGCGTAGCGCTGCAAGGCGTTCGCGTCGACCGCGCGATAGCGCCGCAGGTCCTCGGTGACGAAGCCGGGATCGCCCAGCGAATAGTTGTACGACTGCAGCCGCTCGGCGCGCGCCAGCACCGACTCGAGGCTGCGCACCGTCTCGGACTCGATCTGGTTCTTCGCGCGATCGACCTCGGCGGGGGTCGGTGGCGTGGCTTGCAGCTTGGCGACCTCGTCGTCGATGACGGTCAGGATCTCGTCCAGCGTGTGCCCCGGCATGGGCGACGCCGTGATCTCGAACGTGCTCGACAGGAGCTGGCTCTGCTGCGAGGCGCCGACCGCCTGGGCGATCTTGAGGTCGTAGACCAGCCGCTTGTAGAGGCGCGACGCCTTGCCGTTGCCCAGGATGTTCGCCAGCACGTCCAGCTCGCGATCTCCCGGCGCGAAGTTGGCCGGGGACGGGTAGTCCACGTAGAGCTGCGGCTGCTGGATCTTGGCCTCCATGGCGATCCGCTTCGGCGCCGCCATGCGCACCTCGCCGCCGGCTCGGCGTAGGACGGGCGCCCCCGCCGGGATGGGGCCGAAGTACTTCTGGACCAGCTCCTTGGTCTTCGCGCGATCGATGTCGCCGCTGACCGTGAGCGTGGCGTTGCCGGGCGCGTAGTAGGTGCGAAAGAAGGCCTTCACGTCGTCGACGGACGCGGCCGACAGGTCGGCCATCGAGCCGATGACCGGGTGGTGGTACGGATGGTCGGCGGGGTAGATGGCCTCCGCCAGCACCTCGGGGATGATGCCGGCCGGGCGGTTCTCGTACCGCTGGCGGCGCTCGTTCTTGACGACGTCCCGCTGGTTGTCGAGCGTCTCCTTGAAGGACGGGCGGTCCAGCAGGAACCCCATCCGGTCGCTCTCGAGCCACAGCGCGAGCTCGAGCTGGTTGGACGGAACCACCTCGTAGTAGTTGGTGCGGTCCGCGGCCGTCGAGCCGTTCACGTTGGACGCGCCGGCCTTTTGCAAGAACGCGAAGTAACGGTCCTCGGGGATGTGCTTGGTCCCCTGGAACATGATGTGCTCGAAGAGGTGGGCGAAGCCGGTGTGGGCGGGCGCTTCGTCGCGCGACCCGACCTTGTACCAGACGTCGACGGCGACCTCGGGCGTGCGGTGGTCCTCGTGCAGGATCACCTCCAGCCCGTTCGGCAGCGTGAGCTTCTCGAAGGGAATCTGAGGCAGGTCGGCGGGTGGGGGCGGTGCCGCCGCCGGTGGTGGTGCCGACGGTGGCGCAGCGCTTGCCAGACCGGCCCAGAGGACAGCGAACGCCGCCGCGGCCCGTGCATGCATGCCGCATTTCTAGCACGCCGCCTCACCGCGTGGACGGAGCATGGGTCGGATCGGGCCGCGAAGGACGCTATCGGCGGACGTGATTATCTGGGAGAATCGAGACCGGTCAACGATGGCCACGCCGACCACCCCCGATGCAGGCGCGCCGGCTCCCGTCACCGACGAGGAGCTGGTCACCCGTGCGCGCGCCAAGGACTTTGCCGCGTTCGAGCAGTTGGTGGAGCGGTACGAGGACAAGGTGTACCGCCTCGCGTTCCGGTTCGTGCGGAACGAGACCGAAGCCAAGGAGATCGTTCAGGACACGTTCCTGTCCGTCTGGCGGAAGCTGGACACCTTCAAAGGCGACTCCCAGTTCGGCAGCTGGGTGTACCGGGTCGCGGCCAATGCGGCGTTGATGCGGCTGCGGTCCCAGCGGCGCCACCCGGAGGTGTCGACCGAGGAGCTGCCGGTCGACTTCCTGGACACATACGGCCACATCCCCGCACCCGGCGACAACTGGGCCCGCCGGCCCGACGACGAGCTGCAGAGCGACGAGCTGCGCCGGCGGATCCAGGCGGCCGTCGACGAGCTGCCGGAGATCTACAAGACCGTCTTCCTGATTCGGGACGTCGAGGGGCTTTCGACCGAGGAGACGGCCGAGGTGCTGAACATCTCCATCCCGACCGTGAAGACGCGCCTTCACCGCGCGCGGCTCGCTTTGCGCGAAGCAATATCCCGGTACTTCGAACAACGCTAAAGCGGGCGGTCCGGCTATAATCACGCCGCCCATGGCAAAAGTACGGGCTGCGGCGGCGCTGGTGGTTGGCGTCGTCGTCGCGGTGGGAGGGCGGACGGTAGAAGCTGGGGCGGCGGCGACGCCCGGCGCAGCGAGTGCGGGCGCGCCGGATGCTCACGGCGAGGTGCTGGCGCGGGCCGCGGCGGCCCTGGCGAGCCAGGTTGCTCGGCCGGAAGCGGCGGCCGCCGTAGCGCAGCTGGCAAGCCTGGACGAGAACGTGCCGCCGCCTGCGCTGGAGGCGGCCCTGCGTCCGGGCGTCGCGGCGGGGGCCCACCCGCTGGTGGCAGCGCAGGCGGCCCTCTTGCTGGCGCACCTCGAGGACGAGCGCGGCGACCACGCCGCGGCGGAAGCGCGGCGGGCACGCCTGGGTTTCCTCACGCGGGCGTTTGCGATCGGCCCCTTCGGCGAGGGGCGCGCCAGCTTTCGCACGCCGTTCCCGCCCGAGTCGGAGCCGGCCGCCCCCGCGCTGGACCGCCGGTACCCGGGCAAGGGGCACGAGGTAGGCTGGCGCGCGGCCGACGCCGTGGCGCGCGAGGGCGCGTTGCTGCTGGACGGGATTCTGCGCCCCGACGACCAGGCGGTCGCCTACGTCGTGACCTTCGTGCACAGCGACGCCGACCGACCGGCGGCGCTGCGGCTGGGCTCGCCGGGACCGGTGGCCGTCTGGCTGAACGGGCGGCAGATCTTCGCGCGCGACGTCGTGCGCGCGGCGGCGCTGGACCAGGACGCCGTCGGCATTCGCCTCGGTCACGGCTGGAACCGGATCCTGATCAAGACCGTGGTCGTCGACGGCGCCTGGCGGCTGTACGCGCGCCTGACCGATCCGGCAGGCCGCCCCCTGCCGTTCGAAATGGCGCCCGCGCCGCCGCCGGCGTCGGCGCGGTGGGCGCGGCCCCTCCCGGGGCCGGGGCCGCGGGTGGCGTCGCTCGACGAGCTCCTCGCCCGGCGAGCGGAAGGATCCCACGCCCCGCAGCCCTGGCTGGATCTGGCGCGGGTGCTCGGCTGGCTCGGGCCGCGCGATCGCGAGTCGCGGGCTGCCGCGGCCGCGGCGCAACGGGCGGTGGCGGCTCGGCCCAGCTTCGAGGCGTGGCTGGTGGCGGCCGACGTCGCCGACACGGACGACGATCGCCGGCGGGCGCTCGAATCGGCGCTGGACGTCGCCTCACAGGACGAGGGGGCAGGGCAGGCCAAGGGCGACGGCAAGGACGCGACGGGGGCGTCCCCGGCGGCGCGGGCGCTGGCGCTGGTCCGGCTGGCCGAGCTCGCCCGGGCCGATCGGCGCGAGGCGCGGGCGGCCGCGCAGCTGGCCGGCGCGCTGGCGATCGACCCGGCGTGCTGGCCGGCGGTGCTGACCGCGGCCGACCTGGACGGCGACGCGGGGCTGCCGATGTCCGCCGTGCGCCGTCTGGAGACCCTGCCGCCGGCGGTGCGGTCGCTGCCGCGCGTCTTGCGCCTGGCGGCGCGGCTCTACGAGGCAGCCGACCGGCGCGCCGAGAGCGACCGCGCCCTGGCTCTGCTGGCGGAGACGCGGCAGATTGAGGTCGACCTTCTCCATCAGCTGGCGTCGCGGGCCCGCGCCCGGGGCGACGCGGCCGAGGCTCGGCGCCGGTTGGCGGCTGCGGCGGAGCTGCGGCCCGACCTGCCGTCGCTGGCGATCGATCTGGCCCGCCTGGACGAGGGCTGCGGCCGGATGGCGGACGCAGTCGCGGAGCTGCAGGCCCTGGCGGCGCGCCTTCCGGACGATCCGACCACGCTGGCCGCGCTGGGCAAGCTGCTGCGGCGGGCGGGACGGGAGGCCGAGGCGCTCGACCGGCTGCGCGCGGCGCTGGCCCTGCGGCCGCAGGACCCGGAGCTGAAACGGACCGTCGACCATCTGGCCACGGGCGAGCGGCCCGACTCGGTGGCCGCCGACGAGCTGGCGCGCCGGTTCGCCGAGGACGCGGCCACGCTGGTCCCGAGGGGGAACGTCCCCGCCGCCCCCGCCGACCCCGCGGTGGTGCTGCTGGACCGCCGCGTGGTGCGCATGCACCGCAACGGTCTGGCCCGCACCTTCGCGCAGCGGGTCGTGCAGGTGCTGACCGCGCGCGGCGCCGAGGACAACAAGGAGTTCGAGATCCATTACACGCCCGGCAGTGAAGAGGTCGACGTCCGGCAGGCGCGCGTCTACCGCCGCGGGCCCGGTGGCGGCGTCGAGGTCTTCGAGGCGGCGGACCGCAGCGACGAGGATCTGTCCGAGCCGTGGTACGGCCTCTACTACGACAACCGCGCCGAGGTGATCCGGTTCGAGGGGCTGCGCCCCGGCGACGTCATCGAGATCCAGTACCTGGTCGACGACGTCGGCACGGAGAACCAGATGGCCGACTACTTCGGCGACCTGCAGTTCGTCGCCGAGAGCATCCCCAAGCGGCGCTGGGACTACACGTTGCTGGCCCCCGCCAGCCGGCCGATCCACAGCAACGTGCCGCGCGTCTCGGGGTTGCAGCAATCGACGGCCGACGACGGCAATGAGCGCGTCTACCGGTTCGCGGCGCGCGACGTCCCCAAGATCGATACGGAGCCGGCCATGCCGGGCACGGGCGAGATCGCGCCCTACCTGCACGTGAGCACCTACGCGAGCTGGCAGGATGTCGCGACCTGGTACTGGCACCTCATCGAAGATCAGCTGACCGCCGACGACGAGGTGCGCCGGACGGCACGCGCGCTGGTGGCGCCCGGCATGAACGACCGCGACAAGGTCCGCGCCGTGCACGACTTCGTGGTGCAGAACACGCGCTACGTGGGGCTCGAGTTCGGGATCCACGGCTACAAGCCGTACAAGGTCACGCAGGTGCTGGCCCGGCGGTTCGGCGACTGCAAGGACAAGGCGTCGCTGATGCTGGCGCTGCTGCGCGAGGTGGGCGTCCCCTCGGAGCTGGTGCTGGTGCGCACCCGCCGGGGCGGCCGGCTGGACCCGGCGCCGGCGTCGCTGGCCATCTTCGATCACGCGATCGTCTACGTGCCGGGGCTGAACCTGTACCTCGACGGCACGGCGGAGTTCTCGGGGACGACCGAGCTGCCGTCCGAGGACCAGGGGGTGATGGTGCTGCGAGTCGGGCCGACCGGCGGGACGCTGACGGAGACACCGATCCTGCCCGCCTCGGCCAGCCGCGTGGAGCGTCGCTGGGACATCGCCGTCGAGGCGAGCGGCGACGCGCGCTTCGACGAGAAGCTGACCATCCGGGGGCAGGCGGCACCCAACTGGCGCGAGCACTATCAGTCGGCCGGCGAGCGGTCCGATCGGTACGGACGCGTCTGGACCGGGCGCTTCCCGGGCGCGCGCCTGACGGCCGTCGACATGCCGGCCATCGGCGATCGCGAGGCTCCGGTCACCGTCAAGGCGGCGGCCAGCGTTCCGCGCCTGGGCCAGGCGCGCGGCGCGCACGCGCTGGAGTTGCCGATCAGCGGGCGGGACCCGGACTTCGTGCGTACGTACGCCCGGCTGTCCGAGCGGCACCACGACCTGGTGCTCGCGTACCCCTGGCAGCACGACGAGGAGCTGGTGTACCGGCTGCCACCCGGCTGGACGATCGCGGCGGGCGGCATGCCCGACGGGGCGGCGCGCGACGTCGAGAGCGCGTTCGGGCGGTTCCACCTGGACGTCCGCGCGGACGGCGGCGTGGTGCACGTCCGTTCGTTCCTGGACGTCGAGAAGGCGCGCGTGGCGCCCGACGAGTACCCTCGCTTCCGGGCCTTCCTGGGCGAGATCGACTCGCTCATCCAAGAGCGGCTGCTGATCGCGCCCAAGGACCAGGCGCAGGCCGCGTCCCGCGCCGGTGACGAGTCGTGAGGCGCCTGGCGCTGGCGGCGGCCGTGCTCGTCGAGCTCGGGGCCTGTGCGTCGCTGCCTCGGACGGGGGCGCCGCGGCCGGAGCCGGCGCTGGCTGGCTGGACCGCGCTGGGCGAAGGGCGGCAGGACGAGGCCTCCCGGATCTTCGCCGCGCGCCTGGTGGCGGCGCCCGACGATGCGGTGGCGCTGTTCGGCCAGGCGACCGTCGCGGCCTCTCGTGGCGACAGCCGGTCGGCGCTGGACGCCGACGTGAGGTTGCTGCGGTCGCTGGCGGGCGGCGCGGGAGCGGCCTGGACCGAGGCGCTGGCGCCCGTGGCGGCCGCCCGCGTGCGAGACCTCTTCGACGAGATCGGTCCGGCCGAGCAGGCGCGCGTGGCCGGCCTGCTTCGACCGAGCGACCTGTCCCGCGCGCCGAGCCTGCCGTGGGCGGCGTGCCTCGAGCTGGCGCGACTGGCCGAGGACATTGGCCGGCGGGCCGGCGATCCCGCCCGCGTCGCGCGCGAGGCGGCGGCCGCGGGGTTCGCGCCGGCGCTGATGGACGCGGGGCGACTGGGCCCGCTGGCGCACCTCGATCTGCGCGCGACCGAACCGCCGTCGGCGCGCGACCCGTCGCGCTGGCGCGCGATCGCGGCGTCGGGCGATCACGTCGATCTGGCCCCGGCCCTGGACGGCCGCGCCGACGCGCGGCTGCTGCGCGCCGCCGTCGAGGTCGGCGAGGGCGTCTACGAGGTGCTCGTCGACGACGCCGGTGAGGCGTTGCTGTCGGTGGACGGCGTCACGTCGGCGCACGGCGCGCCCGATCGGTACGGGCCGCGCATCACGGCCACGCGGCTGTCGCTCTCGGCGGGCCGGCACGAGCTGGCGTTGCGGGTCGCGACGGCGCCCGGTGAGACGCGGCTGACGCTG
>CAZJMY010000068.1:0-27147 GCA_964546845.1 uncultured Myxococcales bacterium | reverse complement strand
GCCCGAGCCGGTGCGCGCGTTGCTGGCCGAAGGGCGGCTGTCGATGGGACACGCCCGCGCGCTGCTGGGGCTCGAGGCGGCGTCGGAGATGGAGAAGCTGGCCCGCCGCATCGTCTCGGCGGAGCTGTCCGTCCGGCGCGTGGAAGAGATGGTGCGCAAGGCGCGTCAGGGCGCCGACGCGGCCGCGCGACCGGCCGCCGCCCCTGCCCGCCCGTCGACCAGCGCGCGCGACCTGGCGCTGCGGCTGACCCGCGCGCTCGGTACGCGCGTCGAGCTGGTCGAGGCCGGCCCCGATCGGGGCCAGATCGCCATCCACTATCACTCCCTGGATCAACTGGACGCCTTGCTGGAAAGGCTGCTGCCTCGGTGACGACAGCCGCCACGCTGGAGCTGACCTACCGCTCCGACGCTGCGCTGCTGATCGCCTATGCCACGCACATCGCGCGTGGCCAGCTGTCCGTCGCCGTCGACGAGCACCTGCCCGCGGGCGCGCCCATCCAGCTGAAGCTCGTCACGCCCGCCTCGTCGATCGCGGTCGGCGCGGTGGTGACGCGGCCGCGCGGCGAGAAGAACGGCAGCCCGCGCGCGCCCGAGACTGGCGTGGCCGTGACGCCGCGGTCGGATCACTTCGGTGAGGCGATCGACAAGCTGGCCTTCGGGTTCAAGGGTCTGAAGGCGCTGGTCGCCGCGTCGCAGGCCGCCCCGCGCGCGCTGCTGATCCGGTACCTGCGATCGATCGTCACCTGCGAGGTCATCGAGATCGATCAGCGCAAGCTGGCCGAGCCGGGGGCCATCTGCAACGTGGACCTGGCGGTCATCGATCTCGACTCGTCGGGCACGCTGGGGTACGAGCTCTACGCCCGACTGCGCGAGCACCGCGAGGCCGGGTCCGCGCCGGTTCTCGCGGTCGCGCAGCTGGAACGGGATCGCGCGCGCGCGGCGTCGCTGGGCTTCGACGAGGCGCTGGCCAACCCGCCCGGTTTCGCCGACCTTCAGGCTGCGGCCCTGCGCGTGCTGGCCAAGCCGCTCTCGGCGCGCGTGACCTGAGGCGCTAGTGTCCGGTCGTCGACGCCGCCCGGATCTTGGCGGCCTTGACGGTGTTGACCAGCAGCATCGCGATCGTCATCGGCCCGACGCCGCCGGGGACCGGGGTGATCGCCGACGCGCGCGCGGCGGCGGCAGCGAACTCCACGTCGCCGCGCAGCTTGCCGTCCGCGCCGCGGTTGATGCCCACGTCGATGACGACGGCGCCGGGTTTGATCCACGCGCCGCGGATCATCTCGCCGCGGCCCACCGCCGCCACGACGACGTCGGCCCGCCCCACGGCCGCGGCCAGATCGCGCGTCTTCGAGTGGCAGGCGGTCACGGTGGCGTCGGCGCCCGTCAGCAGCGCCGCCATCGGCTTGCCGACCATGTTCGAGCGTCCGACGACCACGGCGTCCGCGCCCGCCAGCTTCAAGCCGGTCTCTTCGATCAGGGTCATGACGCCGAGCGGGGTGCAGGCGACGAACCGGGGCTCGCCCATCACCAGGCGCCCCAGGTTCTCGGGGTGGATGCCGTCGACGTCCTTGCGCGGATCGACGGCAGGCAGGATCTCGCGGGCGTCGAGGCCCGCGGGCAGCGGCAGCTGGATCAGGATGCCGTCGACCTGGGCATCGGCATTGAGGCGCGCGACCAGCGCCAGAAGCTCGGCCCGGGTCGTGGTGGCGGCGAGCCGATGGTCGAAGGTCCGGATGCCGGCCTCGGCGCAGGCCTTGGCCTTGTTGCGAACGTAGATCTGAGAGGCCGGATCCTCGCCGACCAGGACCACGGCGAGTCCGGGTTGCACGCCGCGCTCCGCGAGCGCAGCCACCTGCTTCGCGAGGTCCGCCCGAATTCGGGCCGCGACCGCCTTGCCGTCCAGGATCTTCGCCGAGCTCGCCGGGGTCTCCATGGGCGGCTCTATAACACATGTCCCGCGCCCGGCCGGGCGTCCCGATACCGGGCGGCCGATGGCCAGCGGCGGGACGGACGGCGCGGGTGCGAGCGCGCCCAGCGGCGGACCTTCGGGCTCTACGCCGCCGGCACGGCCGTTGCTGAATGGGCGGGCATGTCTCGTGTGTTGCTGGTGCTCGCGATCGGGGGGCTGACCGCCCGGCCCGCGTCGGCCGCTCGCGGCGGCCGGGACGGCGCACCCGCCGAGCCATCCTGGTCGGGGGGCATCGAACAGCTGGTCGGCGGCGGTGAACGCCTGTTCGCGATCCGCGACGGGACGATCCTGACGTTCGACGACCGGGGCTCGCCGATCGGGCGTTGCGGCCGGCCCGGCCCCGTCGCGGCGCGCACGCCGCCGCGGCCGACGCGGCTGCTCGACGCGGCCGACGTGCTTCAGGACGTGGGTCTGCCCGACGACGACAGCACGCTGGAGGCGGAAGACGCGCTGGACGAGGAGGGGCGGCTGTCGCGCCCAGCCCCCGTGACGGCGACCCTCCCACCGGCTCGCCCGCGCGCGCTGGCCGCGGCGGCGGCGCGCGCCTGGGCCGCCACCAGCGACGGGCTGATGCAGGTCACGCCTGGGGGCTGCCGGCGCGTCGCGCTGCCCGGACGCGACCTCATCGCGGTGGCCGCCAGCGGCAGCACGCTGGCCGCCGCCTCGGCCGACCTCCTGTTCCGGGCGGACGCCCGGAACACCGCGGACCGCGGCGATGAGGCCCCGCGCTTCCGCGCGATCGCCGCCCTGCCCGCGCGGCCACGCGGCCTGGCGATCGACGCGACGGGCGCGATCCTGGTCGCCGGCCAGGACGGGCTCGCGCGGATCGACGCCGCTGGAGACTGGACACGCCTCCTCGATCGCCCCGCTCGGGCTCTCGCCGCCTGCGGGGAGACCGTGGCAGCGCTGGCGGGGGGCGGGGTCTATGTCTGGGACGGTCGTCGGCTCGCGCGCACCGGCGAAGGCCCGCCCGCACGGCTGCTCGCCTGCGATGACGACGGGCGCCGCTGGATCGCCGCGGGTGACGGCGTCTGGAGCTCGCGCGACGCCGTCAGCTGGACCGCCCACCCCGCGGCGCTGGTTGGCGGCGTCACCGCCCTCGCCGCGCTCGGCGGGAGAGCCTGGATCGGCGGTGACGATGGCCTCTCGGCGGTCTCCCTCGATCGGGACGAGGTCCGGGCCACTCCGGCGGACGCGACGGGAGCGCCCGCGGCGGAGGCCGGCCCGGTGACGCCGCGACGCGCCCTGGCCGCGCCGCCGAGCTGGGTCTGGCCCGAGGTCGGCGCGCTGGTGACGGCCGATCGGACAGCGGCCCGGCGGACGGTCACGGCGCTCCTGGTGCTGCGGTTTCCGTTCGACCGCCCGCCGCCGTTGCGCGGCGCGCGATCGGGCGATCTTGCGGCGCTGGCCGGGCAGCTGGCGCGGCGGGATGCCGCCCTGGCGCAGGCGCAGCGCGCGGCCACGGCCGGCGCGACGACGGCGCCCGACGCCGTGGATCGCGATGAGCTCGCCGCCCGGCGCGAGATGGCAACCGACGAGCGGGACGCGTTGCGGTGACCGGGGGCGCCCTCTCCCTGGCCCGGTTGCTGCTGGCGGGCGTCCTGAGCCAGGCGCTGCCGATGGGCGACGACGGCGCGCTGCCACCGACCCCGGTCGAATCGGCACGCCGCGCGCGTCGGACCCGACCGCCAGACCCGGCGCGGCTGCGGCTGCTGTTCGCCGAGGACCCGCCGGTTGCGGTGCTGCGCCAGGCGGCGACGGCGCTGCTGGGCGCGGAGCCGGAGCGAGCCCGCTCTGCCCTGGCCCGCGCGCGCCTCGCCGGCTGGTTGCCGGAGCTGCGGGTCCTCGTCGAGCGAAAGCTGGGTCGGAGCGAATCGGTCGACCTGGGCACCGCGGCCGACCCGACGGCGGTCTCCCCGGTGGGCATCGACACCAGCAACGACGTGCGTTATCAGGCCCGGGCCACCTGGGATCTCTCCAAGATCGTCTTCAACCCGGACGAGATTGCCGTCGAGGTCCAGGCCCTCAGGGCGGCCGACGCGCGGCGCGAGATCGAGGGCGCGATCGTCCGTCTCTATTTCGAGCGGCGCCGCCTCAAGGTCGAGTCACTCGAAACCGATGATTGGGACATGCCCTCTGGGTTCAGGCGAGATCTGCGCATCGCGGAGGTCGAAGCAGAGCTCGATGCCCTGACCGGCGGTGCCTTCACGCGCCTTGCGCGTCGATACTCGGCCGAGGGAAACTCTCGATAGCACCATGAGCGAAGGCCGCCCGACGCGCCGGCAGCATCCGCGCTTTCATGTCGACGTGCAGGTCGCCGTCTCGGTGGCGAACGAGCGCTTCGCCGCGCGGACGCGCGATGTCTCGCGCGCCGGCGTCTGCCTGGTCGCGACCGAGCCGATCGCGCGCGAGACCGAGGTGGGGCTCGAGATGGTCCTCACCTTCGGCGAGGACGGGATGTCCGAGCCGCTGAAGATCCTGGGACGCGTGGCCTGGTGCACGTCACTGTTCGGCGCCTATCAGATTGGCGTGAAGTTCGTGAAAGTCGACGGAGAGCGGGCCAAGTACCTCGACATGTTCGTGGGGTTTCTCGACGGCACGCTGGCGCCCGGCGGACTGAGCTCGGAGCCGGACGACCGTTTCGGCGGCCACGCCGCCCTGGATCCAGACGACCCTTTCGCGGCATAGCGACAGCCGATGATCGATCGCAGCAGGCAAGACTACGGCACCCGGCGGCAGCACCCGCGCGTCACGCTCCGCATGTCCGCGGAGGTCCGCACGCCGCGCGCCGTGTTCACGGCGACGACGCGTGACCTGTCCGAGGGCGGCGTGGGTCTCAGCGCCGAGTACCCGCTGGAAGAAGGCAGCGAGGTCGTGCTCGGTCTTTTCCTGGTGCTGGACGACGTCGAGAGCGACACGCCGCCGTTGTGGGTCAAGGCGCGCGTCGCCTGGGCCGCCGAGACCGACGACAACCGCTTCAACGCGGGGGTGCGGTTCGAGGTGATCACCGAGGAGCAGCGCAAGTGGCTGCGCCAGATCCTGGCCGCGATGGCGAAACCCGCGCCTCCCCCACCCCCTGCCGCGCCCGCGACCCCGGGCCGGCGGCGCTGAGCCCGAAGCTCAGGCCAGCGCCAGGATCCGCTCGGCGACGCGCGCGCCGTCCAGCGCGGCGCTGACGATGCCGCCCGCGTAGCCGGCCCCTTCACCGCACGGGTAAAGGCCGGCCATCGACGGCGACAGCAGCGTCTCGGAGTCGCGCACGAAGCGCACGGGCGCGCTGGTGCGGGTCTCGGCGGCGATCAGCGAGGCGTCGGGGTGCAGAAAGAGCGGGATGCGGCTGCCGATCTGGCGCAGGCCGCCCCGCAGCGCTTCGACGATGAACGGGGGCAACACATGGGCCAGGTCCCCGGGGGTCAGACCGGGGCGGTAGCTGGACGCGCCGACGCGGTCGCTGGGACGGCCGGCCAGGAAGTCGCCCAGGCGCTGGGCCGGCGCGCGGAAGCGGCCGCCACCGGCACGAAAGGCCGCCCTCTCGACCGCGCGCTGGAACGCGACGCCGGCCAGCGGCCCCGCCGCGTCCGGCCCGTAGTCGGCCAGGTCGACGGAGACGACCAGCCCCGCGTTGGCGAACGGCGAATCGCGCCGCGAGAGGCTCATCCCGTTCACGACCACGCCGTCCGGCTCGGTCGCGGCGGGAACGATCCAGCCGCCCGGGCACATGCAGAAGCTGTACACGCCGCGCCCGCCGCACTGGGCGGTCAACTCGTAGAACGCCGCCGGCAGGCGCGGGTCGTCGGCCGCCGGGCCGTACTGGATCTGATCGATCAGATGCTGCGGGTGCTCGATCCGCACGCCGACCGCGATCGGCTTGCGCACCAGCGCCAGACCCGCGGCAGCGGCCCATTCGTAGACCGGACGCGCGGAATGACCGACCGCCAGCACGACGACGTCGGCGGCGATCTCGTCCCCGTCGACGCTCACCGCCTGCAGCTTGCCGCGTTCGGCGCGCAGGCCGGTCGCGCTGGTCTCGAACCGGTAGGTGACGCCGAGAGCAGCCAGATGCGCGCGCAATCGATCCAGCACCTGGGGCAGGCGGTTCGATCCGACGTGCGGGCGGGCCTCGATCTCGATCTCGGGCGGCGCGCCGAAACGGACCAGATCGGCCAGGACCTCGGCGACGCCGGCGCGATCCTTGGCGCGGGCGTAGAGCTTGCCGTCGGAGTAGGTCCCCGCTCCGCCTTCGCCGAAGCAGTAGTTCGAGCTGGGCGTCAGCTCGCCGCGCGTGATGCGCGCGAGATCGTGGCGCCGCGGCTGGACTGGCTTTCCCTGTTCGATCACCGTCGACGGAACGCCCGCTTCGGCCAGGCGCAGCGCCGCCCACGCCCCCGCCGGACCGGACCCCACGATCACGACGCGCGGCAGCGGGCGGCCGGCCGGCCAGCGACCGGGCGCGCGGGGCGGCGTCACGGGACCGAGAGCCTCGCCGGCCCGCGTGGCGACGATGCGCAACCGGTGACCGAGCGGCCGTCCCTTGCGCGCGTCCAGCGCGCGCCGCACGACGCGAACCTCGCCGACGCTGCCGCGCGCCCAGCCGAGCGCGCGCTCGATGCGCGGCTCCAGCGGCTCGTCGGCGGCCGCGAGCGGTATGAAGAGATCCAGCGTCTCGGGCATCGTGCTAGCCGGCGCGCGCGCTGAGCCCCACGCGGCGTCGCGCGTCCAGGCAGTGACGCCCGTTCGCGGCGAAGTCGCGACAGGGTTGGGGCCGGTTCTCGTAGATCGTGCAGGAATACCGGGTCGGCCCGTCGGGCGCAACGGCCAGCGCGGCGCATCGAGCCCCTTCGCGCAGGATCTCGAAGCGATGGCCGTTGCGCACGATGAGCGCCGGCTCGCGCCAAACGACGGGATCGCGGACCGACACCGTCACCGAGTGATACGCCTCCCGGCAGCAAGCGCCGCACGCCTGGCAGTCGACGGGAGGCTCCCAGCGCGCGCAGGCGCGCGTCCCGGGCTCGACGCGCGCCCCGTCGCCGACGGCGCCGGCGGTCTGCCGGCAGCGCGAGACGGCCGGCCCGCGCCCGCCCCGGTACATCCAGGCGCAGCCGTCGCAGGTCGCGCCGGACGGCCCCCACGGGAATCCCGTCGGGTGGGTGTCGCCGCCGCCCTTTTCCGCGAGCGCGGCCGTCGCGGCGAGCGCCGTCTCGATCGGCGCGCGCCAGCGCGACGACAGGAAGCGGTCGCGCGCCGCAGCGGCGATCGCGACCGCTTCGTCGTCGAGCGTGGCGGCCAGCGGCTCGTCGGGAAGCGTGTCGTAGTACGCGCGGTATTCCGTCGTCGGCGACATCGCCACGCGCAGTCCGAAGCGCGACGACAGATCCGCCGCGAATCGAAGGCACGCATGCTCGCGGACGACGTGGTCGGAGCGGTTCTCGAGCCCCCAATCGGGAAGTGTCAGAGCCGCTTCGCCTTCGGTGATCGCGTGACAGAGCTCGTGAAAGATCAGCTGCCCGACGGCGTCGTCGGGATCCAGCACGTCGTCGGCCCCGATCGCGATCGCCCCGCGCCCATCGCTGCTCGCGTAGGCCTCGCGCGTACGCGTCACGCGAAAGCCCAGCTCCGCCGCCGCGGCAATCCAGAGGTCGTCGATTGCGGCGCTCGCCAGCGGACTGCGCGCGCGTGGCGGACCGCTGGTTGCGGTAACGGGGAACAGATCCGTGGCTCGAACGTTGGGGTCTGGGCTCGACATCGTCGTCATTGTGACTCGCGCGAGAATTGCTCGCGAATGTGGCGGTGGGGCCTAAATTTAGCGGAGTTCGCCTTACATTTTTGCTTGTGACAATTGGGTCCCGCCGCATGGCGCCGATAATTTTTTTGACAAGGCACTTGCCTTGAACCTGGTCCGGATCAAACCTTTGGACCCGACGCGGGATCCGCGACGGCCCAGCCCCGACTGCCGAAACCAGTGATTTCGGCGTTTTGACTAAACGAAAGGGGGACAAACCGTGTTCGCCGAGTTGCGAAAGCTATCTTTATCTCTTGGTACGGCCACCGCAATCGCGAGCTTGGCGCCGTCTTTGGCGTCGTCCGTCGTGAACGCCGGCCCCGCCCACGCGGGCCCGTCGGCCCATTCCCGGATCGGTGTCGTCAATGCCGCCGCGCCGTCTGACGCGACCGACAACGGGAGCAGCGAGGTGCATGCCAACGCGTGCCTCGCTCAGACGATTTGCGCCGTGAAGGAAAAGATTCGGTGGCAGACCCCAGCCTGGACCCCGTCTCAGTGCGGGCGCATCGCAGACGCGGTCGCCACCTCCGCGAAGCGGCATGATTTGAGCCCGTCGCTGTTGCTGGCCATCATGGCCAACGAGAGCGACATGAACGAAAAGGCCGCTCGCGTCTACACGCGCGCGGGGAAGGTCTACGCCAAGGACGGCGGGCTCATGGGGATTCGCTGTCTGCTCGACGAGCACGAACGCTGCACGAACGGCAACGTTCGCGGCGTCGCCTGGAAGGATCTGATGGATCCGGCGACCAACATCGAGCTGGGCGCGCGCGAGCTCGCGCACTGGCGCGACGGCGGTGGCGTGATGACCAAGACGATCGTCAAGATCGATTCGTCCGGCCACCGGTACAAGGTCACGCGCGAGGTCGCCTGCGACCACAAGACGCACGCCTGGTGGGCGCACTACAACCATGGCCCTCGTTACATCGACCACGGCTACCCGCGGCACTACCCGCATCGGGTCGCCGTGCTGGATCATGCCTTCGCGACGGTGATGAACACGCCCGCGCCGGAGCTCACCGCGGGCCGGATCACCATCCACGATCCGGGCAGGCGCGAACGCAGCGTCGATCGGCCGCTCGAGCCTCGCTACAAGAAGCTCTACAGCCAGATCCTCTCCGGCGGCACCTGTGCCGCGCTCGCGCTGAACTAATTCGCGCGGCGTTTCGCGAGGCGTCGTCGCGACGCCCGCACCGCCCCGCGGCTCACGCGTCGGCGGCGCCAGGGCGCGCCCGTCACCGCGCGGGCGATGCCGCGTGGGCGGGGGCCGGCGCGCTGCCCGCGGGTGTCCCCTTGGCGGCGGCCGTGCTGGTGTGCAGCCCGAACGCGGCGCCCAGGCCAATCATGGTCAGCACCAGCGCCGCCACCGCGGCGAACCGGGGCGTGCGCATCCGGCGCGCCGTCATGCGCAGCCGCATGCCGCGATCGCGCCGCGTCGCCGCCTCGTCCGAACGCGCCCGTTCGGGATTGACGTACACCAGCCGCGGCGGTCCCGACAGCGTGTCCACGTCGCGGATGAACGCCGCAACGTCCTCCACGTGCAGCTGCGAAGCCAGGATGAAGTCGTCCAGCGCGCGCGCCATCTCGGCCGCCGTGGCGAACCGTTTCTTGCGGTCGCGCTCCAGCGCGCGCATCACGATGCGCTCGAGATCGGGCGGCACGTCCTGTCGCCGCGCCGTGATGCTGGGAATCTTCATTTCCATGATCTTCTTCGCCGTGTGCACGTCGCTGTCACCGGCGAACAGATGCTGCAACGTCAGCATCTCGTGCATCACGATTCCCAGCGCGAACAGATCGACGCGCCCGTCGATGGGCTTGCCCTGCAGCTGCTCGGGCGCGAGATAGGCCGGCTTCCCCTTCACGGTCCCGGCGCGGGTGGATTTGGCGGCCGTCGCGAACTTCGCGACGCCGAAGTCCAGCAGCTTCACCGCGCCCGACGGAGTCACGATGATGTTCGACGGCGTGACGTCGCGATGGACGACGTCCAGCCTGTCTCCGTCGGCGTTCTCCAGGCGATGCACGTAGTCCAGCGCCCGGCAGATCTCGCGGGCGACGTAGGCGACGATCGCCGGGGGCATGGGCCGGCTCGCCGCGCGCAGCGTGCGAAGGATCTTCGACAGCGAAGGCCCCTCGATGTACTCGAGCGCGAGGTAGAGCGTCCCGCCGTCCTCACCGAACTCGTAGGCCTGCACCACGTTCGGGTGGTGCATCAGCCCCAGGATGCGGGCCTCGTCCGCGAACATGCGCACGAAGTCCGGGTCTCGCGTGTACTGCGGCAAGATGCGCTTCACCACGACGTCTCGCTCGAAGCCGGCCGGGCCCGAGGCCCGGGCCTTGAAGACCTCGGCCATGCCGCCGCACCCCAGCGGGTGAAGAAGCTCGTAACGGCCCAGCTTGCCGACGCCCCTGGCGCCCGCCCTCGCCCGACCTTTGTCTCCGCGCAGCTTGTCGAACACGGCCATCCCCTTTTCTTCGAGTCCCCTCGACCTACCCCACGGCTGTATCTCAAGACCCGTGCCAGCCGCTAACCCCGCGGGAACCGGCCAGGGTGAACCGTGTAGACGCCCGTGCTACCCGTCGGTCCGTAACACCGTCCGCCCGGCACAGTTACGGGGCCGTGACGGCTCGGCGCGACCGGAACGGTCCTACCTCTCGTCATCGAGTCTTAGGTTGGAGACCAAATGGACGGCGAGAAGAAGAAGCCGAGGTTCTCGATCGGGTACCTGATCATCGCGTTTTGGGCCGTTTTGCTGCTGCAGCAGGCGCTGTCCGGGTACCTGCAACCGCCCCGCACCTCGTACAGCGACTTCAAGGCCGCCGTCGAGGGCGGCAGGGTCGAGGACGTCTCGATCGGTCAGACGCTCATCCGCGGGCACATGAAGGCGGCCCCGGCGTCGCCCGCGACCGCTCAGGCCGCCGGTTCCCCGGCGGCGCGGCCGGCCGCCGGCGGGCCCACATCCTTCGAGACGGTCCGGGTCGACGACCCCGACCTGACGCGGCAGCTACAGGCGCGCGGCGTGAAGATCAGCGGCGTGGTCGAGAGCAGCTTCTGGCACGACGCCGCCGGCTGGCTGATCCCGCTGGCCGTGGTCGGGTTCTTCTGGGTGATGATGCTGCGGCGGGCGGGCCAGGTCGGCCAGAACGGTTTCCTGGCCGTCGGGCGCAGCAAGGCCAAGGTCTACATGGAGAAGGACGTCCATGTCCGTTTCCCCGACGTGGCGGGCGCCGACGAGGCCAAGGAGGAGCTGCGGGAGGTCATCGACTTCCTGAAGACGCCGGCCCGCTTCGGACGGCTGGGCGCCAAGCTGCCCCGCGGGGTGCTGCTGATCGGCCCCCCCGGCACCGGCAAGACGCTGCTGGCGCGCGCCGTCGCGGGTGAGGCCGGGGTCCCCTTCTTCTCGATCAGCGGCTCGGACTTCGTCGAGATGTTCGTCGGGGTGGGCGCCGCCCGCGTCCGCGACCTGTTCGAGCAGGCCAAGCAGAAAGCCCCCTGCATCATCTTCGTCGACGAGCTGGACGCGCTGGGCAAAGCGCGCGGGGCCGGTCCCGTCACGCACGAGGAGCGCGAGCAGACCCTCAACCAGCTGCTGGTGGAGCTCGACGGCTTCGACCCGCGGGTCGGCGTCATCCTGATGGCGGCCACGAACCGGCCCGAGATTCTGGATCCCGCGCTGCTGCGTGCGGGACGCTTCGACCGCCAGGTGCTGGTCGACCGGCCGGACCGAACCGCGCGCCTCGAGATCCTCAAGCTGCATGCGCGCAGCGTCCCCATCGAGTCCGACCGCGACCTGGAGGTGATCGCCAGCATGACGGCCGGGTTCGTGGGCGCCGACCTCGCCAACATCATCAACGAGGCGGCGCTGCTCGGCGTGCGGCGCGAACGCGAAAAGGTCGGGATGGCCGAGCTGCAGGAGGCGGTCGAGCGCGTGGTCGCCGGTCTGGAGAAGAAGAACCGCGTCCTCTCGCCCGCCGAGAAGAAGCGCGTCGCCCATCACGAGCTGGGGCACGCCATCGTCGCGCTGGCCTGCCCGTCAGGCGAGGGTGTCCAGAAGATCTCGATCATCCCCCGCGGGATCTCGGCGCTGGGCTACACGCTGCAGGCGCCGACCGAGGATCGCTTCCTGATGACGGAGAGCGAGCTGAAGGACAAGATCGCGACGCTGCTGGGGGGCAGGGCCGCCGAGGAGCTGATCTACGACGAGGTCTCGACCGGGGCCCACGATGACCTGAGCAAGGCGAGCGAGCTGGCCCGGGCGATGGTGAAGATGTACGGCATGAGCCCGCGGCTGGGGCAGGTCAGCTTCGAGAAGGAGCGGCGCAGCATGCTCAACGCGCCCGCCGAACCGCATCCGCGCGGCGACTACAGCGAACAGACGGCGCGCGCCATCGACGACGAGGTGCGCCGCATCATCGACGAACAGAGGGATCGCGCCACGGAGCTGCTGTCGCGCCGGCACGAAGTGCTCCTGCGCGCGGCGCAGGTTCTGCTCGCCAAGGAGACGATCACAGGCGTCGAGCTGCGGGAGCTGCTCGCCATGCACGAACGGCCCGAAGCTCCCGTCGGGGAGCCCGGGCCGAACGTGCACGCGATCTGAAGCGCGAGGCGCGGCTACTCGGCCGCGGGATCCGCGAACGCCGCCGCGCCAGCCGCGCCGGTGTCGCCGGTGTCGCCCGCCGCGCCGCCGAACGTCGTGCGTCCGCCGCCGCCGCCGAACGTCGTGCGTCCGCCGCCCCCGGTGTTGCAACCGCCGCCGCCGAACGTCGGGCGGCCGCCGCCGCCGGTGAAGCCGGTGTCGCCCCCGCCACCGCCAAACGTCGTGCGTCCACCGCCGCCGGTCTGACCGCTGCGACCACCGCCGCCGGTGGTGGTGTTGCCACCGCCGCCGCCGAAGGTGCGGCCGCCGCCGCCGGTCGGGCCGCTGCCGCCAGTGCCCGTCGTGCTGGACCCGCCGGTGCCCGTCGTGCTGGTCCCACCGGTGCCCGTCGTGTGACCGCCCGTGCCCGTGGTGACGCCCGAGCCGCCCTCACCACCGCTGCCCCCGCTGTCTCCACCGCAGCCGGGGACGAGCAGCGCGAAGGCCAGTGCCGCGCAACCACCCGTCGTCAATAAGAACTTGGATCTGATGAGCCGCATCGGTATCCCCCAGCGATTGGTTAACTGGTGGGATATGTGCGGAGGCGTCCCGCCTATTATCAAAAAAACTTTAGAGGTGGGCGACGGTCGTCGTCGCGCAAGTAGCTGAAATCACGTTGGCACCCCAGGTCGTGGGGGTTTCCGAATTCATGCAAAGCCGCTTTTTCGCCGCCGCCGGCTTCAAGCTGGCGGCCCGAGGCGCCGTGACCGCCCCCCACCCGCACCCGATCGCGACCGCCAGGGTCCATCGCCAGAAGATTGATCGCATGAGCCTCACCTCGTCCTGCCTGTCGCACATTGCAGCAGAGATGCCAGCGGCGCCGCTCTGGTCACACCTGCGTTTTCCGGCACTTGCCGGCTCTTCCGGGAGGATCAGTTCCGATCCGGTAACGTGAGCCGTCTTCGGGTGACCGGAACGGTGACTTCAGGTGGTACGACGCTCTTGTTTCCTACATGCGCGACCTTAAAACAGAGTTCACGATGAGCGTAGCAGCAGCAGGGGCCCTCACGTCCGATGCGGGTGACACGGTCCCCGTCTCCGGCACGGGGCTCAACGTCCTTCTTGTCGATGACGAGCCGGACATCGGTTTGGCGGCCAGCGAGGCGTTGCGCGATGCGGGTCACCGCGTCACGGTCGCCATGACGGGGGCTGTCGCCCTCGAGAAGCTCACCAGCCAGGTCTTCGACGTCATGATCTGCGACGTCCGCCTGCCGGGGATGGACGGCCTGACGCTGTTCCGTCGCTCCCGGCAAGAGTCGCCCGATACGGCCGTCATCTTGATGACCGCCTTCGCCGCCGTGCAGGACGCCGTCGCGGCCGTCAAAGAAGGCGCGCACGACTACCTGACGAAGCCCTTCGACATCGACGAGATCACGCTGCGCGTGCAGCGCATCGCCGAGCACCGCGCGTTGCTGCGCGAGCTGGACGACGCCCGCGCGCAGCTGGCGCAGCACAGCGCCGAAGAGACCGTGATCGGCCGGTCGCCGCAGATGCTGCGGCTCATGGACCGCGTCAACACCATCGCGACCAGCCACGCCCCGGTGTTGATCCGCGGCGAAAGCGGGACGGGCAAGGAGCTGATCGCCCGCGCGCTGCACGACCGCGGGCCGCGCCGCGGAAAGGCCTTCGTGGCCGTCAACTGCGCCGCCTTTCCGGACACCCTGCTCGAGGCCGAGCTGTTCGGGCACGAGCGCGGGGCGTTCACGGGCGCCGTGCGCCGCCGCGAGGGGCGCTTTCGGGCCGCGCACGGCGGAACGTTGTTGCTGGACGAAGTGGCGGAGATGTCCCTGCCCGCCCAGGCGAAGCTGCTGCGCGTCCTTCAAGAGGGGACCATCGAGCCCCTGGGGACGAACGAATCGCTGCGGGTCGACGTGCGCGTGGTGTCCGCGACGCACCGCGACCTGAAAGAGCGCATCGCGAGTGGCCTGTTCCGCGAGGACCTCTACTACCGGCTGGTCGTGCTGGACGTCGACATCCCGCCGCTGCGCGACCGCAAGGGGGACCTCCCGCTGCTGGTGCAGTACTTCCTGAAGAAGTTCACCAAGCCGGGGCGCGAGATTCCGACGCTGACGCCTGCCGCCTGGAAGGCGCTGTCGCAGTTCCCGTTCCCCGGCAACGTGCGCGAGCTCGGGCACGCCATCGAGCACGCGGCGGTGCTGGCCGACGGCGGGGACATCGACATCCGGCACCTGCCGCGCGACATCGTGCGCGCCACGGAGAAGACCGAGGAGCTGGCGGCGGTCCCCCGCCCCCTCGGCACGGCGCTGAAGGAGTTCGAGCGCGAGTACCTGCAGCGAGCCTTGGCGCAGGCCGACGGCAAGCGGACCGTGGCTGCCGAGATCCTGGGCATCTCCCGCAAGAACCTCTGGGAGAAGCTGCGCATGCACGGCTTCTCCGAGTGACGACGCCGGCCGGCTCGCGGGCCGGCCTGGCGGGGCGCGCCTGGGGCTGCCTGCCCGTTCTCGGCTATTCGGCCTGAACCGGGATCGGCGGCGCGCCCGAGGGCAGCGTCATGGGATTGCGCGTCCACAGGTCGCCGAAGACGCCAATCATCATCACGACCACGAAGACCAGCGAGACGACGAAGACCAGTCGATTCGCGCCCGCCGCCTCGGTCATGTGCATGAAGAACAGCACGACGAGGGCCGCCTTGATGGTCGCGATGGTCATCGCCAGCACGATGTTGAAGTTCCCCAGGTCCAGGCGGCCCGTCACCACCGTCGTCACGGTGAAGATCAGCAGCAGGATCCAGACGGCGAAGTAGCGGCCCGTCCCGTGGGCGTGAGCCTGCGCGTGACCCTGGCCTGAAATCTGGTTCTCGGTTGCTTGAGCCACGTGTGCGTTCTCCCCGGCCCTAGATCAGGTACAGCAGCGGAAAAAGGAAAATCCAGACCAGGTCGACGAGGTGCCAGTAGAGGCCCCCCAGCTCGACCGGCACGTAGTACGACGACGAGAAGTGCCCCTTCATGACCCGGGCGAGCACCCAGATCAGGATCGACATCCCGACGATGACGTGGAACGCGTGGAGCCCCGTCGCCAGGAAGTAGATCGTGTAGTACATGTTCGCGCCCGGCGCGGTCACCTCGGCGTAGTGATAGAAGGCGCCCGGCAGCGCGCCCTCTTCGAACTTGTGGTGGTACTCGATCGCCTTGATGACGAGGAAGGCGAACGCGCAGAGGATCGTGAAGATCAGCAAGGCTGCGCAGCGCTTCGGCTGGTTGACCTTGATCGCGTGATACGCCAGCGCCACCGTCAGCGAGCTGGTGATGAGGACGACGGTGTTCGTCGTGCCCGCCCACAGGTCCAGGTGGCGCGACGCCTCGTGAAAGGCCTCGTGATAGAAGTGCCGGTAGACCGTGTAGCCCAGGAACAGGCCGGCGAACAGCAGGACTTCCGTGGCCAGGAACAGCCACATCCCCAGCCGGACGGCGTAGTCCTGCTTCTCGATCGTGTCGAAGTGGTGCGCCAGATGCGGGTTGTGAGGCTGCGCGTGCGCGTCAGATGACGACATGCTCGACCTCCTCTCCGTCGTTCTGGTACGAGTGCGAGTCCTGGGTGATCACGGGGGTCACGTCGAAGTTGTGCTTGGGCGGCGGCGAGGTCGTCATCCACTCGTACCCGCGCGAATCCCAGGGGTTCGCGCCCGAGATCGCGCCGTGCCGCAGGGCGTAGATGAGGTAGATGGCGATGATGATGAACCCGAAGGCCAGCAGCGACGCGCCGGCCGTCGAGGCCACGTTCAGCGCCCAGTAGCGGTCGGGGTACATGTAGTAGCGGCGCGGCATCCCCGCGTTCCCCAGCAGGAACTGCGGGATGAAGGTCGCGTTGAAGCCGAGCACGATCAGCGCCGCCGCGGTCATCCCCCACCCTTCGTGGTACATGCGCCCGAACATCTTCGGGAACCAGTAGTGCAGGGCGGTCAGGAAGGCCATGATGACCGCGCCGACCATGATGAAGTGGAAGTGCGCGATGACGAAGTACGTGTCGTGCCAGTGCACGTCCAGCGACACGGTGGCGACCGCGATGCCGGTCATGCCGCCGAACACGATGAAGAACAGGAAGCCGCAGATGTAGATGAGCGGCGTCTTCACCGCGATCGAGCCGCGGTACAGCGTCCCGACCCAGTTGAAGACCTTGATGGCCGTGAACACGCCAATCAGCATCGAGATCGAGGCAAACGCGCCGTTGTCCAGCGGCGACTGCCCCGAGACGAACATGTGGTGGCCCCAGGCGAAGAAGCCGACGAACGCGAT
Organism: uncultured Myxococcales bacterium; assembly: GCA_964546845.1. Lineage (GTDB taxonomy): Bacteria > Myxococcota_A > Polyangia > Fen-1088 > Fen-1088 > JADGRB01. The sequence continues at coordinate 10,515 of CAZJMY010000068.1, read as the reverse complement.
GCCCAGCGACGAGTACGCGATCATCTTGTAGCCGAACACGTTCTTGCGGGCGTAGGCGGCGATCGCGTCGGAGATGACGCCCATGGCCGGCAGCACCATGATGTAGACCGCCGGGTGCGAATAGAACCAGAACATGTGCTGGAACAGCACGGGGTCTCCGCCGCGGCTCGGATCGAACAGGCCGAAGTGCCCGACCTTCTCGATCGCCACCAGCAGAACGGTCAGACCGATGACGGGCGTCGCCAGGACCTGGATGATGCTGGTCGCGTAGATCGCCCAGACGAACAGCTGGAGCCGCATCCACCCCATGCCCGGCGCCCGCAAGGTGTGGACGGTGACGATGAAGTTGAGGCCGGTCAGGATCGAGGAAAAGCCGAGGATGAAGACGCCCAGCAAGACCGGGAACAGCGTCATGGGCGTCGTCGTGCTGTACGGCGCGTAGAACGTCCAGCCCGTGTCCGTGCCGCCCATGATCATGCCGGCCAGGGCCAGCGTCGCGCCCGTCCAGTAGAGGTACAGCGAAAGCAGGTTCAGCTTGGGGAAGGCGACGTCCTTGGCGCCCAGCATCAGCGGCAGACAGAAATTGCCGAAGACGCCCGGAATCGCCGGGATCATGAACAAGAAGATCATGACCACGCCGTGCAGCGTGAACATCCGGTTGTAGGTGTTCGCGCCCATGATGGTCGGGCCGGGCGTCAGCAGCTCCACCCGCAGCGCCATCGCGAAGATGCCCCCCAGCAGGAAGGCGATCAGCACCGAGCACAGGTACATGAGCCCGATGCGCTTGTGGTCGACGGTGGTCAGCCACGACCAGACGCCGCGGTCGGCGTTCAGGTAGTTCACCGCCGGGTATTCGGCGTTATCGTCGCTGAGCTGGTTTGGCTGGCTCATAAATCGCTTCCTTCGAGGGGATCGCTTCGAGGCCCGGCGTGCGCAGGGACTTGATGAATTCGACCAGAGCCGCGGAATCCGGCGCGGTCAGGCGGCCCTTGTAGGTCGGCATGACGGCCTTGTAGCCCTTCACGATCTTGGCGCGCGGGTCGATCATCGAATCCGTCAGGTACGCCTCGTCGGCGGTGACTTTGCTGCCGTCCTCCAGGATTTCGGTCTTGCCGTACAGGTCCAACCAGGTCGGTCCGATGTGCGGCTCGCCGTCCAGCGAGTGGCACTTCACGCACCCCTCGCGCATGGCGACCTGCTTGCCGTACTCGACGATCGAGCCGTGGAAGGCGGGGCCGTCGTCACCGCCGGAGTCGACGCGAGACCCGAGCAGCCCCTGTCGCTGCTCCAGCAGCCACTTGTCGAACTCGGGCGGATCCATGACGACGATCTCGCCCCACATCTGCGAGTGCCAGGTGCCGCAGTACTGGGTGCAGAAGACCTGGTAGCGCCCGGGCTTGGTCGCCTCGAACCAGGTCTCCGTGTAGCGGCCCGGAACGACGTCCTGCTTGATGCGAAACTCCGGGACGAAGAACGAGTGGATGACGTCGCGGCTGGTCATCAGCAGCCGGACGGGGCGGTTGGCGGGGACGTGCAGCGTCCCGATGGCGTTCGGCCCCTCGGCGCCGTACGAGAACTTCCACATCCACTTCTTCCCCATCACGTAAACGTCCATCGCGTTTTCGGGCGGGGTCGTGTACCAGACGTAGTCCTTGTAACCCTGGACGAACCACAGCAGGAAGAAGAACAGCGGGAGGCCGATGACGACCATCTCGAACTTCACGCTGGGGATGACCAGCGGCGTCGACTGGTTCTTGCGGCGCTCGCGGTACTTGAACAGGAACGAAAACGCCAGGACGCCGGTCAGCGTCGAGGCGATCATCGTGACGATGATCACGAAGAAGTGCAGGCGATCGACCGGGACCGCGAACGTCGAATTCGCTGGCGGCAGCCAGAGAATCCGTCGCAAGAGATCGAAGACCGTCATGCCGCGCTCCGTTTCCTCATCGCGATTTCCTTTCGCCAGAGGACGGTCAACAGACCGGCCAAGGCGAGGAACACCAGCCCTGCCCCGATACGCATGAATCCGAACACGTACGGGCCGTAGCGCCGCGTGGCGGGGTCGTACCGGTAGCAGGAGAGAATGACCTTGTCGATCGACGTGCCGATCCGGCCGCCGCCCGCCTCGACCAGCGCCATCCGGAAGTCGCGCGCCGGGTAGTCCACGCCGTAGAGATAGCGGGCGATCGTTCCGTCGGGCGTCAACACGAACGCCACCGCGTCGTGAGCGAACTGCTTGGAGGTCGGGTCGTACTTGTAGCGAAAGCCAACCGCGTCGGCGAGCCGCCGGGCCGCGGCGCCCGCGTCCTCACCGGAGACCCAGAAGGGCCAGTCGGCGGTGGTCGCGCCGTTGCCCGCCTGCGCGACGACGCGCAGCTGCGCGCGCCGCAGGAGGTTGATGTCCTCGCCCGGGTCGATGCTGACGTCGACGGCCGAGAAGTCCTTGCCCAGGGTCAGCCCGGCGGACTTCGCGGCCTTCGCCAGACCGTCCAGGACCAGCCCGCAGAGCATGGGGCAGCGGTGATAACCCAGCGTGACGACGACCGGTCGTCCCTTGTGCAGCAGGTCGTCCAGACCCACGTGCGCCCCGGTGGCGTCCTGGAACCGCAAGCCGGCCGGGACGCGATCGCCCAGGTGCTCGATGACGTCGATGTCCTGCAGCGCGGCCAGCGGCTCGGCGCTCCCCTGCGGGAACACCACCTCCGGCGTGGCGTGCGCGGAACCGCAGGCCAGCAGCGTACCCAGCGCCACGGCGGCGGATCCGGCCAGGAGTCGGCCCTGCTTGCCTTCCGTCACTTGGGCGCCCCTTCCGGCAGCGCGCCGCCGGCGACCTCGTCCATCGCCTTTTCGATCGGGATGTGGGCGATGCCCTTGCTGCGATCCACCCAGCCGTAGCCGTTCAGGCGAGCGGCCCGCTCGGCGCGCCAGTCGGCCAGCCGGTGGTCTCCCGAGAACAGGACCTGGTCGACGATGCCGATTTCGGGCTGCCCGATCAGCGTGGGGCGGCCGCTGACGCCGGTCGCCGCGTGGGCGCGCGCCGTCTCGCGGTGAAGGATGGCGACGGCCCAGACGGTGCCCAGCGCGAAGATGACCAGCGAGACCAGACCGACCGCGATGACCTTCTTGAAGTCGATCTGGTCGTCGGAGCCGTGGTCCGCGCCCATGCCGTGGTGTTCGTGGTTGGGGTGGCTCATGGCTGGTGATACCTGATCGAGACGGCGAGGTAGGGATCCTTCACCGGCACCGGCAGCTTGCCGCGCAGGCGCCAGATCGTGAAGGCGATCGCGACCAGCCCGACGCCGAAGAACGCGGTGACGTCCGTCCAGTGAAAGGCGAAGCCCTCGGGGTTCAGGCTGGGCATGATGAGCCAGAACACGTCCACCCAGTGGATGAACAGGAGCCAGTAGGCGACCAGCCGCAGCTTCTGCGGGTCCCGCTTGAGCGACCGCGACAGGAGCGCCCCGAACGGCACGAAGAAATGGCCGACGATCAGCAGGATGCCCAGCGGCGACCACCCCGGCTGGAATCGCCGGATGAAGAAGGGCGTCTCGTCCGGCAGATCCGCGATCCAGATCAGCAGCAGCTGCGAGAAGGCGATGTACGTCCAGAAGCAGACGAACGCCAGCATGAGCTTGCCGATGTTGTGCGTGTGCTCGTCCGTCATCGTCCCGCCGAACAGGCCCGACCGGCGGCCCGCCGCGGTGGCGATTGCCAGCAGGGCCAGCGCCGAGACGAAGCTACCGGCGAAGTAGTAGACGCCGAAGATGGTCGAGAACCAGGTGGGGTTCAGGCTCATCAACCAGTCGAACGCCGCGAAGGTCAGCGCCAGCGCGATGAACGGGAGCCCGCCGGCCGCCAGGTTGCGCTGGCTCTGGAGCAGGCGAACCGGGTCGCCCCCCTTGTCCTGGCTGAGCGACCAGCCGTAGAGGCGCTGTCCCAGGAAGGCCGCCAGCAGCATGTAGAAGAAGCCGCGAACGATGAAGCCCTTGACGTTCAGGTAGGCCGCCTTGCCGGCGATCAGCTTCAACGCCTCGTGCCCCAGGCTCTCGGGCGGGTCCACCCAGACGTAGGTGTACTTCATGCCCAGGATGACCGGGATGAACAGCACCAGGAAGATCGGCACCGAGGCCGCCATGGCTTCGATGGGCCGCCGGATGATCGTCACCCAGCGCGCGTGGGTCGCGTGGAAGATCATCAGCAAGATGACCGACGCGAACGAGATCCCGCACCAGTAGGTGAAGGCCGTGAGGTACGAGTAGTAGGCTGTCTGCGGGTTGGTCGCGATCCCGACGAAGGTCAGAATCAGCAACAGCAGCCCCACCCCGCCTCCGGCGGCCAGCCACTTGCCGCCGCCCGAGAACGGCGGGACGTTGATCTTGGAAACCGTGGGCGCGTGCCCGTGCGTCGCTGCAGCGCTCACCGCTTCTCCTCGTCAGGTCCGTGCGGTTTGGGCGCCTGGGGCGCCGGAACCGCCGCCGGGTTTTCTGCACCGGCAGGCAATGACTCGAGCTGCTGCCGGACATCCGGCGGCAGCGCCGCGGCCGGCGTGTTCTGTGCCAGCTGCAGGGCGCGGAGGTAGGCGACGACCGCCCAGCGCTCCTCGACCGTCAGCTCCGAAGCGTACGAAGCCATCAAACCGAAGCCCTTGGTGACCACCTCGTAGATGTAACCGGCGGGCTTCTGAACGTACTGCGCCTTGATGAGCGACGGCGGCGGGCGCAACGCCATCTGCGTGGCGACGATGCTGTTGCCGTCGCCCAGCGGTCCGTGGCAGGTCGCGCAGGTGATGTCGAACCGCTTGCGCCCGAGCTCGAGAAGCTTGCGGGAGATCGGGATCGGCGGGGTGTTCACGTAGTGCGGCAGCGGCTCGATGTTCGACTGGATCGGGCCGTCCGCCTCGCGGCCGCCCGTCAGAGCCCGGTTCAGCGTCACCCGCTCGCGCGGGACGGTCCCCTCGGGGGGCGCGCGCATGCTCAGCCCGTCGGCGTAGAACGCGCTCTCCTTGTAGCGGGTCGCGCGCGGCTGTCGGTCGGCCATCGGATCGAGGATGTTCTCGTCGCAGGCGACGGCCGTTCCGGCGAGCAGCGCGGTCAGCACGGCGCCGACCATCTTTTGAGTGCCGAGCTTCATCGCTCCGACTCCAGGACCAGCTCAGCGCCGACGGCGCCCATGTTCCGGACGTCGGACAGCGCCTTGTCGGCGTTGGCCTCCACCGGCAACTCGAGGGAGAGGAAGTAGCCGTCGACGGCGGCGCGCTGGAACGCCCCGGACTCGAACACCGGGTGGTACGGCTTCGGCAAGCGCGCCAGCGTGAAGAACCCGAAGAAGGACGACGTCCCCGCCAGCAGGACGGCCAGCTCGAACGTGATCGGGATGTTGGCCGGCGGCCCGTGCAGCGGGCGACCGCCGACGTTGATGGGGAAGTCGATCACGTTGCAGAAGTAGATCAGCGAGTAGGCGATGCACGCGCCGGCAATCGCGCCACACAGAACGATGGTCGGGATCTTCGGCCGCCCCAGCCCCAGCGCCTTTTCCAGCCCGTGGATCGGCATCGGCGTGTGGGTGTCCAGGTTCTTGTGCCCGGCCTCCCGCATCTTCGTCGTGCCCTCGAGCAGCGCCTCGGGCGTGGCGAACTCGGCGACGACGAAGCGCCGCGGGACGAAGCCGGAGTCTTCGTGACCGGCCGACATCAGTGCGTCTCCCCTGCCGGCTCGGCGGTCGGGTCATGCGCCAGCTCGTGGCGCAGCTCCTTGACCTCCGTCACCGCGACGGCCGGCACGAACTTGAGGAACAGCAGGAACAGCGTCGAGAAGAGGCCGATGGTCCCGACGAACAGCGTGATGTCGACCCAGGTGGGCGCGTAGTTCTCCCACTTCGAAGGCAGGAAGTCGCGGTGCAGCGAGATGACCACGATGGTGAACCGCTCGCACCACATCCCGACGTTGATGAGGATCGAGGCGAACCACAGCACCAGCAGGTTGGTGCGGGCCCTCTTGGACCAGAACAGCTGGGGCACGATGCAGTTGCAGAAGATCATCAACCAGTAGACAGGCGCCAGCGGCCCGTGCTGGCGGACGCGGAAGAACTGCGAGTACTCGTAGGGGCTCCCGCTGTACCACGCGATGAAGTGCTCCATCACGTAGCCGTAGGTCACCATCATGCCGGTGACCAACATGACCTTGGCCATGTTCTCGAGGTGCTTGGGCGTGACGACGTGCTTCAGGCCCAAGAACTCGCGGGCGGGAAGCATCCAGGTCATGACCATCGCGAAGCCCGAGAAGACGGCGCCGGCGACGAAGTACGGCGGGAAAATCGTGGTGTGCCAGCCCGGCAGGACCGACACCGCGAAGTCGAAGGACACGATCGTGTGGACCGAGAGCACCAGCGGCGTCGACAGCCCGGCCAGCAGGATGTACGCCCACTTGTACTCGGCCCAGTGCCGCCCCGAGCCGCGCCAGCCCATGGCGAAGATGCCGTAGATGAAGCGCTTGGTCGGGCTCTTCGACGAATCGCGAAGCGCCGCCAAGTCGGGAACGAGGCCCAGGAACCAGAACAGCAGCGAGATCGTGAAGTAGGTCGAGACCGCGAACACGTCCCACACCAACGGGCTCTTGAACTGCGGCCAGATGCGGTTGACGCTGGGGTACGGCAGCAGCCAGTACGCAGCGAACCACGGGCGGCCCGTGTGGATCAGCGGGAAGAGCAGCGCGCAGATGACCGCGAACAGCGTCATCGCCTCCGCGAAGCGATTGATCGACGTCCGCCACTTCTGCTGGAACAGCAGGAGGATCGCGGAGATCAACGTGCCGGCGTGGCCGATGCCGATCCACCAGACGAAGTTGATGATGCCGAACGCCCAGCCGACGGGGATGTTGTTTCCCCAGCTGCCGATGCCTTTGTAGAGGGTGACCGTGATCGCCACCAGCAGGAGGCCCAGTGCGGCGACCGCCGTGCCGAACAGCGCCCACCAACCCTTGCCCGGCCCACGCCAGACGTGGTCGAACAAGCTGTCGTTGATGGTCCTGTCGGTGTGCGTCCCCTCGATGAGCGGGATCGGCTCGAGCGGGTCGCGCGGCAGAATGGCGGGTTCAGGAGCGGCCATCTGTCAATCCACCTTCGCGATTTCGGGGTTGAGGTTCCGCACACGCGCCAGATACGCGGTGCGCGGCCGGGTGGCGAGCTCGTGCAGCAGGTCGTAGCGGCGCGGATCGTCGTGCAGCTTCGTGACCTTCGCGTTCGGATCGTTCAGCGATCCGAAGGTGATGGCCTGGGTCGGGCAGCCCTGCTGGCAAGCCGTCTGCAGCTCGCCGTCGGCGATGGCCCGCCCCTGGATCCGCGTCTCGATCCGCTTGCGCTCGATGCGCTGCACGCAGTAGGTGCACTTCTCCATCACGCCGCGGGACCGCACGGTCACCTCGGGGTTCATCCCCATCTGGCGGGCCGGGCTGACGTCGCCGATGTAGTTGAGGAAGTTGAAGCGCCGCACCTTGTACGGGCAGTTGTTGCTGCAGTAGCGGGTGCCGATGCAGCGGTTGTAGACCATCTCGTTCAAGCCTTCGTCGCTGTGGACGGTGGCGTTGACGGGGCAGACGTACTCGCAAGGCGCCAGCTCGCAGTGAACGCAGCCGAGGGGCTGGTTGACGACCTCGGGGTTCTCGACGCCGCCGCTGAAGTAGCGGTCGATGCGCAACCACTGCATCTCGCGCCCCTTGGCCACATTTTCCTTCCCGACGATCGGGATGTTGTTCTCGGACTGGCAAGCGACCACGCACGCGCTGCAGCCCGTGCACTTGTTGAGGTCGACAGCCATGCCCCACTTGTACTGTTCCTGGCTGTAGTCCCTGAGCTTGTAGGCGTACGGCTGCTCGCCGCGTCGCTCTTCGAGCTCTTCGTGGACCGGCGCGCCGGGGTTCAGAAGCTCGGACAGCGGCGTGGCCACGGCCGGCGGCGGGATGTCCCGGCCGTCGGGCGACATCGTCCAGTGGTCCTGGGTGATGGCGAACTTGTGCTTGCTGCCCGTCACCGCGACGCTGGCGCCGCGGTCGAACCAGGGCGCGTCGCTGGTGCGGACGGCGCCCGCGTCGAAGCCGACGCCGTTGCCGATGTGCCCCACGCGGCGGCGGCCATAGCCGAGCGGCAGCGTGATCGCGTCGTCCGCGTGACCGGGGACGATCAACGCCGGGCCGTCCACCGCCCGATCCTTGTACGAGACGGTCAGCGAGTCGCCGGTCTCGATACCCAGGCGATCCGCCGTCGCCTGCGACAGCAGGATGGCGTTGTCCCAGGTCACCTTGGTCACCGGCTGCGGCAGCTCCTGCAGCCAGGCGTTGTTGGCGAAGCGCCCGTCGTAGACCTTGGGATCGACGGCAAACCCGATCTCGAGGCCGTTGCCCCGCGCCCCACCCTCGCGGGCCAGCAGCGGGCCGGCGGCCTGAGCCAGCGCCGACGCGTTCACCGTCAGGCCGGATTCCGTCCCTGCGCCGGTGTCGGGAACGACGCCGTCGGCCAGCCAGCGCTCCCAGATCGCGTCGAACGAGCCGCCTACCGAGCTGGGCAGCTTGGACAGGCTGCTCCAGTACCGCTGCAGCAGCGCGTGGGTCCCCAGGTGCCCTTCGTCCAGGAAGGCGGCCAGCACGTCCGCCTCGGTCTTGCCGCCCCAGAGCGGGTCGATCAGCGGCTGGACGATCGTGACGACGCCGTCGCTCGAGCGGCCGTCACCCCAGGACTCCAGCGGATGGGCAGCGGGAACGAAGTAGTTGCAGACCGCCGCCGTCTCATCCTCGTAGAGGCCGTGATAGACGACGTTGGGCACGCGCTTCAGCAGCTGCGCCAGCTTGAAGTCGGCGGGGCCGCCGTAGACCGGGTTGTCGGCGGTGATGACCAGCGTCTCGACGGTGCCGGAGGCGATCTCCTCGACCAGCCCGCGCAGCGCCTGCGGGCCGCCGTTCGCGTCGGTGGTCAGCGGCGCGCCGTACTCGACGGTCTTGCCCACGTTGCCGAGGCCCGAGTTCAGCGCGGCGACCAGCGCGTGGACCACGGCCGGCTGGCGGCGCCCGGCGATGACCAGGCAGCGACCCCGGTTGCGCTCGAGATCGGCGGCCACGGCCGCCAGCCACTTCTGGTCCCACGAGCCGTTGCCCTGGGCCAGACCGCCCAGCGCGCCCAGACCGTTCACGCCGCGCGCCGACAGCATCGCGCACAGCGCCGCCGCGAAGGCGGGAACGTCGGTGCCGCGCAGGCGCAGCCGGTGATCGGCCGTCATGCCGGTGACGGTCATGGCCGGCTCGACCACGTAGAGGCGGTTCATGTCGCGGGTCGGCGTGCGCCGGCCTGCGAACTCGCGCGACAGGCGGGTCTGCTCGGGCCCGTCGTTGAGGAAGTCGGCGTCCAGCGACACGATCACCGACGCGTCGGTCAGGCGATGGCGGGGCACCAGCGGCCGGCCGAAAGCCAGCTTGGTCCCGTCGACGGCGCCGTCGCCCGCCGCCGAAGCGTAGCTGACGAACTTGGCCTGCGGGAAGCGGGCCAGGATGCGGCGCCGCAGGTCCGCGAGCAGCGGGGACGCGGTCGGAGGGGTCAGGAAGCGCAGCCCGGCGCCGCCGTTCGCGGCCAGCGTCGCGCAGCGGGCCCGCGTCTCGGACAGGAACGTCGTCCACGCGATCTGCTTGTCGCCGCGCCGCAGCTGCTGGGCGCGGTCGTCGTCGTAGAGGCCCAGGATCAGCGCCTGCTCGAAGGCGGTCGTCGCCCCCAGCGTGTCCGGGTGCGACGGGTTCCCCTCGACCTTGGTCGGGTGTCCCTCGTGGCTTTCGACCAGCAGGCCGGCCGTGTAGCCCTCCAGCGCGTAGCCGGTCGCGAAGTGCAGCGCGTTGCCGGGCGTCACCTCGTCGGGGCGGCGGACGAACGGGACGATCTTCTCGTTGGGTTTCTGGCAGGCGGCGCCCAGCCCGGCGACGGCCGTCGACACGCCCAGCATCTGCATGAAGCCGCGGCGCGAGACGCCGTCCAGCTCCGAGGCGCCGGCCGGAAACTCGTTGGCCGCGCTGGCGGGCAGCGCGCGCGTCCGCTCGGTCAGCGAACGCCAGTAGCGCGGCGGTTCTACCTTGGCCGCGGGCTGGGCGGCGCCGCCGAAGATCGGGAGGGACCGCTTGCGCGCCTCGCGCGCCGCCGCCGCCTTCTCCTCAGATTCGTCGCAGCTCATTGCAGGATCCTCATCGGTGGCACGTGGTGCAGCTCACGCGCGTGTGCACGTCGTTCTCGACGAGCAGCCGCTGGCCGGTCTCGACCGGGTCGCCTTCCGGCTTCCAGTCCATGTTCGTGACCTCGGAGACGGGCCGCAGGTTCTTCTCCGGGTGGCGGTGGCAGTCCAGGCAGAAGCCCATCGTCAGCGGCTGCGCCTTCTCGACGGCGGCCATCTGGTCGACGCGCCCGTGGCAGCTCACGCAGCCCACGCCCTTGTTCACGTGGATCGAGTGATTGAAGTAGGCGAACTCGGCGACCTTGTTCACCCGCCGCCAC
>CAZJMY010000067.1:0-1054 GCA_964546845.1 uncultured Myxococcales bacterium | reverse complement strand
GATGGGGAACTGGCCGACCTCCGCCACCGTCTTCGCGGAGATTCTCGAGCGGAAAGACCTGAACGCCGACGACAAGATCGAGGCGATGGGGCGGCGCGGGTTCGCGCAGTTCCAGCTCAAGGACCTCGACACGGCCGAGCGCACCTTCCAGTCGGCGCTCTGGTACGTCAACAGCATCGCGTCCGAGGAGCGCCTGGAGACCGACTTCTACGTGGGCCTGATCCGCTACCACATGGGGCAGATCTCCCACGAACGGTTCCGGGCCATCCCGCTGCGGCTGCCGGAAAAGCAGATGGCCGTCGACATGGAGGACAAGGCCCGCCTGCTGCTGGCCGCCCAGCGCCAGTACATCGACACGATCAAGCTCGGGAACCCGCAGTGGGCGTCAGCGTCCGGGTACCAGATTGGCTCGTTGTACGAGGAGTTCTACGACGCCTTCATCCACGCGCCCATCCCCGACGAGCTCCACGGCGAAGCGAATGACGAGAAGCGCGAGGTCTACTACGAGGAGCTGCGGAAGAAGATCCGCATCCTCCTCGAGAAGTCCCTGCGCACGCACGAGCAGAACCTGGCGATGCTCGAGCGGCTGGGCGTCCAGAACGAGTGGCGCGACAAGTCCAAGGTGGCCTTCTCGAAGCTGCAGAAGATGCTGGACCCCAGCTACAAGTTCGAGTTCGCGGATCCCTCCACCGCCGGGGCGGCCACCGCCGCGCCGCCACCGCCGCCCACCCCGGCGCCGCCCACCGGGCGCCCCGGCGACCAGGCGCCGTCCGTCCGCGACCCGAAGGACCATCCTTCCCAGCTTCCCGAGCGGCAGATCCTGTAGAGTCCCGCGCGCTTGGGCGGCGCGTCGGCGGAGGCCCTGGCAAGAAGCCGGCCAGCCGCCCGAAAGTCGCTTGACACTGCACCCCGCGCGGTCTATACGTTCGCGCTCTGCGCGGCGGCCTGGGGATACCTATGCCGAAGCGTGCAGCAAGTCAAACTAGTCAGAATCACACGACAATGGACAGCGACCGACAGCGAACTTCCGCGGGCGTGACGGGGCATTTCCCCG
>CAZJMY010000066.1:0-1305 GCA_964546845.1 uncultured Myxococcales bacterium | reverse complement strand
GCCAGGGCGTCGGCGTCGGCGTTCATCGCCGTGAGGTTGGCGTCGCCGCCGTAGACGTGGCGGTCGAAGATGACGTTCTTCTCTGGATCGGACTCGAACACGGCCTGGGCGTACTTGACCAGGTCGGCGTTGTCCTGGCCGCAGCCGCCCGACGTGATCGACAGCGTGGCGTGGATGCCGGCCGCGCGCATCTTCGTGATCGCCGAGATGTAGCTGTCGCGCCAGACGGTGCTGTTCGACGGGCCCCACTCGTTGGCGATGTTCAGGATCGCGTACTTCTCGATCTGCGACCAGGTGGCCGCCTGCGACACCCAGACCGAAACCTGCGCGGCCAGGATCGAGGCGTCATTCGAACAGGTGAGCTCCCCGGCCGCCGTCGACCAGGCGCCGGGCATCACGACCATGTGGTTGTAGATCGTTCCGGCGGTCTTGCCGGCGCCCCCCTGCAGCAGCGCCACGTTGCTGGAGGCCGACCGCGAAAAGTCGATGTCCCAGCGGACCGTGTTGGCCTTCGAATTGGCCAGGCCCGCCGACTGGTTGTCCCAGTGCAGCTTGTTGATGCCGCGGATGCGGAACTCGTGCCCGTTGGCGTCGTAGAGCTTGCTCCCCACGACGAAGAATCCGGTGCCGAGGTTGTAGCTGGGACGCGCCGTCATTCCGGAGCCGCCGGAAGCGCCGGTGCCGCCTGCTCCGGCCGTGCCTGTTCCCGCGGCGCCACCGGTCGCGCGAACGCCGCCGCCGCCGGCCGCTCCGCCGGTCGCGTGAACGCCGCCGCTCCCCGAGGCCCCTCCAGTCGCTCTCGCGCCGCCGCCACCGCCCGTGCCTCCGGTCGTGTTCGCGCCGCCTGTGGCGTGGGCTCCCGCCTGGCCTCCGTGGCCGCCACTGCCTGGGACGCCGCCCGCGCCCGCGGCTCCAGGGGTCCCACCCGTCCCACCGGCGCCGGTCGTTCCACCGGCGGCCGTCGTTCCACCGGTGGCCGTCGCTCCCCCGGTCGCCGTCGTTCCGCCCGTGGCCGCCCTTCCCCCGGTCGCCGTCGCTCCCCCGGTGCCATCGCCGGGGTTCGACGCGCTGGATCCGCATCCGACGCACAGGGCCACAAGAAGAACAATCGCGCTCGAGCTCCGCATGCCCTACCTGAGGAGGCGAGCGTGCCGGATCGGCTCAGAAATTTTCGAGCGATCGCCCGGGCGGGCGTTTCGGTACAGCGGCGCGGGGCGGATCCCGCCGCGGAACCCTACTGCACGGACACGATCGGGCAGTTCACCAGCGGGCCGGGCGCCCCCCAGGGGGGGGGCCCGGGGGGCC
>CAZJMY010000065.1:0-2143 GCA_964546845.1 uncultured Myxococcales bacterium | reverse complement strand
TGGGCGCTGGTGCTGTCGCGGTTGACCGGGCAGTCGAAGGTGGTGTTCGGGACGGTGCTGTTCGGGCGGATGGGCGGCGGCGCGGAGGTCGAGCGGGTTTTGGGGATGTTCATCAACACGCTGCCGGTGCGCATCGACGTGGGCGAGCGAACGGTCGTGGAGAGCCTGCAGGCGACGCAGGCCACGCTGGCGCGGATCATCGAGCACGAGCACGCATCGCTGGCGCTGGCGCAGCGCTGCAGCGGCGTGCCGCCGCAGACGCCGCTGTTCACGGCGCTGCTGAACTACCGGCACACGGCGCTGGCGTCCGCCGGGCCGGCGACGGGCGAGGGGGGCGACGCCGCGCCGGGCGAGCCAGAGCGGGAGCTGCTCTGGAGTGAAGAGCGCACGAACTACCCCGTGGTGCTGTCGGTCGACGATCTCGGTCAAGAGCTGGCTCTGACGGCCCAGGTGAGCGCGGGGCTGAGGGCCGAGCGCATCTGCGCGCTGATGGAGACGGCGGTCGCAGCCCTGGTGGCTGCCCTGGAGAACGCGCCGGAGACGGCGGCGCGGGAGGTCGACGTGTTGCCGGCCGACGAACGCCGACAGGTGCTGGAGGGGTGGAACGCGACGACGGTCGCCTATCCGCAGGACGTCACGGTGCATGCGCTGTTCGACGCCCGCGCCCGCGAGATGCCGGAGGCCATCGCCGTCGTGAGCGGCGACGAGCGGATCACGTACGGAGAGCTGCAGCGGCGTGCGGATCGGCTGGCGCGTCGGTTGCGGCAGGCGGGAGTGAAGGGCGACGCGCGGGTCGCGGTGTGCGCGGAACGGAGCATCGAGATGGTGGTGGCGGTGCTGGGCGCCATGAAGGCAGGCGGGGCGTACGTCCCGCTGGAGCCGAGCTATCCGAGCGCGCGGCTGGCGGCGATGGTGCGAGACAGCGAGCCGGTGGCGCTGGTGACGCACGCGGGGGGACGAGGGGCGGCAGCGGCAGCGCTCGCGGAGACGCCGGGGCTGACGGTGATCGACCTGGACCTGGGTTACGATCTGGCGGCGGCCGACGGTGAGGGCGAAGGGGGCGCGGCGAGCGCGCGGGACCTGGCGTACGTGATCTACACGTCTGGGTCGACGGGGCGGCCGAAGGGGGCGATGAACGAGCACCGGGCGGTGGTGAACCGGCTGCTGTGGATGCGCGACGCGTACGGGGTGACGGCGGACGAGGTCATCCTGCAAAAGACGCCCTACAGCTTCGACGTGTCCGTGTGGGAGCTGTTCTTGCCGCTGGTGACGGGGGCACGGCTGGTGATGGCGCGGCCAGAGGGGCACAAGGACCCGGCTTACCTGTGCGAGGTCATCGGGCGTGAGGTGGTGAGCACGATCCACTTCGTGCCGTCGATGCTGCAGCTGTTCGTGGAGCACGAGGGGGCGGGGTCGTGCTTGGGGCTGCGGCGGGTCATCTGCAGCGGCGAGGCTTTGCCGGCGGCGCTGGTGCGGCGGTTCCACGAGCGGCTGCCCGGCGTGGAGCTGCACAATCTGTACGGTCCGACCGAGGCGGCGGTGGATGTCACGGCCTGGGCGTGCCGGGCGGGGGACGAGCGGGCGAACATCCCGATTGGCCGGCCGGTCGCGAACACGCGGATCTACGTGCTGGACGAACGCGGGGCGCCGAGGCCCGTGGGCGTCGCGGGCGAGCTTCACATCGGCGGCGTGCAGGTGGGGCGCGGGTATCTGAACCGGCCCGAGCTGACCGCCGAGAAGTTCGTGGCGGATCCTTTCGCGCCGGCGCCCGAGGCGCGGATGTACCGGACCGGGGATCTGGCGCGATGGACGGACGAAGGGGTTCTGGAGTACCTGGGGCGAACGGACTTCCAGGTGAAGGTGCGGGGGTTCCGGATCGAGCTTGGGGAGATCGAGACGCGGCTGCGGGAAGTGGAGGGGGTGAAGGAAGCAGTGGTGGTGGCGCGCGAGGAGCAGGCCGGGGACCAGCGGCTGGTCGCCTATTACACGGGCGAGGACGCGCCGGAGGCGGAGGAGTTGCGCGGGCACGCACGGGCGGTGCTGCCGGAGTACATGGTGCCGTCGGCGTACGTGCGGTTGGCGTCGCTGCCGCTGTCGGCGAACGGCAAGCTGGATCGACGTGCGCTGCCGGCGCCCGGCGGAG
>CAZJMY010000064.1:0-5112 GCA_964546845.1 uncultured Myxococcales bacterium | reverse complement strand
CGTTCGCTGAGGTTTGTACAAACGCTTCCTTGCGAACCGGCGACCGACTGTGCTGTTGTGCCCCTGGATGCCGCGAGGCCATGACTACGCCGTTCTCGCCGATACACCGAGCGGGCGCGGCCAGGTCTACGGCCGCCTGGGCATCCTCGCGATCGGCGTCGCCACCTTGTTGCATCCGACGGGCCGGTCGATTTCCCACCTGGTCGCGGTCGCGCTGTCCGCCCCCGACGAGAAGCTCGCCTGGGTGGCGTCGCTGATCACCTCCGCCGGGTCCATCACGATCTTCGGCGCGCTGGTGCTTCTGTTCCGGCGTTTCCTCTGGCGAACCTGGTTCGCCGCGCCGCTTTACTGGTTCAGCGGGGCGACGCGCCCGCCCCGTTTGAACGGCAGGTACGAAGCCTCGATTGCCGTTCACGCGACGTTTGAGGAGGCCAATCCCAGCAAGGCGACCCAGGCAACGATCGAGATCCGTCAAGATTGGGACAAGATGCTGGTCATTGGCGAATTCATTGAGGACGGCCAGAGCCCCTGGGTTCGCTCAGTCAGCGACATGGCCATCATCCGCACGGAGCTGGACCCCGACCGCCTCATGCTCCAGTACACCTATCATTATGATTCGGTGGCGCGCGCCCTGGACGGAACGCGGATCGTCTTCCGCCCCACCCGCGGCACCTGTGTGCTGATGTTCGGGCGAGCTCAAAAGAAGTGGCGGGCCAGCGGCCACTACTACAACGACGACAGCGGCGCGGGCACGATCACGCTGACGCGCCCCCAGGCCCCGGCGAAGGCAACGGCTCCCGCGGGCGGCGGGGAGCGCCGGCGGCGCCGGCTGTGGGGCCTCCGGGCGATCCCGTCGGACCGCGGCGACCGCACCCGCGCCGGGCGGGTGCCGGAAGATCGCCCCTGACCTCGCCCGCCGGCGCGGCGTTCATGCGCCGGACGCGGCGCGGGTCGCCTCGAGCCGACGGGTGCCCTGAGGCTTTTTCCTTGCGGCGACGCGCCTGTGTGGCGCGGCCCCGTGCCGCGCGGCTATACACCGATCGTGGACGTCGTCACGATGGTGCTGGGGCTGCTGGCAGCGGTGGTCGCCACCAAGTTCGCGGCTCGCCTGCTGCCAGTGCGGATCCCGCTGCAGCTGCTGCAGATCGCCGTGGGCGCGGGCCTTCATTGGGGCGGGTTTCAGGTCGAGTTCGACTCGCATCTGTTCCTGCTGCTGTTCATCCCGCCGCTGCTCTTTCTGGACGGCTGGCGAATCCCGAAGGGCGCCTTCTTCCGCGACTGGAAGGCGATCCTGGCGCTGGCGATCGGGCTGGTCGTGTTCACGGTGGTGGGCGTCGGCCTCTTCGCGCACGCGCTGATCCCCGCCATGCCGCTGACGGTAGCCTTCGCGCTGGCCGCGATCCTGTCGCCCACCGACCCCGTCGCGGTCGGCGCCATGACCGCGCGCGCGCCGCTGCCGCCGCGCCTGACGCACATCCTCGAGGGCGAGGCCTTGCTGAACGACGCCACCGGCCTGGTCTGCTTCACCTTCGCGGTCCAGGCGGCGGTGACGGGTCAGTTCTCGCTGCCGACCGCGGCCCTCCGATTCGTGGTCGTCGCGGGCGGCGGGGTGCTGGCGGGCGCCGCCGTCGCGGCGCTGATCGGCCTGCTGAACCGCCTGTTGCTGCGGCGAACCGGCGAGGAAGATCCCGCGACCCAGATTCTGATCAGCTTGCTGATCCCCTTCGCCGCTTACCTGGCCGGCGAGGAGCTGCGGGTCTCGGGAATCCTGGCCGCTGCCGTGGCCGGCATGGTCGCCCATTACACCGAGCTGGCGCGCGGTGGAACGGCGGCCACGCGCACGCAGCGAGCGGCGGTCTGGAACACGGTCCAGGCGGCGCTGACCGGCATCATCTTCATCCTGCTCGGCGAGCACCTGCCTTCGATCGTCCGCGGTTTGCCGGACGCGGTCGCCGGGGCCGAGCTCGACCACACGCTGCTTCTCATCGGCACCGCGGCGGCCCTGACCGTCGCGATCGCGGTGCTGCGCTTCGCGTGGGTCTGGTTCTGGATCCGGCTCACGATCGTGCGGCACGCGCGGGCGGATGGGCGGATGGGCGGGTCGACGTTGCGGCTCGTGGCGGTGGCGGCGACCGCCGGCGTCCGCGGCGCCGTGACGCTGGCCGGGATCCTCACGCTGCCGCTGGTGACCGCCTCCGGTGCGCCGTTTCCCGCGCGCGAGGCCGCCATCAGCATCGCGATGGGCGTCATCCTGCTGTCCCTGCTGGCGGCCAGCCTGGTGCTTCCGCGGCTCGCCCGGGGCCTGGAGAGCCTGTCCCCGCCCGCCGGTCAGACGTCGGAGGGCGCGGCGCGCATCGCGGCGGCCCGCGCGGGTCTGGAGCGGCTCCGGGAGCTCACCGCGCCGGCCAGCGGCGACTCCGCGACCGCCGCCGCCCACGAGGCGGCCGTCGGGCGCCTGATCGAGCGGTACCAGCACCGGATCGACTCGGGTGGCGAAGGAGAGGACGCCATGCGCGAGGCTGACGCCGCGCGCGACCTGCGCCTGCGCGCCCTGACCGCCGAACGCGACGAGCTCTACCGCCTGCGGCGCGCGGGGGAGCTGGACGACGACGTCCACCGCCGCCTCGTTCGCGAGCTTGACCTGCTCGAAACGAGCCTGCTCTCGGGTGGTTGATATAGTGCGCGCATGCCGACGCGCGTGACGTTGATCGAAGGCGATGGAATTGGCCCCGAGGTGGTGCGGGCCGCGGTGCGAGCCGTGGAGGCCACCGGAACGTCGATCGAGTGGGACCCGCGCCCCGCCGGGGCCGGGGCCGTGGTCAGCCACGGCGCGCCGCTGCCCAGCGAGACGCTGGAGGCCATCCGAACCACGCGCCTGTGTCTGAAGGGACCGCTGGCGACACCGATCGGCGGCGGCTACGCCAGCGTCAACGTGGCGCTGCGGCGCGAGTTCGACCTCTACGCCAACCTCCGCCCGGCGCGGCTGTTCGCCGGACTGCCCGGCCGATACGACAAGGTCGACCTGGTGGTGGTCCGCGAGAACACGCAGGGCGAGTACTCGGGCATCGAGCACTACATCGACCCCACGCGCAACGCCGCGGAGGCCATCTCGATCATCACGCGTCACGGCTGCGATCGCATCGTTCGGTTCGCCTTCGAGTACGCGCGCGCGAACCGCCGGCAGAAGGTCACGCTGGTCCACAAGGCGAACATCTTGAAGATGACGTCCGGTCTGTTTCTGGAGACCGGGCGGGAGATCGCCAAGAGCTACCCCGACATCGCGTTCGGCGACCTGATCGTCGACAACACGGCCATGCAGCTGGTCCGCGATCCATCGCGGTTCGACGTCATCGTCACGACCAACCTGTTCGGGGACATCCTGTCCGACCTGACCGCCGGTCTGGTGGGCGGCCTGGGACTGGTCGCCGGCGCCAACATCGGCGAGGGGGCGGCCATCTTCGAGGCGGTCCACGGCACCGCGCCGGACATCGCCGGCCAGGGCGTCGCGAACCCGACGGCCGTCATGCTGGCCGGCGCCATGATGCTCGAGCGCCTGGGCGAGCGGGACCGCGCGGTGCGCCTGGAAACCGCCATTCGACGCGTGATCGCCGCCGGCCAGGACCTGACGCCCGACCTCGGCGGCCGCGGCACGACCAGCAGCTTCACCGACCGCGTCGTGGCCGCCATTCAGGGCTAGACCCGCCTCGGGCCCCTAGCTCGAAAGGCCGTTCACAGAGGGCGCAACACGGCAGGAACGCGGCCGAAACGGGTGTGTGAAACGCCAGGACGCCAGGGACGCCAAAAGGCTGGAGGAGCCGGCGAAAGAGATCGATCGTCACGTCTCGGAGTTGCTGGGCGCTGCCACCATGGAGGT
Organism: uncultured Myxococcales bacterium; assembly: GCA_964546845.1. Lineage (GTDB taxonomy): Bacteria > Myxococcota_A > Polyangia > Fen-1088 > Fen-1088 > JADGRB01. The sequence goes on along the minus strand of CAZJMY010000064.1, from coordinate 1,238 downwards.
CCATCGGATTCTTCGCCAGGATTCCTCTGAGGTGGCGTCCCGGCGTCCTGGCGCTTCAGTGAACGGCATTCGGGCTAGCTGGCGCAGGTTTGCCAGCCTTGCATGCGCACGGCGAAGCGCATCGGGAGGATCAGGTTTTCCCAGCGCGCGTAGGTTTCATCCTGACGGCGGCGCGGCGCCCGGACGACGGGTCGCTCGCGCCAGCCGTTGTCGTTGGCCTGGCCGCCCACCGGCAGCGTGACCTCGGAGACCTCCGTCCCGTCCGTCGCGTCCACGATCAAGCCACCTTTCGCAGCGGGGGCCGGCTCTCGTCGGGCGCGGCGATCCCGGCCCCGGCCAGCAGCTTGCCGCGGATCTCTTTGAGCGTCTCCTGGTGCTCGAGCAGGTACTGGCGGGCCGCTTCGCGCCCGTTGCCCAGGCGCTCGCCCCCGTAGGCGATCCAGGCGCCGCTCTTCTCGAGCACGCCGGCCTCGACCCCCAGGTCGATGACCTCGCCGGCCCGCGAGATCCCCTGTCCGTACGCGACGTCGAACTCGGCCTCGCGAAACGGCGCCGCCATCTTGTTCTTGACCACCTTGACCCGGGTCCGGTTGCCCACCACCTGCTCGCCGTCCTTGAGAGCGCCGATCCGCCGCACGTCCAGCCGGACGGAGGCGTAGAACTTCAGCGCGTTGCCGCCGGTGGTCGTCTCCGGGCTGCCGAACATCACGCCGATCTTCATCCGCAGCTGGTTGATGAACAGGACCAGCGACTTGCCCCGGGCGGTGGCGCCCGTCAACTTCCTCAACGCCTGGCTCATCAGCCGCGCGTGCAGCCCGACGTGGGAATCGCCCATCTCGCCCTCCAGCTCGGCCTTGGGGACCAGCGCCGCGACCGAGTCGACGACGATGACGTCGACCGCCTCCGACCGGACCAGCATGTCGGTGATCTCCAGGGCTTGCTCCCCGTTGTCCGGCTGGGAGAGCAGCAGGTCCTCCGTCTTCACCCCCAGCTTGCGCGCATAGCCCACGTCCAGCGCGTGCTCGGCGTCGATGAACGCGCACACCCCTCCCGCGCGCTGCGCCTCGGCGATGGCGTGCAGCGCCAGCGTCGTCTTACCCGACGACTCCGGACCGTACACCTCGACGATGCGCCCGCGCGGAAGCCCGCCCGTCCCCAACGCCATGTCCAACCCCAGCGACCCCGTCGAGACCACCCCCACCTCCGGCCGTGCCCCCTCACCCCCGTCCCCCAGCCGC
>CAZJMY010000063.1:0-4855 GCA_964546845.1 uncultured Myxococcales bacterium | reverse complement strand
GACCGGGTTGATGCTGTTCAGCCGGCCGTACGACCCGTCGAGCTGCGCCTGCAGGTCGGTCCGGGCCGTCGGGCTGGCGACCAAGGTCCAGAGCAGGTCGTGGGCGTGGGCGTTGGCCGCCTTGGTGTCGACGTAGAACGTCCCCGCGTACGTGTACGACAGGGTCTGTGCGGTGCGCTGCCCCTGGTAGCGGCCTCCGACGCCCGCGCGGACCAGCGTGAACTCGTCGTTCTGCTTGGGGAGTCCGTCCTCGACGCTGAGCGGGTTGTTCGTCGCGCCGGCGGTCACGTTCGCGACGGCGGTCGCGTCCAGCTGGGCCCGGACGGGGCGCGCGGCAAAGCCAACGGCGAGGAGTGCCAGCGCGGCCGCCGTCCTGGTCATCGTCCGCGCGACGTTATCAGACCCACGCGGCGGGTCACACCGCCAGGTGGCTCGCGGGACCGGCGGGAACGACATAGACCTTCATTATCCGACATCGGGGACCGAATCCTACGAATCGTCACTTGTGGCTGCCCGCCGCCTTGCACGGGTCCACCCCGGGTGCTTATCCTCGGGGGTGCAGTGACTTTGTGTGGACCCGGCTTTGTCCGTCCGCGCGGGGTTGGGTGTCTTTCGAGGTCCGTTGGGGCGCGTCGCGGATCCGAAAAAGGGGCGTGCACAACGCCCGGATCGAGTCGTTTCTGGCTCCGTAGAGAAATAGCGCCGCGCGTGGTCCCGTGCGGCCGGCCTAACCCAAAATAAGGACGCGGATGAAACGTACTTCGTGTTGGTCTGTCGCCTTCGCGGCGCTGGCTCTCGCAGCCGGCTGCGCGGGACGTGGCGGCGGAAGCTCCGGCACCGGGGGCAGCGGGTCGGGCACCGGCAACGGCGGCAGCGGCAACCCCGGCAGCGGGGGCACGCCGGGCGCGGGCGGGAGCAACACCGGGTCGGGCGGCAGCGTCGTCATCCAGCAGGCGACCGCCGGCCTCGGCGTGTTCAGCGCGACCTGCAGCAACGGCAAGGCGAGCGTCGGCAGCACGCCGGTGCGCCGCATCTCGCGCATCGAATACAACAACATGGTCCGCGACCTGGGCCTGGACCCGAACAACACCCAGCCCGCCAACCAGTTCGTCTCCGAACAGAAGATCGACACGGGCAAGGCCGGCAACTTCAACACCAACACCTACGCGACGGTCTCGGGGACGCTGATGAATCAGCAGTACCTGGAGGCGGCCGAAGGGCTGGCGTCGGCCGTGGCGGCGAACAACAACAACCAGCTGACGAACCTGCTCGGCTGCAACACGCAGAACGCCGCCTGCGCCCAGCAGTTCATCACCAACTTCGCCGGCAAGGCCTTCCGCGGGCAGCTCGACGCGACGGAGACCACCAACCTCAACAACCTGTTCACGAACGTCAGCGGGAAGTTCGACTTCGCGACGGGCATCCAGGCCGTCATCGAGGCGGTGCTGACGTCGCCCCGGTTCCTGTTCGTCCTGGAGTTCGGCCAACCGAACGCCACCGGCGACGCCGTGCCGCTGACGCCCATGGAGCTGGCCACGCGGCTGGCGCTGTACCTGTGGCGCTCGCTGCCGGACCAGGCGCTGATCGACGCGGCCAACAACGGCCACCTGGCCACGCCGTCCGACGTGGCGACGCAGGCCACGCGGATGCTGGCGGACGGCAAGGCCAAGGGCGCCCTGGCCGACTTCGCCGATCAGTGGCTGGACATCGAGAACATGAACGCGGTCACCAAGGACACGCAGTTCACGAAGTGGACCGCCAGCGTGGCCAGCGACCTTCACACGGAGACGCTGACCACCTTCGCGCAGTCGGTCATCACGAACAGCGACTACAAGACGCTGCTGACGTCGCCGTCGTCGTACATCAACGGCAACCTGGCCAACTTCTACGGCGTGGGGGGCAACCCGTCGTTCAACACGGCGACCAACGTCAACAGCGCCGCGAACCCGCGTTACGGCATCCTGACCCACGCCAGCGTCCTGGCGGGGCACGCGCACACGTCGCTCCCCTCGCCCACCAAGCGCGGCCGTCTCATCCGGCAGCAGATCCTGTGCGAGGAGGTGCCGGACCCGCCGGCGGCGATCGCAGGCAAGCCGATCCCGCCGCCGCCCACGATGCTGGCGTCGGGGGCCACCACGCGCGACGCGTACTCACAGCACGTCGCCGCGAACGACACCTGCAACACCTGCCACCAGTGGATGGACTGGCTGGGTTTCGGCTTCGACCAGTACGACGCCACGGGCGCGTTCCAGACCAAGGAGAACGGCAGCGACGTCGACTCCAGCGGCAAGTTCGTCCCCCTGCCGAACAGTCCGAACGACATGTCCGGGACGTTCAGCGGCACCAGCGACATGGTCACCCAGCTGTCGACGTCCGAACAGGTGATGCAGTGTTTCGCCCTGCAGGAGATGCGCTACGCGCTGCTGCGGGCCGAGACGACCGCGGACGCGTGCTCCGCGCAGCAGGTTTATCAGGCATTCAAGTCGAACGGTTACAACCTGCAGAAGCTCATCGTGGCTGTGGTCAGCAGCGATGCCTTCATGTACCGGACGGCCGTGAACGCCGGAGGCGATTGCAAATGAACCCCCGTAAAGTTTCCCTCGAGCGCCGGCGTTTCCTGCAGCTGGTGGGGGCCTCGGCCCTGACTTATCCCTTCTTGCGCGGCGTCCCCAGCTACGCCGCGGCCAGCGGCAGCGCGCCCACCTATCTGGTTCTGGTGTTCACCCCGTGCGGGTGCGTGCGCCCGGTCTGGGGCGCCACCGACGCGTCGGGCGGCTCGGTCAAGCGGCCCGCCGCCGGCAGCCCGGGGACCCTGACCAACAACTTCACGTTCCGCAGCACGCTGAAGCCGTTCGCGTCGGGCGGAACGGTCGCGGGCAGCAGCTGGACGACGAACCTGCAGAGCAAGGTGATCGTCCTCGACGGCCTCAACAACAAGGCCGCCCAGGGGTCGCACGAAGCCGGCATGGCGTCGCTGTGGACCGGGCAGATCTCCAGCGGCAGCGCGGCGACCAGCATCAGCATCGACCAGCAGATCGCCACCAAGCTGGCCGCGGGGACGCCGTTCCCGTCGATCCAGCTGATGGTGCGGGACGCGGCCGACTTCACCGACCGCGAGGTGAAGACGCGCATGATCTACAACGCGTCGGGGGTCTTCGTGGACCCCATCGACAACCCGGCCAGCGCGGCCGCCACGTTCTTCCCCAGCAAGCCCAGCGCGGGCTCCAGCGGGCCGGACAAGAACACGTACATCCGCCAGCAGCTGTTCGGGTCGTCCAGCGCCACGCTGAACAGCGAGCTGAACAGCCTGATGCCGCGGCTGTGCACGACCGATCGGCAGCAGCTGCAGGCGCTGCAGGACGGGTGGAACAACCTCTACGCGCAGCTGCAGGCGGCGGCGATGGCGGCGGCGAACTGCATGGCGCCGGGCGCGGCGCCGGCCAAGCCGGACTTCCCGACCAGCGCCAAGCTGCAGATGGACATCATCGCGCTGGCGCTGGCGTGCGATCTGACGCGCGTGTGCAGCTTGCAGTTCTCGACGGCGACCAGCCAGGTCACCCACAAGTGGCTGGGGTCGAACCAGACCGACACGCACCACAACTACTCGCACAACGGGCCGACGTCGTTCTACTCGCTGGGCGGCAACTGCGTCGGCGGGTACGACAACATGGGCCATTGCACGGCCTACGGCGACATCTACTCGGCCAGCAACACGAACCTGTACCAGAACCTCGCGCAGCAGGAAGCGATCGACGAGTTCTACGCGACGCAGGTCGCGTACCTGTCCCAGAAGCTGAACGCGATGAGCGGCGCGAACGGCGGGACGCTGCTCGATCAGTCGGTGGTTTGCTGGGGCAACGAGCTCGACATGGGCGCGGCGCACAACCACGACGACACGCCGTTCGTCCTGATTGGCGGCGCGAACGGCCAGCTGAAGACCGGCAACCTGGTCACCTTCCCGCTGGACCAGAGCGGCAGCTCGAGCCCCAACATGCCGCCGAAGGGCGACCGCTCGCACAATGACCTGTTGCTGACGCTGGCCAAGGTGATGGGGACCCCGATGCAGACCTTCGGGGAGGCCTCGTTCTGCACGGGCCCGATCAGCGAAATCCTGACCGGCTAACTCACCTCGTCCCCGTGGAGGACGGGGTTCAGGTTCCCCGCGCGCGCAGCATCACGAGCGGGGTCCGCAGGATGATGGACGTTTCCAGGGACAGGAACGTCCACAGGTTCTCCATCGCCGCGCAGTAGGCGAGGTCGTACAGCATCTTCACGCGCATGTCGTCGGCGACCGCGTCCTCGGCCCCGTCGACCTTGAAGGGGTTGGTCAGGTCCTTTTCGAAGCGCTCGATCTCGCTGCCGGGCAAGGGCTTACCCGAATAGCCCAGGCTGACCTGCGCCAGCCCGGTGATGCCGGGCTTGAGGTCGCGCATCCGTTCCTCGAAGTAGGGGATGGCCATCGCCAGCTGCTCGGCCAGCTCGGGGCGTTCGGGGCGGGGGCCGACCAGGCTCATGTCCCCCTTGAGGACGTTGATGAACTGCGGCAATTCGTCCAGCCGGGTCTTGCGCAGGAACCGCCCGACCCGGGTCACCCGGGGGTCGTCCGCGCTGGCCAGGACCGGTCCCGTCAGCTTTTCCGCGTCGGTCCGCATGGACCGGAACTTGAGCATGAAGAATTCACGGAATTTCGGGGGCGAGAACCCGCCCGCTTCGGTACCCTCCGGGTGAGGCGTCAATTGTCCGGCGCGGCGCTGACGGAAGAAGATGTCTCCCGGCGAATCGATGTACACTGCCGCCGCGATCAACGGGAAAAAAGGTAAAGTAATGGCGAGGCCCAGAAGCGAGCCCACGACGT
>CAZJMY010000062.1:0-26257 GCA_964546845.1 uncultured Myxococcales bacterium | reverse complement strand
CCACCCACGGCACCACCGACACCCGACGCGCCACCGGTGCCGCTGCCGCCGGTGCCGGCCCCCGCGCCGCCGGAGCTCGTCAGGCCGCCGGTCCCGGAAACCCCTCCGGTCGCGGCGGGGGGTGTCCCGCCTCCGGTCCCGAGGCCCGCGGCGCCTGGCCCGCTGCCGCTCGAGCAGCCAGCGAGCAGGAGGGAGGCGAGCCAGAAAAGCGAGCTGCGGATCGAGCGGTGGGGGCGCCGCATCCCTCACGATGCCCGCCGGCGAGACTTTCGATCAGAAGAGCGAAGCTCGACCGGGGCGTGTCATCCGGCGAACCGGGTATTAGGTTGCGCTGATGAGCTGCGAACTTCGGTGATGTCCAACAGTCGGTCCACGACCCGTTTTGGGTTCTTGAAGGGGAAGGCCGCTGTCGCGGTCCTGTCGTCGCTGCTGACGCTGGTCGCTGGCTTCGTCACCATCAATCTGCTGCCGGGGGAAAAACGGCTCGAACAGCCGGTGTCTCCCCCTTACGCGGTTCAGGACGCGGCGTTCGGGCGGGAGATGGGCGAGCTGTTCGGGCCGCCTCTGGTCGCCGGCAATCGCGTCGAGCCGCTGGAGAATGGCGCGCAGATCTTCCCCGCGATGCTGGAGGCCATCCGCGGCGCGCAGCGGTCCGTCAACTTCGAGACCTACATCTACTGGTCGGGCCGCGTCGGGACGGCGTTCGCCGACGCGATGTCCGAACGGGCCCGCGCCGGGGTGAAGGTGCATCTGATCCTGGACGCCGTCGGGTCCGGCAAGATCAGCGCAGACGCGCTGAAGAGCATGCGCGCGGCGGGCGTCGAGATCGAGCGGTACCACGCGCCCACCTGGCACACGCTGGACCGGCTGAACAACCGAACTCACCGGAAGCTGTTGATCGTCGACGGGCGCGTCGGCTTCACCGGCGGGGTGGGGATCGCGGACAAGTGGGACGGCTCGGCGGACTCTCCCGACCACTGGCGCGACAGCCACTTCCGTCTGGAAGGACCGGCGGTGGCGGAGATGCAGTCGACGTTCGTCGACCACTGGCTGGCCACGCGCGGCGTGCTTCTCCAGGGGGCCGACTACTTCCCGGAGCTGGCCCCCAGGGGCGACATGCGCGCGCAGATGATCCGCAGCTCGGTCGAGGACAGCGCCGAGAGCGTGTACGTCATGTACCTGCTGTCGATCGCGGCGGCCCGAAAAAGCATCCTGCTCTCGAACTCCTACTTCGTGCCCGACCACCTCATGACGGACGCGCTGGTGGCGGCGCAGCGGCGCGGCGTCGACGTGCAGATCATCGTGCCCGGCCCCGACATCGACAGCGACGCGGCACGGGCCGCCTCGCGGCGCGGCTGGGGGCCGCTGCTGGAAGCAGGGATCGCCATCTACGAGTTCCAACCGACGATGTTCCACTGCAAGGTGATGGTCGTCGACGACGTCTGGACCTCGATCGGCTCGACGAACTTCGACAGCCGCTCGTTCAAGCTGAACGACGAAGCCAACCTGAACGTCCTCGACAGCGGGCTGGCTGCCCGAGAGCGGAGGACCTTCGAGGCCGATCGCGCGCGCGCCGGGCGGATCACCCTCGAGGCATGGAAGGCGCGGCCGTTGTGGCAGCGCTTCGGAGAGTGGCTGGCGGACGGGCTGCGGTCGCAGCTCTGACTCTGCATCGTGCGCCGGCGCCGTGCCGATCAGCTTGCGAGGTCCTGGAGCTGGTTCGCGTCCTTCGCGATCTCTCGCGCTGAGCTCTCGTCGCCTAATCGCAGCGAGGTGGCCCAGTGAAAGATCACGAGCGCGAAGACGATCACGACGGCGATGTCGACCCAGTTGGGCAGCAGGCTGCGGCCCCCGCCGTAGCGGCCGAGCCATCCGAGCAGCACGTGGCCCCCCAACCACGGCCCGACCCAGACGGCGTTCCGGATGGTGCGTTCCGCGCCGGTGCGGCGGCGCCAGGCGCCGAGCACGAAGAGCGCGAGCCCGATGAAGATGGCGACCGCCAGCTTCCAGTTCGTCTCGAATCCGCCCCAGTACATGACCAGGTTGGCGGAGCAGAAGGCGGCCGGCAGGACCAGCCTGGGCATCGGCGCGCGGTACGTGGCGCGCGGGTTCGTGTCCGCCTTGTGAAGCGAGGCCAGCGCGACGGGCGCGAAGGCGTACATGATCGCCGTCGCCGCCGTCACCACGCCGACCAGCGAGTTCCAGCTCTTGAAGGGACCGAAGGCGGCCGAGCCGACGACGGCGGCCGTGAGAATCGAGACGACCGGCACTCCCTTTCTGGTGCTGGCCAGCGCGGCCGGCATCTCGGGCGTCTCGCCCAGCGCGTAGGAGAGCCGCGCCGTGGTGGCCAGGTACACGACGCCGGTCCCAGCCGGTGAGACGACGGCGTCGACGAGCAGGGCCTTGGCGAGCCAGCCCGCCCCCAGCGCCAGCGCCAGCGTGTACCAGACGCCGTAGTTGGACGGGTCCGTGCCGAGAGGCATCGACCAACCTTTGGCGATGTGGGCCGGATCGAGCGCGCCGATCATCACCAGCTGCAGCAGCGCGTAGAGCACCGCGCCGATCGCCATGGCGGCGAGGATCGCGCGCGAGAGATCGCGCTTCGGGTTGCGCGCCTCGCCGGCCAGGTGAACGGCTTGTTCGAAGCCCTGCAGCCCGAACACGACCCCGCCCGTGAGCGCCGCGAAGACGCCGTGGAAGCCGAACGGCATGAACCCGCCCCCGGCGTGGAAGTTCGAGGGGTTGAACTGCAGCGCGGCCACCACGCCGACCGCCACCACGGGAACCGCCGTCTTCCAGACGACGACGATGATGTTGCTGTCCGAGACGAACTTGGCGCCGGCCAGATTCATGACGGTGAACAGGGCCATCAGAGCCAGCGCGACGGCCAGGCCGGTGCCGTTCAGGAGACCGGCGTTAGCGCCGGTCTTGGAGATCATGTTGAAGTGCTCGTTCACCCAGCTGACGCTGTTAACGTAGGTGATCGCCGCCAGGATCTCGAGCGGCGCGATGAACACCGCCTGCAGCCACGAGGCCCACCCGGCGACGAACCCCGCGACCGCGCCGTGCGAGTAGTGCGGAAAGCGCGCGCCCCCGCCGGCCACCGGGTACGTCGCGCCGAGCTCGGCGTAGACGAGGGCGAGCAGCGACAGCATGGCACCCGCGAGGATCCACGAGAGGACCGCGGCAGGGCCTGCTCGCTCGGCCGCGTTGAGCGCCCCCAGCAGCCACCCGGAACCGATGATCGACCCCAGCGAGACCATCATCAGCCCGTAGAAGCCGACCGATCGGCGGAGCCGGCCGGCGTGTACGCGAGGCCCCTCGACGCTGTTGGCGATCATCGCAGCCTTTTACCGCGATCTGGTGCTGCCGCGGGTTCAAGCCTGCGCCGACGGCGGCCGATGAACAGGTTTTCGAATGCCCTCAGCCCCGGGTCATCGGCGCGGAGCCTGGGTCCGCGCCGTCGCGCTGCTGACCGCAGCGTCCGTGCTTCCGACGTTTGGCTGTTCGTTCGTCTTTCTGAAACGCCCGCGGGACGACTACCGGCCGGACGAAAGGATCGACTGCACGACCGGCTACGCGCTTCCGAACCTGGACCTGGCGCTGGCCCTGCTTCACATCGCCTCCGTCGCGATCCTCGCGTCGGCGTCGGGCGATTCCTTCGGCGGTGACAAGAACCGCCAGGCGCTGGCCCAGGGCGACGTCTTCTGGATGGTCATGAACGGCGTTTCCTCGGGTTGGGGCTACTACAAGGTCGGGGAGTGCCGAGACCTGGTGGCAGAAGACGCGCGCGTGCCCGAGCGGCCGATGCGTTTCGCCCCGCGGCCCAGGCCTCGGCCGGTCTACGCACCCGCGGTCGGTCAACCTCAGGGAGGGGGTCCCCCCGCAACGCGGCCTTTGCTGGCGCCGTCCGACGAACCGCCAGCAGGAGCCGCGCCTGCAGCGGCGCCGGTCGCGCCGCCAGGGCGCCCGGCCGAAGATTCGCCTCCGGTTCCCCGCGCGCCTCAAAAGGTCGACGACGAGTAGTCGCCCCGCGCCCGTCGTCGGCGCGTCAGCGGTGCGCGCCCGTGCGCAGGAACTGCCCGGGCGGCTGGCCGGTGACGGCGCGCAGGGCTCGGCTGAAGTGCGCTTGATCGAAGTACCCGGCCTCCAGGGCCAGCTGCGTGAGGCTGGCGCCGGGACGGTAGCCGTCGATGGCGCGGTGCAGGCGCACCAGCGACGCGAACTGCTTGGGCGAGGTTCCCACCGCCCGCCGGAAGCGCTTCTCCAGCGGGTCACGGCTGATCGCCAGTCGGCGCGCGAGCACGCTGATGGGCAGAACGCCGCCGGCTCCGGTGATCGCGTCGACCGCGGCGCCGACGATCGGGTCCGGTTCTTCCGGGCGTAGCCGCGCGGCCAGGAACGACTCGAGCACCGCGGCGCGCGCGCGATCGTTCGCCGCCTCGACCACCTGCGCTTGCAGCCGCGCGGCGTCGCGCCGCGGAAGCAGATCGACCAGTGACGCCGTCGTGCCGAAGAGCTCGTGCAGCGGCTGCGCGAAGAACCGCGCCGCGCCGGCCGGACGGAAGCGCACGAGGATCACGCCACTCGCGGCGGCGGTGTGCATGCGCCGCGCGACCGCCGTCATGCCGGTCAAGGTCAGGTCCGGCAGCCGCGCGGCCGCGCCGTCGAGCAGGCGGGCGGACCCGCGATAGCGAACGCCCAGCACCAGGCCCGGCTCCGGCAACCGCACGCGCGTCACCGCTTCCGTCGTCTCGACGACCATCACCTCCCGAACGAACGGGGCCAGCCAGGCAGACGGGGCGAGGATCCGCACGACGGATCCAGCGTACGCCGGCCACGCGCGGGCGGCCACGGCGCCGGCGACAATCAATGAATTCGTACAAGTCGCGCCGGCCGCGCCCTGACACGTTGTTGGCCATGTCGTCGATCAAGCGTCTGGTTGCAGCGGCGTCGCTGGTCGCCGTTGCCGCCGCGAGCGCGTCGCTCGCGTCCCCGTCACCCGAGAGGAGCCCGGCCATGCACGAGTTCGCGTTCATCTTCCGTGTCACACGACCCGTCGATCCCGCCGCGCTGCCCCAGCGCAACACCGCCGCCCGCGACTGGGCGCTCGCCCGCCGCAGCGAAGGGGTCCTGCGCAACGCCAGCCCGCTGGAAGACGGCGGCGCCCTGGTCACGCAGGCCGCCGTCAAACCCCTGGCCGCCGACCACCCCGTCGGCGCCGTGCTGGTCGTCGCGGCCGCCAACCTCGACGCCGCCGTCGCGCTGGCCAAGACCCACCCGGGGCTGGCCTACGGCACGGAGATCGAAGTCCGTCCGCTGAAGGTCGTCACCCTTCCCGCCCGCTGAAGCTCGCCGCACGCTGGAACGGCGCCGCCGCGACGACCGTGAAGCTCACGTTCCGTCCGCCGAACGCTGACGAGGACATGCCGCCGGCCGACACCGATATCGTGTCACGAGTCTGGATCTTCTGACCGGACGCGTCTTGCCGCCCCGCGCTGTCGCTTTGGTGGTCAAGGGCGGGGCGCAAAGCGCCGATTTCATCTTCGCCGACGCGAGGCCGGCAGCTTGCACCTCGAGCACCCTCTGCAGCGGTTCAGTCTTCGGCCGGATCGGCTGAACATTGCCGTTCTGCTCGACCACCTCAACTTCTTCGGTCGCGGCTACGAGGGGCAGCTGCGCGACGCGCTTCACGAGCGCTGCCGCGCCCGCCGCCACAACCTGGTGCTGGTCTATGGCGGCGCGCTGGACGAGCCGACGCTCGCCTCCGCCGACAACGTCATCTTCCGGGTCATCCGTCCCGGCGCGTTCGACGGCCTGATCGTCGCGTCCGCGCTGCTTTCCGCCTACAGCGGACCCGAGGGCGTGGCCCGCCTGGTCGCGCAGTATGCCGGCGCGCGGCTGTGCAGCGTGGGGACGGTGATCCCCGACGTCCCGAGCCTGGTGCTCGACAACCGCGCCGGCATGGAGGCGGCCGTCGAGCATCTGGTGCGCGATCACGGCTGCCGCCGCCCGGTGTTCCTGGCTGGAACGCCGCACAACCCGGAGGCGGAGGCCCGCTTCGCCGCCTATCGCGCCGTGCTGCAACGGCACGGGCTGGAGTACGACGAGGCGCGCGTCACCAGCGGGCAGTTCCTGCCCGCGCTGGGGCGCCTGGCGATGGACCGGATCCTGGACAGCGGGGTCGCGTTCGACGCGGTGGTGGCCGCCAACGACAGCATGGCGATCGGCGCGATCCAGGCCCTGCACGAGCGCAACCTGCGGGTGCCGCAGGACGTCCGGGTGACCGGGTTCGACGACCTGACGCTGGCGCGCCTGGGCAATCCGTCGCTGACGACCGTCGCGCAGCCCTTCGACCGCTTCGCCGATCTGGCCGTCGGCTGCATCGAGGACCAGGTGGCCGGACGCGCCGTCGCGCCGGTCGTCGAGATCGCGGCGCGCTTCATTCGGCGCCAGTCATGCGGCTGCGGGCCGCGCGAGATGACGCGCCAAGCTTTCGAGACCAGCCACACCGACCCCAGCGCCGCGGTACAGTCACGGGGCGCGCGCATCGACGAGCTGAAGCCCACGCTGGCGGACATCCTCAAGATCGGCACCGACGACGGCCGCGCGGCGGCGGCGGCGCTGGGCGACGGGCTGAAGGGCGAGCTGGCCGGCGAAAAGGAAGCGTTTCAGAAGGCGGTCGGCCTCTTGCTGGCCAAGATTCGCGACGACGGCGAGCAGCGCCGCGCCCTGCTGGGCGCCATCAACGTGCTGCACAGCGACCTTGCGCTGGAGGCGGAGCCGGTCCGGCGCGCAGAGCTGGAGCGCTCGTTCTACGAGGCGTTCAGCCTGGTGGCGATGACCAGCACCGCGGCGCAGGTGCAGCACCGCCTGGACCTGGACGAGAGCGGCGCGCAGGCGTCGACGGCCTTCGATCCGGCGTCGTTGCGCGAGTCGCTGATCCGCGCGCTGCCGGCGGCCGGGGTGCGGACGGCGCTGGTCTCGTGCGTTCCGGAAGGCGCCCCCGGCGAGCTGGAGCCGCTGGTCTGCCTGGTCGACGGCGTGGCAGGCGACGCGCAACAGGCCAGATTCCCGGCCGGCGGGCTGGTCCCGCCGCCGGTGCTGGCGCTGGATCGCCAGAACACGCTGCTGGTGTTTCCGCTGGTTCACGAGGAGGAGCTGCTGGGGGTGATCGCCTTCGATCATCAGCCCGGCAACAACCCCTACATCGTGTTCCGGAACCAGATCGCCGTCGTCCTGCGAAACATCCGCCTGCATCAGGAGGTCCTGCGCCGGACCATGCTCCACGAGCGCAGCGTGCAAGAGCGTCTCGCGACGTCCAAGCGGCTCGAGGCGCTGAGCGTGCTGGCGGGCGGCGTCGCCCACGACCTGAACAACGCGCTGGGGCCGATGCTGGTCATCCCGGACGTCATCTTCAGGCAGTTGACGGGGCTGGTGTCGGATCACGATGTGCTGGCCGACCTGCGCGACGACCTCGACAACATCAAGATCGCCGCCGAGCGCGCCGCCCAGACGATCAAGGACCTGCTGACGCTGGGACGGCAAGGGCGCCGGCCCAAAGCCGAGCTGGATCTGAACCGCCTGGTGAAGTCCTGCCTGCTCAACGCGCCGTGGATGGCGGAGCGCGGGAAGGTGAACCTGTCGATCGCCCTGTCGGCGGACCCGCTGCCCGTGCGCGGCGCCGAGTCCCAGCTGGCGCGCGCGGTCTCGAACCTGCTTCGCAACGCGATCGAAGCCGTCGAGGGCGCCGGAGACGTGACCGTCAAGACCTCCCAGGTCGAGCTGGAGACGACGACCGTCGCGTTCGAAACCATCCCGCCGGGCCCCTACGTGACGCTGACGGTGGCCGATACGGGCTGCGGCATCGCGCCGGCGAATCTCGAGCGGGTGTTCGAGCCGTTCTTCACCAACAAGCGCGCCGGCGAGAACTCGGGCAGCGGCCTGGGGCTGGCGATCGTGCACGGTGTCGTGAAGGAGCACGACGGCTTCATCGACGTCGCGAGCCGGCCCGGCACCGGGACGACCTTCACCGTCTACCTGCCGGCGGGACGCGCGGCGCAGCCGCGGTCGCGTGCCGCCGCGGGGACGGCGCGCGCGCAGGCGCGACTGCTGGTCATCGACGACGATCAGACCCAGCTGAGGACCTTCCGGCGCATCCTGGCCCAGCTGGGCTACGAGGTCGAGACGTCGGCCAGCGGCATGCGCGCCTGCGAGACGTTCAGCCAGGCGCTGTCGAACCGAGAAGCGCCGTTCGATCTGATCCTGGTCGACATGCTGCTGGGCGAAGAGCTGGACGGCCTGCAGGTCGTCGAACAGATCCAGGCGATGTTCCCGAAGCAAAAGGCCATCATCGTCAGCGGCCACGCCCCCGACGAGCGCGCCGACAGGGCCATCAAGCGCGGCTTGACCTGGCTGAGCAAACCCTACGACCTGGACGCCCTGGCCGGCGCCATCGCGCAGGTCCTGGCCGCCTGACGCGGCTCTCTAGGTCGCGCTGGCTCGAATTCTGCGCAGCGCGAGGAAGGTCAGGACCGCGGTGAGCGCCGCGACGACGGCGCAGATCGCGGTGGTCACCCGCAGAGCGTCGCTGAATGCCGCGCGCGCCGTGTCCAGCAGGCGCGCTCCGGCGCGGGCGGGCAGCAGCGCGGCCTCGGCGTTCGCTCCCCCCAGCGTGTCGCGGGCCACCTGCCAGGCGGGCCGCGGGACGTCGCCGAAGTCGGCGCTGGATTCGGCGCGGGCCAGGGCGCCCCGATAGATGGCGGTGGCCAGGCTTCCGAAGAGAGCGATGCCCAGCGCGCCTCCCAGCTCGGAGCTGGTCTCGGAGATGGCAGAGGCGGCGCCGGCTCGCTGCGGGGGCGCCGCCGCGATGATGGTGTCGATCCCCAGCGTGAACACGGGCGACAGCCCCAGCGAGTAGAGCGTCGAAGCCGCGATGATCGCGCCGACGCCCTGACCGACGAGGAGAGCCGCCGCCAGGAAACCGGTCGCCGCCAGCAGGAGCCCGCCGGTCATCACGGAGGCCGGCTGGAAGCGCCGCGCGAGCAGCGGGGCCAGGAACGAGCCGAGCACGTAGCTGGCCGACCACGGCAGCATCCACAGCCCCGAGGCCAGCGGCGACAGACCAAGAACGAGCTGCAGGTACTGGCCCAGCAGGACGTAGGCACCGAAGGTGATCAGCGTCGCCAGCATGTAGATCCCCAGTGACACGCCGAAGGCGCGCGTGCGAAGGAGCTGGACGTCGATCAACGGGTCGTCGAGGCGACTCTGCCGGCGCACGAAGAGGGCCGCCAGGCCCACCCCTGCGGCGACGGCGAGCAGCGGGACGCTTCCAAGACCGCTCTGCACGCCGGTCTTGAGGCCGTAGATCAGGCACAGGACGGCCGCCAGCGAGAGCAGCGCGCTGCGCAGGTCCATTGGCTTCGCGTTCGCATCGCGCGACTCGGGCAGAAGGACCGGGCCGACCAGCAGGAGGAGGGCCATCGGCGGGACCGCCAGCAGGAAGACCGAGCCCCAGCGAAAGTACTGAAGCATCGCGCCGCCGAGCAAGGGTCCGATGGCCCCGCCAATCGCATAGCTGGAGGTCCAGACGCCGATGGCGAACGTGCGCTGGCGCCGGTCGAGAAACATGTTGCGGATCAGCGACAGCGTCGACGGTGCCAGCGTCGCGCCGGCGATACCCAGCAGCGCGCGCGCCGCGATCAGCATGTCCGTGCTGCGCGCCGACGCCGCGGCCACGGAGGCGGCGCCGAACGCCGCCGCGCCGATCGACAGCAGGCGGCGACGGCCGATGCGGTCGCCCAGGTTGCCCATCGTCACCAGCAGCCCGGCCACGCAGAACCCGTAGATGTCGACGATCCAGAGCAGCTTGGCGCTGCTCGGCTTGAGGGCCGTCGCGATCCGAGGCAGCGCGAGGTTGAGAACCGTGAGGTCCATCGAATAGATGAGGCAGGGGAGGGCGATGACCGCGAGCCCCAGCCACTCCCGGCGCCCCGCGCGCGGCGGCACGCTCTCGATCGTCTCGGCGGTCATCTGTGGGGGCCCCGCGATGGGTGCGCGAAGCCCGCCGGATGTTACAGGAGCCGCGGCTCGAGCAGACGGACGCGGACCGGGAACGCCGGGCGCCCGGCCCCCCTGGGCGCAACCGTCACATGCAGGTGACGGCCGGGAACATCACGGTCGTCGTGCACGCCGCCGGGGCGTGGCTGTCGGTGATGGCGACCGACAGCGTCTGGGAACCGGCGGTGCCGCAGGTGTACTGCGTCGTCGCCGCCCCGGCGCTGGCGAAGGTGCCGGACCCCGCCGTCCAGGCGTAGGTCAGCGTCTCGCCCGAATCGGCGTCGGTCGCCGTGACCGAGACGTCGATGGGTGTCGTACCCGTCGCGGACTGAGGCGCGATGAACCAGGCCGTCAGAGCCGGGCAGTGATCCCCCGGGACCACGCTTCCCGTGACGACGACCGAGCCGAGCGTTCCGGCGTCGGCCACCAGGCCCGAGCAGAGCAGGTTCACGCTGACGGGTGTCGCCAGGCCGGCCGTCACCGTGAACGCCGCGCTGGTGCCGGTGCAGGTGACGTTCGCCGAGGTCGTGGCGGTCATGCTCACCGTGTACCCGGTTCCCGCAGGAAGGCTGGAGATGAACGAGGGCGTGCGCGTTCCGCTGGTGTTGAGCGTGCCCATCGAGACCACCGCGCTGCTGGAAGACAGGACCTTCCACTCCACGGTGTTGACCGACGTGCCGTCCGGAAGCGTCAGAGCCAGCTGCACCTGGCCGACGCTGGGATCGTTGGCGGCGGGTTCGTTGGTGCAGCTCACCGCCAGAAGGGCGCCCAGCAGCGCAAAGGTTACGCGCCGGCCACGGCGCACGCGATTTCGCTCGTTCATGCGCGCACCCTAGCGTCAGAGGGCGCGCCGCCGATCGGCCAAAACGCGGCGGGGAGAATCTTTCACGCGTCTGTCATCGGATTGAAACAGACGGCGGTTGGCACGCCGCGCCGGCCCCCGGCTTGACAGGCCGGGACCACCGTTGTTGTGCTACCCCCTGGCCGACGCGCGGGGCCGCGTCGATGGCGTGGAGGGCTTCGGATGGACCTGCATCTGGAAGGGATCATGGAGACGCTCCTCGTGGGAGCGATCGCCGGCATGCTGGTGTTGTCGGTGGTGTTCTTCTTCATGGGCCACGTGCTGCGCATCCAGGTGGTCAAGCGGTTCTTCCAGTTCCTGATCTACGAGGAAGACGAAGAGCAGGTCGCCGCCGCGGTGAGCCCGAAGGAGCCCGCGGAACACGGGTCCGCGTCGTCGCACTTCGTGGTGGTGGTTCTGGTCGCCCTCCTCTATGGGGCGGGTGTGGTGGTCGAGTCGTGGTCGCACACCGACCAGGACGGACACGACGCCGCCATGAAGCTGAAGGCCTTCGACTCGGTTGTGCACGGGCGCCTGGCCAGCGGCGCGGATCCCGAGCCGGGTCTGGCCCACTTCGTCGCGGACTACGACGCTTGCCACTTCACGCACACCAACACGGAAGCGGTGGGCAGCCGCGACCTCGGAAAGCTGGAGGCCCAGCGGGCCAAGGGCAACGATCTGTCTCCGTGCAAGCAGATCGACGTGCGCGTGACGGAGTTCTATCACAACGCCAAGAACGCGGTGCTTCAGCAGGACAAGTACAACGAAGAGCTGATCAACCTGCAGTCGCGAATCAACTTCGTGAGGTCGATCTACGAGATCCTGCTGTGGTTGACGCGGGAGCTGGCCGTCGTCGCGATCATCGCGACGCTGGCCGAGCTGTTCTACTGGCTGGAACACAAGCGCAGGAACCGCCTGGCGCGCTGGCTGGCGCGCAAGACCCCTGCGGCGGCACTGCCGTTCTTTCAGCATCTGAAGAAGCTGGCCGCCGTCCGCTGCTGGATGATGGTGGCGGTGCTCTGGGCGTTCACGCGCGCGAGCTACAGGGCGTGTGACGAGTGCAACATTCAGTTCGACAAGCGGGTCTACGGATACTTCCTGGCGCTGGGAGACGGGCACGGCGACAAGCACGGCGACCACGGCGAGGACAAGGAGGCGGGGGCGCGGCCCGGCGCGGGCAGGCCCGGCGAGCACGACATCACGCCGCGGTCACCGTACTTCATCTTCAGAACCGCCGGCGACGCGCTGGGCGAGCACCTCGAGCCGTCGGCGGTGCGAAAGGTGGGGAACGGATCGCGGGTGATCGTCGCCAACGACGCCGACAAGGACCGGCGGCAGATGTTCTGGCTCTTCGACGTGGTCGGCAACAAGCTGGTCAACCCCGAACGCATCTGCACCAGGGACGACACCGACGACACGGCGGCGTTCACCGCGGTCGACAGCATCGAAGCGATGTACGTCGGCGAGCCCGACGGCGAGGGGAACGTGGAGATCCTGGGGGCGCCGACGTTCGAGGTGGCGGACAAGCAGAACCTGGTGCGGTTCTCGATCAAAGCGACGCCAACCGACGCCGCCGAGGGCACGCCGCGATGCTGGCCGCTCTCGAAAACGGCCACCGTCGAACAGGTCGAGGACCCTTGTGCGGTGTTCCGGGCGGAAGGCGCCGTCGGCTGTCGCATCGAAGGGATGACCTCCGCCGACATCAAGTCCGAGCTGCTGCTGGGCGTTCACGAGCTGCTGATGCCGCCGCAGCGCGGACAGACCAAGGCGATCGTGAAGCCGACGGTCGCGATCGTCAGCATGCATCGCCAGGGCACGCGCTGGGTGCAGCCACAGATCCTGTTCAGGACCAGCGACCTCGACGACGGCTGCCGTCACCAGAGCGGCATCTCCGACCTGTCGTTGCGGCCGAACGGGCTGCTCTACGTGTTGACCAGCGTCGACCTGCACGACACGGCGACCTGCTCTGACCAGGAAAGCCTGCCCCTGGCCGAGGTGGCGCAGGTGCGCGGCGCGCTGTGGCGGCTGGACCTGACCAAGCCGCGCGAGCTGCGCCTGCTCTACCGGTTCGCGCACAAGCCGACCGGAATCACCGACATCGGAGACGGTTCGCTGCTGGTCGTGTTCGACGACGACGGACAGCGCAAGTCGCCCATCTGGGCGCCGCGAACGTTCGCGCTGGAGCAGAACGAGGCGGTCTTCTCGATGCTGCCGGCGGCCGCCGAGCCGCGCGGCTCGGCCGCGGGTCCGCCGTCCACGGCGCTGGTGTCCGAGGCGCTGGGCGCGGCCAAGTAACGGCGGGCAGGCCCGGGTTCTGCCGGCCAGGGGCGGGTGGTATTTTCAGCGCCATGAGCGCGGACCAGATCCAGTTCAGCGACGGCGCGGCGTACGAACGGTACATGGGCATCTGGAGCCGGATCGCCGGCCAGGTCTTCCTCGACTGGCTGCGGCCCGCGCCCGGGCTGCGCTGGCTGGACGTCGGTTGCGGCAACGGCGCCTTCACCGAGATCCTGGCGGAGCGCTGCGCCCCGGCGTCGCTCAGCGGCATCGACCCCTCCGAGGCGCAGCTGCGTTTCGCGCGCGCGCGCCCCGCGCTGCGGTCGGGTGACTTCCGGGCGGGCGACGCGATGGCCCTGCCGTTCGACGACGGCGTCTTCGACGCGGCCGTCATGCCGCTGGTGATCTTCTTCGTTCCGCAGCCCGCGCGCGGCGTCGCGGAGATGGCGCGGGTCGTCGCCCCGGGCGGCACCGTGTGCGCTTATGCCTGGGACATGACGGCCGGCGGCTTCGCCCACGCCGTGCTCCACGAGGAGATGGAGGCCATGGGGCGCAACGTGCCGAAGACGCCCTTCCCCGAGAGCTCCCGGCTGGACGTGTTGCAGGACCTCTGGACCCAGGCCGGGCTGCAGGCCATCGAGACGCACGCGTTCACCGTCCAGCGCCGCTACGACGGGTTCGACGACTACTGGCAGAGCGTGCAGGGCTCACCCAGCGCGGGACGCCTGCTGGCCGCCATGGGCCCCGACGACATCGCGACGCTGCAGGCACGCCTGCGCGCGCGCTTCCCCGGCGGCGGCGCCGGCCCGTTCGACCTCCAGGCGCGGTGCAACGCCGTCAAGGGTGTTCGAGGCGCGCCGAAGCCCTGAACGGCCTGGTCGGGCCCCAGCTCGGACTCTCAGCGCCCCAGGGTGTCCAGCAACAGGCGGGCGGTCTCTTCACCGGAGAAGTTCTGCTGGCCGGTGATCAGGTTGCCGTCACGCACCGCGAACCCGCGCCAGAGCCCGGCCTGGACGTAGTTCGCGCCCAGGCGCTTCAACTCGTTTTCGATGCGCCAGGGCATGACGTGCTTCCCGCGCGGCAGCAGGTTGGCGCTCCACACCGCCTCGTCGGCGAAGTCTTCTTCGACGTTGGCGAAGCCGGTCACCGTCTTGCCTTTCACCAGCGGCTCTCCGTTCGACAGCTTCGCGTACCGAAGCACGGCCACCCCGTGGCAAAGCGCGGCGGCGATCTTGCCGGCCTCGTAAAAGGCGGCGAACTTGCGGTGCAGTTCGTGCGCCCCCTCGAAGTTCGACATCGGCGCCTGACCGCCCGCCACCACGACGGCGTCGAACGCCGTCACGTTCAGGGCGCTCACCGGCCTTGTGTCGTCGATCAACGACGCCAGCCTGGGCGTGTGAATGAACCCGAGCGAGATGAGGTCGCTGGCCGAGTAGCCGCTGGCGTCGCGGGGGTCGCTCATCGCATCCGCCTGGCACTTGCCCCCGTCCGGGCTGAAGAGCTCCAGCCGGTACCCCGCTTCGCTCAGCACGAAGTACGGGTGGGTCAGCTCGCTCCACCAGAACCCGACCGGCCAGCCGGTCGACGCCGAGACGGTCGGGTTCGCGATCACCAGCGCGACGCGCTTGGGGCTGTTGCGGTTGACGACGTTCGGATCCTTAAGGCTCATCGTGTCCTCCTTGCGAGACGGCTCCGATGTTGGTCCGCCGCCGCCGGCGCGCAAAGGAGCACCGGCGGAACGCGCGGTTGCGTCCCGCGCAACGTCGCTAATCGTCGCGGAGAGTGCGGGCCGCCGTCGCCACCTGCTGGCGGAACCAGGCGTGAGCCGGGTCGCTATCGAGGCGGGGGTGCCAGACCTGCGTGATCTTGTAGCCGGGCAACTCGATCGGCGGCTGCAGCACGCGCAGGCCAAACCGGCGCTGGTGGCGGCGGGCGAGGCGCTGCGACATCGTCAGCACGCAGTCCGCTTGGGCGATCAGCTCGAGGCCCGCCAGGTAGTAAGGGAGGTAGCGCGAGACGTGCCGGCTGAAGCCGCGCTGCGCGAGCGCGGTGTCGACCACCCCGCCCGGACGGCCGCGCGGCGCGATCAGCACGTGCTTCAGCGAAAGGTACGTCTCCAGCGTCAGGCGGCGGCCGACGTCCGGGTGGCCCGCCCGCACCACGCACGCGAAAGCATCCTCGAAGAGCAGCTGCGTCCGAAAGTCGCCGGGCAGGTCGGGGAAAACGCCGATGGCGAGGTCGACTCCGTCACGCAGGGCGGGTACGTCGTCGGGCAGGATGGGCAAGAACCGCACGGCCACCCCCGGCGCCGCACGGCCCACCGCGCGGCAGATCGCCGCCCCCAGCAGCGAGACCACGTGATCCGTGGCGTGCAGCCGGAACTCGCGGCTGGACGTGGCGGGCCGGAAGGGCTGGGGCGGGCCGAGCACGCGCTCGGCCTGGGCTTTCAGCTCGCGCACGCGATCCGCCAGCTCCAGCGCGCGCGCCGAGAGCGTCCATTCGGCGCCGCTGCGGACCAGGACGGGATCGTGCAGCGCGGCGCGCAGCCGTCCCAGCGCGCGGCTCATGGCGGCCTTCGACAGGCCCAGCAGGCGGCCGGCGCGGGTGACGCTGCGCGTGCGCGCGATGGCGTCGAAGACGATCAGCAGATTCAGATCCAGCGATTCACCGGCCACGCGCTGGCAAGATATCGCGACTCTTCACCCCGCGCCTTCGCCGCCCGCGCAGGTCCGGCCGGCCGGAGGCGCCACGCTTGTCACCTGCAGCGTCGAAACTGTGACAGAGACGCTGAGCGGGACGTGGTTGATCGGCGGGATGTGCCTTCGGTCGTTCCGGGGAATCGCTGCTTCGATCTCGTTGGCCCTTGCGGGGTGCGCCAGTCGGTCCCGCGATGTCGATCGCCCGGCGGTCGCCCGCCGGGAGGCGGCCGCCCCGTCCACCGCGACCGCTGGCCGCGTTTACCGCGATCCGCGCACCGGTGACTTCGTCGAGCCGCCGCCGGGGGTGTGGCCGCAAGCGACCCCGACGGCCGCGGCGCGCGCGGCGATGGTGGAGGAGCCCGCGCCGGGCGGCGGCCGATTGATCCGCCTCGGCGGGGCTTTCCGCAGTGAATTCGTCGCGCGGACGGACGGAAAGGGGACGACCGCGTCATGCGCGTCCCGCTGAGCGTCGCGGCCGTTCTGTTGCTGGCGGGACTTCGCGCGCAAGCGGCCACGGTCGTGATCGACGACGGCGACCCGCCTGGTCAAGGGCTCAACGATCCGACCCCCTTCGCCGCCACCGGCGGCAACGACGCGCCGACGCTGGGGGCTGCCCGGCTGGCGGTGTTCAACCAGGCCGCCGCCGTCTGGGGCGCGCGGCTCTCGAGCGCCGTGCCCATTCACGTGTACGCGCAGATGGTGCCGCTCGCCTGCAACGCGAGCTCGGCGGTGCTGGGCAGAACGGGGACCACCACGGTGCACCGCGATTTTCCCGGCGCGCCCCGCCCGGCGACCTGGTACGGGCAGGCGCTGGCCAACGCTTTGTCCGGCGCCGACCTGGATCCGTCGACGCCGGACATGCAAACGGAGTTCAACAGCGGGCTCGGAACGTCGGGCTGCCTCAGCGGCTCCGGGTTCTATCTGGGGCTGGACGGCCACCCTCCGTCCGGCCAGATCGACATGCTGACCATCGCGTTGCACGAATTCGCGCACGGCCTGGGCTTCCAGTCGTACACCGATTTCTCGACGGGGGCGAAGCTCGCGGGGCTGGATGACGCATTCCTGGCGGACGCGCAAGAAAATGGCGTGACGCCGGCCGCGCTCTCGACCATGACCGACGCCCAGCGCGTCGGGGCGGCGGTGTCCGACCCGAACCTGTACTGGGTGGGCGCCGCCGTCCAGGGCGCCGCGGGCGCGCTGTCGGCCGGGCTCGCCTCCGGTCACGTCCGCCTCCATGCGCCGGCCACGTTGTCGCCGGGATCGTCCGTCTCGCACTTCTCGACGGCGCTGGCGCCCAACCAGCTGATGGAGCCGTTTTACACGGCGCCCATCCGCGACCTCACGCTGACGCGCGATCTGCTGCAGGACCTGGGCTGGCCCGCTCAGGCGGCCGCCGTGCCCGCGGGCTCTGTCGGATCTCTGTGGCTGCTGGTCCTCGGGTTGACGGGCGCCGGCGGATGGGCGATGCGGCGCGGCCGGCGACGGAGGGCGCCCGCCAGAGCCAGGAGCCCGGCGGCGGGCAGGGCGACGGCGAGAATCAGCGCGGGCCCTCGCGGAACGGCCGGAACGGCGCTGGCGCGGGGCGAGAAGCTGAAGCCGTGGATCACGACCTCGGCGCCGTGACCGTCCGTCGGCGGCACGCCTTGATAGAGCCACAGGTTCATGTGCACCGGCATGGGCGATTGCGAGATCGTCGCGGAGGGATCCACCGGCAGATAAGCCCAGGCGTGAATCAGGTTGCTGCTCGAGTCGGTCGGCTGAAACCCGGCCAGCGTCGCAAACCCGATCTGGGTCGGACCCCAGGTGATGCGGGACGTGGTGGTGCCGTCCGCGCCCAGCGCCAGCGGGTACGACGTTCGCGCGATCAGTGAAGGGGTGGTGAGGACGTTGGGCCAGTTCGTGTAGCGGCCGCTGTCCGCGTCCGGGGCGCCGAAGCGCGCGTACTCGACGTCGATCTCGTGGGTCCCGTCCGGGCCCAGCGCCAGCGGGCCGTAGACGAAGAGCCCGACGACGACATTCGGATCCAGCTTGTCGACGGGGCTCGCGAGCTGCCACTGATAGGTCCCGAAGCCGCGCGTCGTGGTGGTCGACACCTCGGCGCAGGTCCAGGTGCCGTTCACGTTGGTGATCGCCAGGTGCAGATCGCCGCCGTCGTCGACGAACACGTTGTCGGCGCTCCACGTGTTCGGGCCGGGGCCGATCTCGTGGCCGGCCTTCACGTCCCAGGCGATGCCTTGCCACATGATCGTGGCGCCTGACGCGGGGCTGTCATGAGCAAACGCAACGCCGGCGATGGCGGCGACGGCCAGGGTGACGGTTCGCGAGGCGAGCATGGGCGGCGCAGGATGCCGCGCGCCCTCGGGCTTTCATGAAACGAGTCCGTGAACGTTGCTGTCGACCCGTCAGGGTGCCGCGGGCGGCAGCTTCTGCTCTGCGGCTTTGCCCAGCTTCTTGAGCAGCGCGATCAGGGTCTGGCGCTCGGCGGCGGTGAGACCGCTGGCCGCCGTGTCGAGGTTGGCGCTGTGCTGGCCGAAGATGCGGGTGATCAGCGCCCGCCCCTCGCGCGTCAGCGTGACGATGCGCGCCCGCCGGTCGGACGCGCCGCTCGAGCGTTCGACGAGCCGCTGCGACTCGAGCCGATCGACGGCCGTCGTCATCGCGCCGCTGGTGAGCTGCACGATGCGCCCCAGCTCGCTCACCAGAAGCGGCCCCTTGTGCAGCAACGCCTCCAGGATCGTGAAGTCCGAGAGCCCGATCCCGTGAGCGGCGATGCTGAGGTGCGCGTGGCGCGCCAGCGTGCGGTGCGCCTTCATCAGCACCAGCCAGAGGTGCGCCCCCGAGCTATCGGCCATTCAGCCAGGTCCAGTCCTGCTTCCGCGCCCAGGCCTCGAACGACAGCCAGGGTACGGCAGGGAACGTGCGCCGGAGGGCGGCCAGATCGTACGTGTAGCCGGTCTTCTCGAACCACTGATACATGAGCAATCCGTCCTCGCCCATCGCGCCGCGCACCACGTCCGCCGGCAGCTGATAATAGGTGAACGGCCGCCCCGTGACCCGGGACAGCACCTCGATGACCTGCTTGCCGGTCAGCGTCTCGGCGCCGAGGTCGTAGCGCTTTCCGGCGTGCGCGGCCGGGTCCTCGAGCACGGCGACGGCCGTGGCGGCGATGTCGCTGACCGCGATCTGCGCCAGGGGGCGATCGGGTGTCAGCCCCGAGGCGTAGACGCCGTCGCGGAGCTGCGCGTGGATGAACCCCAGGTTCTCCATGAAGTAGACCGGCGCCAGGATCGTCGCGTCGCCGGCGCGGGCGCGAATGTGCTGCTCGACGGCGAACTTGCTGTCGAAGTGCGGAATGCCGGTCTGGCGATCGGCGTTCGCGACGGAGCTGTAGACCAGCCGCGCCCCGGCGGCGATGGCGGCGTCCGCGACGGCGATCCCCTGGCGCGTCTCGGCCTGGGTCCCCTCCTCGAACGGCGTGGCCACCGCGAAGACCGCCTCTGCCCCGTCCATCGCGCGCGCGACGGACGCGGCGTCGTCCAGGTTTCCCACCGCCAGCTCCGCGCCCAGCTGAGCCAGGGCCTCGGCGGCTGGCTTGGCCGGGTCCCGGGTCAACGCCCGGACGGGATGCCCCTTGGCCAGCAGCTGCCGTGCCACCTCGCCGCCCTGCTTGCCCGTCGCACCCGTCACCAGAATCGTTCCGCGCTTCGTCATGGTCGGCCTCCTGGCGTTATCTTGCCGCCAAGAAGCTTTATGTCAAGGTACTTCGGTGGCCGCGCATGCCGGTCACCTGGAATCGGAGGCCGTCTCCGGATTCCGGAGGGCGCGCGCCGCCGGACGCCCGCCGCGCGCCCGCACTTCCCTGCGATCACGCGGCCTTGACGGGGGTTCGCGCGACGGGATGGCTGGCGCACCATTTGCTGGTGCAGCGCCCATGTTCACACGTCTGTGTCGCGTCACGATGCTGGTCGCACTGGGCGCCGCCGCGACGCTGGGCTTCGGTTGTTCGACGAACGGCGGCTCCGCCCCCGGCGCCGGCCTCGGGTCCATCGGCCTGGCGCTGCAGCTCGGCTCGGGCGCGACGCTCACCTCGGTCTCCTACACCATCACGGGCCCCGCCGGTTTCTCGCGCGCCGGGGCGATCGACGTCGGCAACAGCGGGACGCTCACCGCCGTCATCGGCAGCTTGCCGGCCGGCAGCGGCTACTCGATCGCGCTCGACGCGACGTCGACGGATGGCGCCACGCACTGCGCGGGAGCCGCGACGTTCGCGGTCGCGGCCGGCGCCACGACCGCGGTGTCCGTGCACCTCACCTGCGGGCAGCCGTCTCACACCGGGTCGGTGCTGGTGAACGGGCAGATCAACGTCTGCCCGAACGCGGACGGCATCACGGCGCTCCCCTCGGAGGCGTTCGTCGGCTCGTCGATGGCTCTCGCGGCCGTGGCGCACGACAGCGACGGCGGACCCTCCGCGCTCGCGTTTCACTGGACGGCCAGCGGCGGGTCTCTCAGCGCCACGGATGTCCAGAGCCCTTCGCTGGCGTGCACGGCGGCCGGCGCGGTGACGGTCACCGTCACGATCACCGACGGCGATTGCGCCGACACGGCCTCGGTCACGCTGCATTGCACGGCCGCGGGCACGGGAGGTTCGGCCGGTGGTAGCGCGGGAGCAGGCGGCGCGGCGGGGGCGGGCACCGGCGGCTCTGCCGGCGCGGGGGGCGGCTCCGGCGTGCGCACCGTCGACCTCTCTCGCTACGTCCGCGTCGGGCGCTTCGCGCTGCCCGAGCCCACGCGCACGACACCCCCCGACGGGACCAGCCTGCTGGCGCAGGAGGCCTCGGGAGTGACCTACGACTGGGACACGGACACGCTTTTCGTCGTCGGCGACGGCGGCACGTCGGTCGTCCAGGTCACCAAGACCGGCGCCCTGATCGATTCGATGACGCTGGCGCCGGGCAGCAGCCCACAGGGGACAGACTTCTACGACACGGAAGGCGTCGCCTATGTCGGCGGCGGCAAGTTCGTGCTGGTCGAGGAACGGGACCGCCAGGCCAACCTCTTCACGTACGTCGCCGGCGCGACGCTGCACCGCGCGGACGTCCAGACCGTCAAGCTGGGCACCACGATCGGCAACATCGGCCTGGAGGGCGTGACGTACGACCGCGCGACCGGCAACTTCATCTTCGTCAAGGAGAAGGAGCCGGAGGGGATCTTCCTGACGGGCATCGACTGGGTCGCCCACACGGCGACGAACGGCTCGCCGACCAGCGACGAATCGACCAATCTGTTCGATCCGGCGCTGGTGAACACGCTCGACCTCTCGGACGTCTTTGCGCTTTCCAACCTGCCGTCCCTGGCGGGCGATCCCACGTACGACCAGCTGCTGATCATCAGCCAGGAATCCGGCCAGATCGTGCAGGTCGACCGCTCCGGCAGCGTCAAGCACCGGCTGACCATCGTCGCCGATCAGACGGACACGATCGCGGTGCCGGACATGACCATGGAAGGCGTCACGATGGACCGCGACGGCTTCCTGTACGTCGTCAACGAGGACGGCGGCGGCGACGCGAACCACCCGCAGTTGTGGGTCTACGCGCCGTCGACGGCGGCGAACCAGGCCCCCACGGCCGTGTCGTTGAAAGCGGCGGTCACGTCGCTCCCGGAGAACACGAACACCACCAACAACGTCAAGCTGGCCGACATCTCCGTCGCCGACGACGGCCTGGGTGACAACGGTCTTTCCGTCACCGGACCCGACGCGGCGTCGTTCCTGGTCAGCGGCACCGCGCTGTTCTTGAAGGCGGGGACCGCGCTGAACGCGGTCACCAAGCCGAGCTACAGCGTCACGATCAACGTCGACGATCCCACGGTGGGCGCGACGCCCGACGCCAGCGCGTCGTACAGCCTGGCCATCACCGCCGCGACGACCGGGACCATCAACCTGGCCATCACCGAGGTGGCGCCCTGGTCCAGCGGAAACAGCCCGCTGGCCGCCGACTGGTTCGAGGTCACTAACCTCGGCACCTCGGCCGTCAGCCTGGCGGGTTGGACCATGGACGACAACTCGAGCTCGTTCGCCGTGTCGGTGCCGCTGAACGGCGTCCCCAGCCTCAACCCCGGCCAGTCGGCGATCTTCATCGAGACGACCAACTCGTCGGGGCTGGCCGCGGCGGCGCAGTCCTTCGTCAACTTGTGGTTCGGGGGAACCGCTCCGGCGGGGCTGCAGATCGGCAGCTACTCCGGATCGGGGGTCGGTCTGTCGACGGCCGGCGACGCCGTCAACTTGTTCGACAACGGCGGCACCCTGCAGGCTGCCGTCTCCTTCGGTACTTCACCCAGCGGGACACCGCTGCCGACCTTCGACAACTCGGCCGGCCTCGACAACGCCGTGCTCTCGAGCCTCAGCGTCGTGGGCCAGAATGGCGCGTTCGTGGCCGCGCAGGACGTCAACGAGGTCGGGTCGCCCGGCACCATCGGGGGCGGCGCGACGCCCATCGTCGGCATCACGGCGCCGGACGCGGTGGCTTCGGAGACCGGGCTCGATCCGGGCACCTTCCGTTTCACGCGCAGCGGCAGCACGGCGGCGGCACTGACGGTCATCTACACGGTCGCGACCGGCGCTGGCCAGGCGACGGCCGGGGACTACACGCCGTCGCTGGGCGGATCGCAGGTGATCCCGGCCGGCGCGTCCTCCGTCGACGTGACGATCACGCCGGTCGACGACACGCTGGTCGAGGGAGCGGAGACGCTGACGCTGGCGCTGTCCGACACCGGCAGCTACGACGTCGGCCCGAACGCCAGCGCGACGGTGACGATCCAGGACAACGACAGCGCGAACCTGGCGCCGACGGCCGTGACGCTGCAGAACACCGTCCCGGCGATCGCCGAGTCGACCAGCACGGCCACCCACGTCAGGATCGCGGACATCTCGGTCACCGACGACGGACTGGGCACCAACGACCTGAGCGTGACGGGAGCCGACGCCGCCTCCTTCGAGGTGGTCGGCTCGTCCCTGTACCTGAAGGCGGGAACTTCGCTGAGCCACGCGGCGAAACCCACGCTGACCGTCACCGTCGCCGTCGACGACCCGACCGTGGGCAGCACGCCCGACGCGACCGTTCCTTTCACCCTCACGGTGACGCAGGCGGTGGCCCCCGGCGCGATCGTGATCTCGGAGGTCGCCCCCTGGTCCAGCGCGAACAGCACGCTCGCCGCGGACTGGTTCGAGGTCACCAACACCAGCAGCGTGGCGATCGATCTGACGGGCTGGAAGATGGACGACAACTCCCACGCCTTCGCCAGCGCCGTGCCGTTGGGCGGCGTCACGTCCATCGCGCCGGGTGAGGCCGTCATCTTCATCGAGACGTCGGACCTGGCCACCGCGTCGGCGGCCTTCCGCAGCCTCTGGTTCGGGGCAAGCCCGGCGCGGGTGCCGCAGATCGGCAGCTACGCCGGGTCGGGCGTGGGCCTCAGCAGCACCGCCGACGAGGTCACGTTGTGGGACAGCGCGGGCAACCTGGTGGCGGGCGTGGGGTTCGGCGCGTCGCCCTCCGCCGCGCCGTTCGCCACGTTCGACAACCACGCGGGCGCGGGCGGCACCGCCACGCCGCTGCCGGTGATCGCGACGCTGAGCGCGGCCGGCGTGAACGGCGCCTTCGCGGCCGCCGGCGACCCCGGCGAGATCGGCTCGCCCGGCGTGGGCAACGTCGGCCGGCTGATCGTCACCGAGGTCGCGCCCTGGGGCAGCAGCAACGCCACCTACGCGGCCGACTGGTTCGAGGTCACCAACGTCGGCTCGGCGCCGGTGGACATGACCGGCTGGACGATGGACGACAACTCGAACAGCGCCTCGCTCGCGGTTCCGATCGCGGGCGTGGGCAGCGTGGCGCCGGGGCAGTCCGTGGTGCTCATCGAAGGCACCAGCGCCACGGCCGCCAACTTCGTGACCGCCTGGTTCGGCGGCAGCGCGCCCGCCGGGTTCGTCATCGGTACGTACAGCGGTTCGGGCGTGGGGCTCAGCGCGACCAGCGACGCCGTCAACCTGTTCAACGCCGCGGGCAAGCTCATGACGGGCGTGACGTTCGGCGCGGCCACGACCAACAAGAGCTTCGACAACGCGGCCGGCCTCGCCACCGTGACGCAGCTGAGCGCGGTCGGCGTCAACGGCGCGTTCGTGGCCGCCGACGGGGTCGAGACCGGCTCGCCCGGCAAGACCAATTAACGTCCGATGTGCTTCAGCGCTTCCTTCCGGCTCAGCGGGCTGAGCCGGTGCGCGTTTTCGCGAACGTAGCGGCGCACGTCGTCGGGCGCGTGATACGCCAGCGAACGCAGCGCCCAGCCGATCCCCTTGCGCAGGAAGAACTCGCCTTCGCCCAGCGAGGGGGCGATGCAGGCGAAGAGCAGGGGGACGTCCGTGCGCGGCCCCAGCTTCCGCTGGCAGACGATGGCCGCCCGCCGCAACCAGATGTCCTGGCCGCGCGCCCACGAGAGCAGCGTCTTCGCGACGGCCGTCGGCTCCGCGACCAGGGCCTCCCCCACGCGGCACGATAGGTCGTCGACCACGTCCCACCACCGTCCAGCCACGATCAAGCGCCGGTAGAGCGGCATCGCCCGCGCGCGCTGGAAAGGCAGACAGCGCCGCTCGCCGGCCACCGCCAGGACGGCGTAACGCTCTTCCTGGCGGGTGGCGCGCAGGAAGCCCTCCGTGACAAACCGGCGGTAGGCGCCGAACGTGGTCAGCGGATGGGCGCGGAAGCTGTTCCGCGCGATGCGCCGGACCTCGGGAATCGACAACCCGATGAACGGCAACGCCACCTTCATGTAGGCAGCGGCCTGCGCCGCGCGCCGCGGGTTGGGCCGCGCGTGCAGCTCGCGCCGAATGGCGGCAAGGAGAGCGGCGGCCGCAGACCCGTCGGGAGACTCCGCGCGCGTCACGCCGGCCGGCGGGGTCACGTGAATGCCGGCCGTCTTCGCAGCTGCACGCCGCGCGAGCGTGTCAGCGCGGCGACCTGGTCGCGCGCGCTTCGCCTCCGCCGCGGCCCCAGGCGCGCGGCCCAGGACCTCACGCCCGGGCAGCCCCGTCATTCCTTGGTGGGCTTGGCCTGCGCCGCGGATTTGCCCAGGTGCAGCGCGCGGCGGACCACGATCGGCGACAGACCGGCGCGGTCGGCCAGCTCGGCGACCGTCGGCCGGCGCCGGTGCTCGGCCGCGAAGGCGCGCGCCGAGTCCAGGACGCGCGACAGCTCCTCGGGCCGCGCCGGGGTGCCCGGCCCTTCGAGGTCGATGCCGTCGGCCTCCAGCGCGCCGATCAGCTCCTCGATGTCCGGGTAGGTGACCGGCTTGCGGATCAGCTCTTCGGCCAGCTCGTCGAGCGTGAGCCCCTTCGGGTGGGCCGCCTTGAGGGCGTCGAAGATCGGCTGCAGGTGCGGTGAAAGCGCCACCCGGCGAGCTTATCAGGAGTCCGCGGCTGCTTCCGCGCTCACTTCAGCTTGTAGCGCCGCGCCAGGCCGTCGAGGAGCGCGTCGAGGCCGATCTCAAAGTGGCCGTCCTGTGTCATGAACGCGGAGCTCTTCGCGAACGCCTCGACGGGATCGGCGTCGCCGATCAGCACCCGCAGCTGCGGGTAGTGACCCTGGTCCAGGTAGCGGGTCATGGCCTCGTTGACCGCCCGGGCCGCCTGGCGGCTCAACCGCGGCTGGCGGCGGGTTCGCAGCAACCCCGCGCAGTGACCGAACACGTAGTCGTCGACGATCGACAGCATCTCGAACTTCTGGTCGAGCGGCAGCCGGGTACCCGCCACCGCCTGCAGCGACTGCTCGACGTGGCGTAGCCCGTTCGGTTTCACGCGCATTCCCGTGAGCCAGCGCAGCGCCCAGCCGTGGCGCACGTAGGTCGCCCGCGTGGCGTGGGCGATCCGGCCCACCGCGGCCCGCCATTCCTTGGGCAGCGGCTCGCACGCGTCGCAGATCTCGGCCAGCAGCGCGTCCTCGACCAGCGTCAGCAGATCCTCTTTGGTGCGGACGTAGTAATAGAGCGTCATCGTCCCGGCGCCCAGCTCCTCGGCGATCCGGCGCATCGACAGCGCCTCGAAACCCTCCGCGTCGGCGATCTTCAAGGCGGTCTCGGCGATCTGCTCGCGGGTGAACCGCGGCTTGCGGGAGGCGGGAGCAGCCACCGCCCAGATGGGGGTGTTTGACATTCGTACACCGTACCACTAACGTGTTCGTATGGTGTACGACGAAGCTGGCCGGGACCGGGATCTCATCTGCGACGTGATCGTCGCCGGAGCCGGGCCGGTCGGCCTGTTCCTGGCCTGCGAGCTGCGGCTGGCCGGATGCTCGGTCCTGGTCGTCGAGCGGGCGGCCGAGCCGCGCTCGCCCCTCAA
>CAZJMY010000061.1:0-4459 GCA_964546845.1 uncultured Myxococcales bacterium | reverse complement strand
GGGCGCGTGGGACAGCGCGCCCGCGATGACGCTCTCTTCTTCCTCCGTCGCCCCCACGACGGCGCCCACCAGCGCGTCCAGGACCGCCGGCGTCCTGGGCGCGGGCTCGAGCCGGGTCAGCGCCTCCAGGAGACAGGCCCGGCCGGGTCCGCTGTTCGTCGCGATCGCTTGCGCCGTTGGCAGCAGCGCCGCCTCGCCCAGACCGAGCAGCAGCGGCAGCCGCGTGGCGCAGTCGGGCGCCGCCGCCAGGTCGGCCACCAACCGCTCGGCGCCGCCCGGACCGTCGGCGTCGGTGAACACCGCCAGCTCGCCGATCGCCGTCGTGCCGTAGCTCTGGGGCGGCGACGCCTCGGTCCCCGGCGTCACCGCGGTGATGGTGACCGTGAGGCACCCCGAGGGGACGGGCTTCGGGAAGGCGACCCAGTAGGGGTCGCGCCAGTGCGCCTCGCTGCTGGCCGGATCGCCCGCCAGCTCGACGTCGAACCGTTGCTCGGGCGCCGGCCCGAACGCGACCTGCAGCTTCTTCACGCGGTTGTGCGCGCGCAGCGCCGCCAGGCTGGCCCCGTCGCCCGGAAAAATGCGCAGGCCGCGCACGGCGTAGCCGGTGGCGGCGGCGCGCGCGGTCAGGAATTCGCCCCGCCCGTCGCCCCCCAGCCCCTCGGCCCAGGACGTGGCCGGGTTGCCGTCGTCGACCTCCAGCGGCGCCGTCAGGGCCCGTGCGTCCGCGCCCGCGCCGCGGGTCGTCGAGGCACCCACGAAATGGAAGTCGGCCAGCGGCCGCCCCGCGGGCATCGCCGGATCCCCGCGCCGGGCGACCAGCGTCGTCGGGGCGGGGGCCGGCAGCGGTGACAGGATCGGGCGAAACCGCCCCGCCGCGAAGTCGTACGCCCGCGGAAACAGGCGGGGCGGCGCCCCGTCGCAGCGCTGCACCTGGGCCGCCGTCTGGTACTCGATCACCCGTTCGGGCGTGGCCTCGACCCAGATGGACGTCTCACCGTCGGCGTCGCGCGCGCCGGTCTGCCCGGCCCAGATCGGGCGGTGGTCCGGGCGGTCGACCTCGCCCAGCCAGACCTCGGCGCCGGAAGCGCCCCGCACCGGGACCCGCAGCTCGGCGACGCGGTGCCCGTCGACGTCCACCTCGCGCAGCGACGGCTGCCCGCGTCGCAGCGCGGGCGTCTTCAGGGGAACGCGGGCGATCAGCGCGGCGCCGGACCGGATTTCCAGCGCCCCGTCGGCGGCCTGGGCCAGCCGCAGCGCGGGTGACGCCGCGGACGGCGCTCCCGCGGGCGCCGGATCCGCGGCCCGGGCCGGGACGGAAATCAACCCCCAAAGGCCTCCCAGCGCCGCCACCCCCAGAATGCGCATGACTCCGGAGAGCATCACATCTATATAAACCGGCGCGATGAAAAGCCCCAGCCGAGCCGGCCGTGTTGCGATCCTCGGCCGGCCCAACGTCGGCAAGTCGACGTTGCTCAACCGCATCGTCGGCGAAAAGCTGGCCATCGTCACGCCCAAGCCGCAGACGACGCGCAACCGCATCACCGGCGTCTACAACGGCGACCGGGGGCAGATCGTCTTCGTCGACACGCCCGGTGTCCACGGCGCGAAGAAAGAGCTGAACCGTTTCATGGTCGGCGAGGCGCTGGGGCTGATCCCCGACATCGACGCCGCGCTGCTGATCGTCGAGGCCTCCGTCGATCGCCCCGGCGACGTCGAGGAGCGCATCCTGAAGGGGCTGGCCGACGCGGGCCGCCCGGTGGTCCTGGGCCTGAACAAGGCCGACACGATCAAGGACAAGGGGGCGCTGCTGCCGACGCTGGAACGGTGGAGCAAGCGCCCCGAGCTGCGCGCGCTGGTCCCGCTGTCGGCGACCCGCGGCACGAACGTCGACCGCCTGGTGAACGAGCTGTGGGAGCTCTTGCCCGAGGGGCCGCCGCTCTTCGACCCCGACCAGCTCACCGACCGCACCGAGCGGTTCCTGGCCGCCGAGCTGATCCGCGAGCAGCTGTTCGTCAGCTTGCGCCAGGAGGTCCCGTACGCGATCGCCGTCGTCGTCGACGACTGGGAAGAGCGGGCCACCGACGTGGTCATCTCGGCCAGCATCGTCGTCGAGCGCGACACGCAGCGGGCCATCGTCCTCGGCAAGGGGGGCGCGATGATCAAAGACGTCGGCACGCGCGCGCGGCTGGCCATCAGCGAGCTCTTGCAGCGGCCGGCCCACGTCAAGCTGACGGTGCGGGTCGAGGAGGACTGGACCAGCTCGCCGAACGCGCTGGCCGCGCTGGGTTATCGGGCCGACTCGTGAGCGACGCTGACCTCCCGCTGGTCGCGCTGGTCGGGCGGCCGAACGTCGGCAAGTCGTCGCTCTACAACCGCCTGGTGGGCGGGCGTCCGGCGCTGGTCGAGGACATGCCGGGCGTCACGCGCGACCGGCGCTACGGCACCGCGGACTGGGGGCCGGTGCGCTTCCGCGTCGTCGACACGGGCGGGCTGGACCCGTCGGCCGCCGGCATCCTGGGCGCCATGCGGCAGCAGTCGCTGCGCGCGCTGGAGGAGGCGGACATCGTGCTGTTCGTCGTCGACGCGCGCGAAGGCGTGACCGGCGTCGACGAGGACGTCGCCAAGGTTCTGCGCGAATCCGGACGCCCGGTGCTGGTCGCCGCCAACAAGGTGGACAGCGACAAGACCGAGGCGGCGGCGACGGAGGCGTACAGCCTGGGGTTCCCGGACGTGTTCCCGGTCTCCGCCAGCCACGGGCGCGGCATCGGCGACCTGCTGGACGCCGTCGTCGCGCGGCTGCCGAAGACGGCGCGCCAGCCGGGGCCGAGACCCACCGACGGCTCCGCCGCGGCGGAGGCCGACGCCGACGCGCCGCTGCGCCTGGCGTTCATCGGCAAACCCAACGTCGGCAAGTCTTCGCTGGTGAACGCGCTGCTCGGCGAAGAGCGCGTCCTGGTCCACGACCAGCCCGGCACGACCCGCGATCCGATCGACACGCCGCTGTCGTTCGGCGGGCGCGAGTACCTGCTGGTCGACACGGCCGGCATGCGCCGCCGCCGCGTCATCGACACGCTGACGGAGCATGTCGCCGCGAAGATGGCGCGCGACCAACTGGAGCGCGCCGACGTCGCCGCGCTGGTGATCGACGCGCGCATGGGCGCCACCGCCGAGGACGCGCGGCTGGCGTCGCTGATCGAGGAGTCGGGGCGCTGCGCGCTGGTGGTGCTGAACAAGAAGGACCTGGTCGGCCGCGCCGAGATCGACGCCAAGATCGAGTCCACGCGGGAGGCGCTGTCGTTCCTGCGCTACGCGCCGATCTTGCTGACGTCGGCCGTCACGCGCGCGGGCGTCACCGGCATCCTGAACGAGGCCTCCCGCGTGCTGGCCCAGGCCTCGCGCCGGGTGACGACGGGCGAGCTCAATCAGCTCCTGGAGGACATCGTCGCCCACAAGCCGCCGCCCGCCGGTCGGGGCGGGCGCCACGTTCGCATCTACTACGCGACGCAGGCCGGGGTACGGCCACCCACCTTCTACATCAGCACGAATCACCCGGCCGAGGTCGGCTATCCGTACCGCCGCTTCCTGATCAACCGCCTGCGAGAGGCCTACGGGTTCGAGGGGACGCCGGTCCGCCTGGCGCTGCGCGCGCACAAGCAGAAGAACCGCCCGGCGCCGCCTTCGGCCGTTCCCGAGAAGGAGCGCTCTAGAAGCCGAACGCGAGCCGCGCGGTCGCCGAAAAGATGAACGGCGAGTTCCCCAGCCCCTGCGGGTTGGACAGCAGGTCCTGGGGCCGATACAGGTACTCGAAGCTCACGCCGACGCGCCAGCGCGGGTTCAGGTAGTAGTCGGTGCCCAGCCCCAGCTCGGACACGAACATCGACTGAGGCGCGAGGACGGCGCCCCCGATGCGGGCCACGCCGAGCTCGAGGTCGGCGTACGGGACCAGGCGCAAAACGTCGATCGTGTAGCAGACGCCCGCCAGGAGGGCCTGGGTGGTGATGCTCCCGCCCGGCAGCATCGGCTTCGCCGTCTTGTCCACGCCCTGGATCGACCCCTCGGCCGACAACCGCAGCGCCCACGCGTCGGCGACGCCGTACTCCAGGTCCAGGCCGGCCGCCTCGCCCCAGGGGCTGCGCCCGTCGACGTGCACGACGGCCGTTCCGACCCGTGCCGCCGCCTGCCACTCGTCCCGGCCGATCGCGCGCGCGCGGCCGAACGGCGCCGCCGCCAGCAGGAAGACCACCACCGCCGGGAGTCTCGGTCTCAAGCGGGCGCATCATACCCGGGGCAGAGGTCCCAGCCCATTTGACCCGACGCGGGGGGTCTGTTATCTCCCGGGCGCGTGCCGAAGCGTAAGATCGACAAGAAAGAGCTCCAGCAGCCGGACCAGTTCCTGGACTTCTGGACGCGCGCCTCGAACTCCGTGGGGTCCTGGGCGGCGGCGCACAAGCGCGCGCTG
>CAZJMY010000060.1:0-2043 GCA_964546845.1 uncultured Myxococcales bacterium | reverse complement strand
TTTTCCTGGAACCCGATGACGCGCCACTCCGAGTCGACCTGCACGATGCCGAACTGGCTGGCCTCGGACTTCTTGATCGGCAGGCAGGCGATGGTGGCCATGGCCTGCTTCTGGAAGTGAAAATCCGTCATTTGACGGATGTTCATCTTGTAGATGTGGTCCGCCCCGAAGACCAGCACCGCGTCGCCGCGGTACTCTTCGATGAGGTGGAGGTTCTGGAAGA
Organism: uncultured Myxococcales bacterium; assembly: GCA_964546845.1. Taxonomy (GTDB): domain Bacteria; phylum Myxococcota_A; class Polyangia; order Fen-1088; family Fen-1088; genus JADGRB01. The sequence continues at coordinate 1,820 of CAZJMY010000060.1, read as the reverse complement.
CCGAATCGGCGGTCCCCCGGTACCAGGATTCGCCCATGCGCATCTGCGCGGGCACCACGGTCACGAACGCGTCGTAAGAGCTGCGGGCTCCCCAGGTCCGCTGCACGTGCTCGGCCAGCGACTGGGACTTGTACTGCGTCAGGACATAGACCGATCGAACCCCGGAATTGGCCAGGTTCGAAAGGACGAAGTCGATGATGCGGTACCGTCCGCCGAAGGGGACCGCGGGCTTGGCGCGATCGAGCGTGAGCGGAAAGAGCCGCGAACCCTTGCCGCCGGCCATGACCAGCGCGATGAACCTCTGTTGTCCGTCCATGTCGGGTGTGCGTCGGCGCTGAACTATAACCACTTCCGGCCTGGGCGTCGCGAAAATGGGTTTATATTGACGGCCCCATGCCAGGCGTGACCCCCGGAGAGAAACTTCAGGCGCAGCTCACCGAACTGTCGGGCAACTTGTGGTGGGCCTGGAACCCCCACATCATCAAGTTGTTTCGGGATCTCGACCCCGAAGCGTTCCGGGCAGCCAATCACAACCCGGTCATGGTGCTGGCCGGCTTCTCGAAGGAGAAGATGGAGGGGCTGTCGCGCGACGCTTCGCTGCGGGCGCGGGTCGACAGCGCCCACCGCGAGCTGCGCGAGTACCTGGGGGCGACCCGGACCTGGGCGTCGGTCAACGCGGGGCCCCTACGGGTCCGCCCGGTCGCGTACCTGTCGGCCGAATTCGGCATCCACGAGTCGCTGCCCATCTATTCGGGCGGCCTGGGCGTGCTGGCCGGTGACCACCTGAAGAGCGCGTCCGACCTGGGCCTGCCGCTGGTGGCGGTCGGCCTGTTCTACCGCGAGTCCTATTTCAGGCAGCGGATCAGCCGCGAGGGCTGGCAGCACGCCGAGTACGTGCGGTCCCCGGCCGATCTGCTCCCCGCGGAGCCGGCCAAGACCCCGCAGGGCAAACCGATCATCATCGAGGTCCCGCTGTCGCGGGAGACCCTGCTGGCCCAGGTCTGGGAGATCGCCGTCGGCCGGAACAAGCTGCTGCTGCTGGACACCGACGTCGACGGAAACTCGGAGGAGAACCGGCAGCTTGCGGCCCGCCTCTACTTCGGCGACCAGCGGATCCGCATCCGGCAAGAGCTGCTGCTGGGCGTGGGCGGCATCCGGGCGCTGCGCGCCGCCGGCATCCACTGGGGCGGCCTGCACCTGAACGAGGGGCACAGCGCGTTCGCGACGCTGGAGTACACGCGCCTCCTGATGGAGCAGACCGGCGCCGACTTCCGGACCTGCGCGCAAGAGGTGGCCCAGAATACGGTCTTCACGACCCACACGCCGGTCGACGCCGGTCACGACCGCTTCCCGCCCGAGCTGGTGGACGATCACCTCGAGCCCCTGCGCCGGTCGCTGGGGCTGTCGCAGCCCGAGTTCCTGGGCCTCGGGCGCATCCGCCCCGAAGACCACCGCGAGGCGCTGTGCATGACGGTGCTGGCGTTCAAGATGTCGCGCTACGCGAACGGCGTCTCGGCGCTGCATGGCCGCATCACGCGGAAGTCGTGGCAGGTGCTGTGGCCGCACCACCGCGAGGACGAGGTGCCGGTCGGGCACATCACGAACGGCGTGCACGTCCGGACCTGGCTGGCGCCCGCCATGCAGGACCTCTACTCGAAGTACATCGGGACCGACTGGCGCGAGCACCTGGCCGACCCGACGATGTGGTCGCGCATCGACGGCGTCCCCGACGCCGAGCTGTGGGAGACCCACCGCGTGCTGAAGGCGGCGCTGGTGCACTTCATCCGGAGGCGCGTCTCCGAGCAGCGGCGGCGCAACGA
>CAZJMY010000059.1:0-5165 GCA_964546845.1 uncultured Myxococcales bacterium | reverse complement strand
GACGGCGAACGGCAAGGTGGATCGGCGGGCGCTGCCGGCGCCCGAGGCGGGAGCGTTCGGCAGCGGCGCGTACGAGCCGCCGGTGGGCCCGGTCGAGGAGGCGCTGGCGGAGATCTGGCGGGAGGTGCTGCGGGTCGAGCGCGTGGGGCGGCAGGACAACTTCTTCGCGCTGGGCGGGCACTCGCTGCTGGCGGTGACGGTGGCCGAGCGGATGCGACGCGCCGGCCTCGCGTCGGACGTGCGCGCGCTGTTCACGGCGCCGACGCTGGCCGCGCTCGCGGCACAGGCCGGGACCGCGCCCGACGAAATCGCCGTCCCCCCGAACCTGATCCCGGCCGGGGCGGAGGCGATCACGCCGGAGATGGTGACGCTGGTGCGGCTGGACCAGCAGGCGATCGACACGATCGTGGCGGCGGTGCCTGGCGGGGCTGCGAACGTGCAGGACATCTACCCGCTGGCGCCGCTGCAGGAAGGAATCCTGTTCCACCACCTCATGGCGGAGGCCGGCGATGCCTACGTCCTCTCGGTGATCTTGCGCTTCGGCACGCGCGGCCGGATGGAGCGGTTCGTGACCGCGCTGGACGCGGTGATCGCCCGGCACGACATCCTGCGCACGGCCGTCGTGTGGCGCGGCGTCGACGATCCGGTCCAGGTGGTCCTGCGACGCGCGACGTTCCCACTGCAGGTCGAAGACCTCGACGCCGGCTCCGCCGGCGCAGAGCAACTGCGCGCGCGCCACGCCGGGCGCGCGGTGCGCATGGAGGTGGATCGGGCGCCGTTGCTGCGTGGCTACGCGGCCGCGGATGGCGCCGACGGCCAGTGGCTGCTCCTGATTCAGGCCCATCACCTGGCGGTGGACCACGCCACGCTGCAGGTGCTGGTGCAAGAGGTCGAGGCGATCGAGTCGGGCCGCGGCGCCTCCCTGCCAGCGCCGGAACCGTTCCGGAGCTTCGTGGCCCGGGCGCGGTTGGGGGTCTCACGGGCCGAGCACGAGGCGTTCTTCGAAGAATTGCTGGGTGACGTCGACGAGACGACCGCACCCTACGGCATCGCCGACGTGCAGGGCGACGGCAGCCAGATCGGCGAGGCGCAGCTGACGCTCCCGCGTGAGTTGACGGCTGCGTTGCGAGAACGGGCGCGGGAACGCGGGGTGAGCGCGGCGGCGCTGCTCCACCTGGCGTGGGCGCTGGTCGTGGCGCCGCTGTCCGGGCGGACCAGCGTGGTGTTTGGAACCGTGATGTTCGGCCGCATGCAAGGTGGCGCCTCGGCGCAGCGGAGCCTGGGGATGTTCATCAACACCCTCCCCGCGCGCATTGCTGTCGGCCCGCAGAGCGTGACGGATGCCGTGGCCGCCACGCATCGGCTGCTCGCGCAGCTGATCCGTCACGAGCACGCGCCGCTGGCCCTGGCGCAGGGGGCCAGCGCGGTGCCAGTCGGCACGCCGCTCTTCACGTCCCTGCTGAACGTCCGGCACACGGAGGTCGTCGCGGCGCCGCGTGACGGTGACGGTCACGTCGAGGGGGCCCGCGAGGATGCATTCGAGGAGCTGTGGAGCGAGGAGCGCTCCAACTACCCGGTGACGCTGTCGGTGGACGACATGGGGGCGGACGTGGCGCTGACCGCCCAGGTCAGCGCACCGGCGGAGGCCGAGCGCGTGTGCGCGATGATGGAGGCGGCCCTGCGGGGCCTGCTCGAGGCGCTGACCAGCGCACCCAACACCCCGGTGAACGCGATCGACGTTCTCCCCGTGGTCGAGAGGCAGCAGGTGCTCGAGGCGTGGAACGCCACAGCCCGCGCGTATCCGCGGCAGACGGCGCTGGGCGCGCTCTTCGACGAGCAGGCGGAGAAGTCTCCGGAAGCCTTGGCGGTGATCGACGGCGACCTGGAGGTGAGCTACGGCGACCTCGCCCGGCGAGCCAACCGGCTGGCCCGGGCCTTGATGTCGACGGGCGTCGAACCGGGGGAGCGCGTGGCCCTGTGGCTGGATCGATCGGCCACCCTGGTCGCCGCCGAGCTGGGCGTCGTGAAAGCGGGCGCGGCCTACGTGCCGCTCGACGAGGTACTGCCGGGCGCGCGTCAGGCGTTCATGGTGCGTGACTCTGCCGCGCGTGTGATCGTGACCGCCCGGGATCGCGTGCTGCCGGCGGAGCTGGCGGCGCTGGTGACGTCCGGCGAGGTACGCCGGATCGATGCAGACGACCCAGCCGTCGAGGCCCTCGACGGCCGCGCCCCCTCCGCCACGGCCGACGGAGACTCCGCCGCCTACGTGATGTACACGTCGGGCTCGACGGGGACGCCGAAGGGGGTGGTCATTTCGCACCGGTCCGTGAGCCGGCTGGTGCTGAACAACGGCTACGCGGCGTTCGGTCCTGGCGACCGCGTGGCGTTCGCGGCGAACCCCGCGTTCGACGCCAGCACGCTGGAGGTCTGGGCCCCGCTGCTCAACGGCGGCCGACTGGTGGTCATCGGTCGAGCGCTGTTGTTGGATCCGCCTGCGCTGGCGCGCGCGCTGGAGACGGCCGGCGTCAGCGTGCTCTGGATGACGGTCGGTCTGTTCAACCAGGTCCACGCCGCGCTGTCGGGTGTCATCCCGCGGTTGCGCTACCTGATCGTCGGCGGGGACGCCCTGGACGTGGAGGTGATCAGGCGGGTCGCGCGCGACTACCGGCCGCAGCACCTGTTGAACGGCTACGGCCCGACGGAGACCACGACGTTCGCGCTGGTGCACGAGATCGACGAGGTGCCCGCCGGCGCACGGAGCGTGCCGCTGGGGCGGCCCATCGGGAACACGCGGGTGTACGTGCTGGACGAAGGGCGCCGACCGGCGCCGGTCGGCGTCGCGGGCGAGCTCTACATCGGCGGCGACGGGGTCGGGTTGGGTTACCTGAACGACCAGGTCCGGACCTCGGAGCGGTTCGTGACCGATCCCTTCGCGGGCGACGGCCGGGGCCGCCTCTACAAAACGGGCGACGTGGGACGGTGGCGCCCCGACGGCACCATCGAGTTCCTGGGACGGAACGACTTCCAGGTGAAGGTGCGCGGGTTCCGAATCGAGCTGGGCGAGATCGAAGCTCGGCTCGCGGCGGTGCGTGGCGTCGAACAGGTGGTGGTGATCGCACGCCAGGAAGAGGGAGCTGACAAGCGGCTGGTGGCCTACTACGTCGGTGACGCCGAGGCGGCGCACCTGCGAGCGTCGGCGACCGACGCGCTGCCCGAGTACATGGTGCCGGCGGCTTACGTGCGGATGGACGCGTTTCCGCTGACGCGCAACGGGAAGGTGGACCGGCGGGCGTTGCCGGCGCCGGGACCGGAGTCGTCGCGGTCGGGGGGCTACGAAGCGCCCCAGGGCCCGGTCGAGGAGACGCTGGCGGAGATCTGGCGCGAAGTGCTGCAGGTCGAACGGGTCGGGCGACACGACAACTTCTTCGCGCTGGGCGGGCACTCGCTGCTGGCGATGACGGTGGCGGAACGGATCCGGCGCGCGGGATTGACGGCGGACGTTCGGGCGCTGTTCACGGCCGCAGACCTGGCCGACCTTGCCAGCCGGGTTGGCGGCGGGGCGGTGGTGAGCGTTCCGCCCAATCTGATCCCGGCGGGGGCCACGGCGATCACGCCGGACATGCTGACGCTGGTAGAGCTGGAGCAGGCGGCCATCGACCGGATCGTCGAGCGGGTGCCGGGCGGGGCGGCGAACGTGCAGGACATCTATCCACTGGCGCCTCTGCAGGAGGGGATCCTGTTCCACCACCTGCTGCAGCGTGAGGGCGACCCGTACCTGCTCTCGGTGCTGCTGGCGTTTTCGTCGCGCGAGGTGCTGCAGGGGTTCACGGCGGCATTGCAAGAGGTCATCGACAGGCACGACGTCCTGCGGACGGCGGTGATGTGGGACGGCTTGGCCGAACCGGTGCAGGTGGTCCTGCGGTCGGCGCCGCTGCGGATCGAGCCGGCGGCACTGAGATCGACGGTCGCAGCGGACGGCGATCTGGTGGAACGGCTGAAAGCTGAATATGACCCGCGCCGGATCCGGGTCGACGTGCGAGAGGCGCCGCTGGTCCGTGGATACGTCGCACACGACGCTGCCCGCGACCGCTGGCTGCTGGTGTTGTTGGCGCATCACCTGGTGATCGACCACGCGACGCTCGAGCTGCTGGTGAAGGAGACGGAGCTCGTGGAGCGGGGGCGCGGACATGAGCTGCCACCGCCGGTGGCGTTCCGGTCGTTCGTGGCGGAGGCGCGCGCCGGCGTGACGCGCGAGCAGCACGAAGCCCACTTCCGGGGGCTTCTCGGCGACGTCACGCAACCGACGACGCCATTCGGGTTCACGGAAGCTCACGGCGACGGGCGGGCGATCGACGAAGCGCGTCTGACTCTGGACGACGATCTGTCGAACGCGATCCGGGAACGGGCGCAGACGATGCGCGTCAGCGCTGCCAGCCTGGTGCACCTGGCCTGGGCGGCGGTGGTGGCGCGTGCGGCGGGGCAGCGGGATGTCACCTTCGGGACGGTATTGCTGGGGCGGATGCAGGGCGGAGCGGGAGTCGGACAGGTGCTGGGGATGTTCATCAATACCCTCCCGGTCCACATCGCCGTGGATTCGCGCGACGTCGCGGCCGCACTGCTGGGAACCCACGAGCAATTGGCGGCGCTGCTGCGTCATGAGCATGCATCTCTGGTACTGGCCCAGCGCTGCAGCGGCGTTCCGGCCGGAGCGCCGCTCTTCACGTCGCTGTTGAACTATCGGCATACGCGCGTCGGCGAGCCGAACGGGAGCTCGAGGCCATCGAGCGAAGATCCGGATGACATCGAAGAGCTGTGGGGCGAGGAGCGGAGCAATTACCCGCTGACGCTGTCTGTGGACGATCTGGGGCGCGGGTTCGTGTTGACGGCGCAGGTGAGCGCGCCGGTGGCAGCGGGGCGGGTGTGCGCGATGATGGAGACGGCGCTGCGGGGGGTGGTGGAGGCGCTGGAACGCGCGCCGGAGATGCCGGTGAGCGCGATCGACGTGCTGCCGGCTGGGGAGCGGAGGCAGGTGGTCGAGGGGTGGAACGCGACGACGCGGCCGTACCCGCGCGAGGCGTCGCTGGGGGGGCTGTTCGACGAGCACGCGGAGCGGGCGCCTGAGGCGGTGGCGGTGATCGAGGGCGAGAGCGAATTGAGCTACGGGG
>CAZJMY010000058.1:0-2482 GCA_964546845.1 uncultured Myxococcales bacterium | reverse complement strand
CGAGTCGCCCGGCGACACCTGGGCGATCGAGACCTCGCGGCGGCTCGCGCGCGAGAGCCGGGCCTGGAACGATCTGGTGCAGGCTTACGAGGCGGCGCTGCCGCGCGCCTCCGCCGACGAGCAGGCCACGCTGGCGCTGCTGTCGACGCTGGCGGCCGCGTACGAGTCCGAGCTGGGCAACCCCGACGCGGCCATCGACCGCAACCAGAAGATCCTGGCCCTGGCGCCGAAGGATCCGAACGCCGTGGCCGCGCTCGAGCGGCTGTACGTGGCGACGGGCCGTTTCGCCGACCTGCTGGCGATCTACGACAAGAAGCTTGAGCTGGCCAAGACCAAGGACGAAGAGCTGGCCATCCGCTTCAAGCTGGCCGGCCTGTACGAGGACGAGATCAAGCAGCCCGACAAGGCGGTGCAGCTGTATCTCGCGATCCTCAAGCAAGACCCCGCCCAGGTCTCGGCGCTGTCGGCGCTGGACCGCCTGTACCAGCAGCTGGGTCGCTGGCAGGAGCTGGCGCAGGTCATCGACGCGGAGATCCGCCTCGCGACCGAGAACGACACGGTCGCCGAGCTGAAGTTCCGGCGCGCGCAGGTGCTGGAGCAGCATCTGGACGACGGCGCGGGCGCGGTCGCCTCCTACCGCGAGGCGCTGGCCCTGGCGCCGGCGCACGGGGGCGCGCGCACGGCGCTGCAGGCGTATCTGTCCAGCGCCGACCCGGCGCTGCAGCAGTCGGCCGTCGAGGTGCTGGAGCCGATCTACGAGGCGGCGAACGACCTCGCCCGGCTGGTCGAAGTTCAGCGCATCAAGCTGGGTCACGAGAAGAAGACCGACGCGCGCGTCGAGCTGCTGCTGCGCATCGGCAAGCTGGAAGGCCAGCTGGGGAACGCCGACCAGGCCTGGGAGGCGTACACGCGCGCCTTCACGGAGAGCCCGGCTTCCACGCCGGCGCGTGAGTCGCTGGAGAGCCTGGCGAACATCCTCGACAACTGGCAGCCGCTGGTCGCGCTGTACGAAAAGGCGCTGTCGGCGAAGGGGAAAGACCGGCTGCCGTCCGCGCTGGAACGCGAGCTGCTGCTGGTCGTCGCCGTGGCCTACGACGAAAAGCTGGAGCAGTCCGAGCGCGCCGTCGAGTACTTCCGGCGCGCCCAGAGCATCCAGCCCGAGGACGCCTCGGCGCTGGTCGCGCTGGAGCGTCTCTACACGCGGACCGAGCGCTGGAACGACCTGGTCGACACGCTGCTGAAGAAGGCGCAGCTGGTGACCGACGTCGCCGAGCGCGAGGAGATCCGGATCCGGATCGCGAAGGTCTGGGAAGAGATGCTGGGGAACGCCGACCAGGCGATCCTGTCGTGGAACGTCGTCCTGCAGGACAGCCCGTCGAACATCCCTGCGCTGCGCGCGCTGGATCGGCTGTACCAGGCCCGCGGCGACTGGCGTGAGCTGGCGGACAATCTGCAGCGGCAGCTGACGCTGGTCGAGGACGCCTCGCCGGAGAAGGTGGCGTTGCTGGGCCGGCTTGGCCTGCTGCGCGAGCAGCGCCTGGGTCAGCTGGGCGGCGCCGTCGATACGTACGCCAAGATCCTGCAGCTCGAGCCGGAGCATCCGGACACCATCGCGGCGCTCGAACGCATCCTGCAGAGCCCGGAGCACGAGCTGGACGCGGCGCAGCTGCTGGAGCCGATCTACCGCGTGCGCGGCGACTGGGCGAACCTGATCGCGGTCTACGAGGTCGAGGCGCGCCACGCGCCCGATCCGGACCAGAAGATCGCGCTCTACCGGCAGATCGCGGAAGGGTACGAGCTGGGGCTGGACGACCCGGCGCACGCCTACGAGGCGCTGGGGCGAGCCCTGGCCGAGGATCCGCTGAACGGCGAGGTGCAGGCCGCCATCGAGCGGCTGGCGCGCGCGCTGGGACGCCTCGACGATCTGGTCGACCGCTACGGGCGGCTGGTGTCGCGCGTCGGCGACCCGGAGCGAAAGAACGCGCTTCATCACAAGATCGCGCGCCTCGCCGAGGTCGACCTGGGCGACGACGCGCGCGCCGCGGCCGCCTACGGCGCGGCGCTGGACGTGTGGCCGCGCGACCTGAACGCGGCCAACGCGCTGGAGCAGCACTATCTGCGCGGCGGGAACTAAGCCCAGCTCGTGCAGCTGCTGCAGCGCAAGGCCGAGATCGTCGAGCCGATGGCCGAGAAGAAAGCCCTCTACTACCGCGCCGCTCAGCTGTACGAAGAGGTGCTGGAGGATCTGGATCGCGCCGTCGGCGTGTTCCAGCACGTGCTGTCCGTCGACGACACCGACGCGACGGCGCTGGACCAGCTGGAACGGATCTACATCCGGCTGGCGCGCTGGAACGACCTCAAGAACGTCTACGCCAAGAAGGCGGAGCTGGCGGCGACGCCGGTCGAGAAGAAGCAGATGCTGTTCGTGCTGGGCCAGGTCTATGACCGCGAGCTCGGCGATCCGGAGCGCGCCGTCGAGACC
>CAZJMY010000057.1:0-5921 GCA_964546845.1 uncultured Myxococcales bacterium | reverse complement strand
ATGGGCTTCGGCCACCGCGTCTACAAGAACTACGATCCGCGCGCGAAGATCATCAAGGTCGCCGCCGACAAGGTCATGAGCAAGATGAAGCAGCCCGATCCGCTGCTGGACATCGCCAAGACGCTGGAAGAGGCCGCGCTGAACGACCCGTACTTCATCGAGCGCAAGCTGTATCCGAACGTCGACTTCTACAGCGGCATCATCTACCGCGCGCTGGGCATTCCGACGAATATGTTCACGGTGATGTTCGCCATCGGGCGAACGCCGGGGTGGATCGCGCACTGGAAAGAGATGACTGAGGATCCGACCACCAAGATCTTCCGCCCGCGCCAGATCTATACGGGCTCCGCCCTCACGCACTACGTTCCGGTCGACCAGCGCACCTAGTTTCGTCCCCGTCCTCGTCCTCGTCCTCGTCCTCGATCAGGCGCGCCCGGCATTGCCGGGCGCCGTTGAGTCGGAGCGGAGCGGAGCCGGACTCGGAGTCGCGGACGAGGACGGCGACGAGGACGAGGACGAGGACGAGGACGGGGAATACCCGGACGGGGCGCTACTTCTTGGCCGGTGCCGCTGCCGGAGTTGCAGCAGCCTTGGCCGGCGGCGGGGTCGTCGCAGCCGCTGGCGGAGCCGTGGCCGGGGCCGGCGCCGTCGGTTTGGCGGCCGGGGCTGGAGCGGCCGGGGCGGTCTTGCCGCTAGCGGCCGGGGGAGTCGTCGCGGCCGGCGGGGGGCTGGTGGCGGGCGGTGGGGTTGTTGCGGCCGGGGCTGCGCCAGCTGCGGGAGCTGCGCCACCGGCCGGGGTCGCGCCGGCGGCGGGTGCGGCGCCCCCGCCACTCTCGGCGCCTTCTTCACCCTCGGGCGCGCGGTCCCAGCGATCGACCTTGCCGGAGCCGGTGGTGTCGTACCCGATGCGATCCAGCTTGCCGCCCTCGTAGTACTGCCACTCGTCGATCTTGCCGTCGCCGTTGGTGTCGCGCTCGATGCGGACCAGCTTCTCGTCCTCGTAGTACTTCCACAGGTCCGCCTTCTGGTCGTAGTTCGTGTCCAGCTCTTCGCGGACCTTCTTGCCCTGCGCGTAGTAGACGGTCAGGTCGAACTTGCCGTCGAAATCCAGGTCGAACTCCTCGAGCGTCGTCGCCGACCCCTTGTCGTCGTAGTAGTAGACGATGTCGACCTTGCCGTCGTGGTTCAGGTCGACCTGCTTGCAGGCAAGCACCTCGGTCTTCTGGCCGCCAAGGTCCGCGATCTGGAAGAACTTCCAGACGTCCGGTTTCTGATCCTGATTGGTGTCCGACGTGACGACGTGTTTCCCCTTGTCGTTGCACTTGTTGCGGTCCACGGCGGGGCCGGCCGGGACGTTGGTTCCGCTCGTGTGCGAGACCATTTCGGCCTGCTTCGGGGTGCTGCCGCACGCCGCCAAAAGGGCCGCCAACGCCACCGGGACCAGCCAGAGTCTCTTAGCCATTGCGCTACGGTAGGGCGAAAATGCGGTCATATCAAGTACATGCCTTCTTGACCGCAGACCTATGGTCATGCATGGTCACGCCATGGCGAGGAAGAAGATCTCCACGACCATCTACATCACGCCCGAGCAGAACGATCAGCTGAAGCTGCTGAACGCGAAGACGCGCGTCCCCGTCGCGGAGTACATCCGCCAGGGCATCGATCTGATCCTCGAAAAAGAGCGGCACAACTTACCGGGACAGCTCACACTGCAGGTCCCGTCCGGCCGCTAGGCGCCCGCCCGGCCCCCGTTTATGCCCACGCCGACACGCCTCATCCGCAACTTCTCCATCATCGCCCACATCGATCACGGCAAGTCGACGCTCGCGGATCGACTGCTCGACGCCACCGGGGCGCTCACCGACCGCGAGCGCAAGGCGCAGTTCATGGACAGCATGGACCTGGAGCGCGAGCGGGGGATCACGATCAAGGCCGCGACTGTCCGCCTCGAGTACCCGGCCAGCGACGGGCAGACGTACGAGCTGAACTTGATCGACACGCCCGGGCACGTCGACTTCCACTACGAGGTGTCGCGCTCGCTGGCCGCCTGCGAGGGCGCCGTTCTGGTCGTCGACGCCTCACAGGGGGTCGAGGCGCAGACGCTGGCCAACGTGTACCTGGCCGTGAACAACAACCTCACAATCGTCCCGGTCATCAACAAGATCGACCTGCCGGCAGCCGATCCCGAGAACGTCCGCCGCCAGATCGAGGAGGTCATCGGCATCGACGCGTCCGAGGCCATCCTCGCGTCCGCCAAGGAAGGGAAGGGGATCGTCGAGATCCTCGAGGCGGTCGTGGCCAAGGTGCCGCCGCCGGTGGGCGATCCGGAAAAGCCGCTCAAGGTGCTCCTGCTGGACAGCTGGTACGACACGTACCGCGGCGTCGTCATCCTGGTGCGCGTCATCGACGGCGTCATGCGCCCGAAGCAGAAGGTCCGCTTCGTCGCCGCCCGCCGCGACTACGAGATCCAGACGCTGGGCGCCTTCGCGCCGTTCCCGCGCGAGATGCCCGAGATCGGACCGGGCGAAGTAGGGTTCTTCACGGCGGCGATCAAAGAGGTCGCCGACGCGCGCGTGGGCGACACGATCACCGACGCGGCGCACCCCTGCACCGAGGCGCTGCCGGGCTTTCAGCCGGCCAAGCCCATGGTGTTCGCCGGCATCTTCCCGACCGACACCGCCCGCTACGAGGACCTGCGCGACGCGCTCGACAAGCTCCGGCTCAACGACGCGTCCTTCACGCGCGAGCCGGAGACCTCGGCCGCGCTCGGCTTCGGCTTCCGCTGCGGCTTCCTGGGCCTCCTGCACATGGAGATCGTCCAGGAGCGGCTCGAGCGCGAGTACAACCTGGACCTCATCACGACGGCGCCCACCGTGCGCTTCCGCGTCGTGCTGCACGACGGCGAGATCGTCGAGCTCGACAACCCGGCCAAGTTCCCCGCCGAAGGGGACATCGAGCGCATCGAAGAGCCGATGATCGCGGTCTCGATCCACACGCCGCCGGAATACGTCGGGGCCATCCTGAAGTTGTGCGAGGACAAGCGTGGCAAGCAAACCGGCCTCACGTACGCGGGCGACAAGCGGGTGATCATCCGCTACGACCTGCCGCTGACCGAGATGGTCTTCGGGTTCTACGACCGCCTGAAGTCGTCGTCGCGCGGGTATGCCTCGCTGGACTACGAACCGAAAGGCTACGCGCCCGCCGACCTGGTCCGCATGGACCTGCTGGTGAACGGGGACCGCGTCGACTCGCTGTCGCTGATCGTCCACCGCGAGGGGTCGTACGAGAAGGGGCGCGACCTCTGCGTGAAGATGAAGGACCTCATCCCGCAGCAGCAATTCGAGGTGGCCATCCAGGCGGCCATCGGTTCCAAGATCATTGCCCGAACGACGGTGAAGGCCCTGCGCAAGAACGTGACCGCCAAGTGCTACGGCGGCGACATCTCGCGGAAGCGCAAGTTGTTGGAGCGTCAGAAAGAGGGTAAGAAGCGCATGAAACAAGTGGGCAACGTCGAGATCCCGCAAGAGGCCTTCCTGGCCATCCTCAAGGTGGACTGATGGGCGGCAAGCACGCCGTCGGCGAACCGTCCGGCACCCTCTACGGCTGGTGGCGCCAGCGGACGGCGGTGCGCCGCACGCGCGCCGAGGGGCGGCACCTGGTCAAGGAAGCCGAGCGGATCCTGAAGCGGAAAGGCTTCCGCATCCCCGAGGTGGTGGCCACCGAGATCAAGACCGACATCATGGCGGTCGAGGCGGCGCTGGGCGGCGACGAGCTGGACAACATGCGCAAGGCGATTGCCGCGCTGGACGACGCAATGGACGCCCACCTGGCCAAGTTCCGCAAGTCGACGATGCGCGAGTACTCGGAGTCGATCGGCGTCGCGGTCGCGGTGGCGCTGTTGCTGCGCGCATTCGTCGTCGAGGCGTTCCAGATTCCGTCCGGGTCGATGATCCCGACGCTGGAGGTCGGCGACCACATCTTCGTGTCGAAGTTCTCGTACGGGCTCAGCATCCCGTTCACCGACACGAAGATCCTGCAGTACGCCGAGCCGCAGCGGGGCGACGTCATCGTCTTCAAGTTTCCGCAGGACCACAGCACCGACTACATCAAGCGGGTCGTCGGACTGCCGGGCGACGTCGTCGAGATGCGCCAGGAAGAGCTGTACATCAACGGTAAGCCCGTCCCGCGCGAGAAGAGCAGTCAGCCCTGCGACCTGGGCGAGGTGAGCGAGGCCAGCGAACGCGAGCGGCCGCCCAGCCTGTTCGACGAGTGCGAGACCTGGATCGAGACCCTGGGCGGCAAGAGCCACCGGACGATTCAGGAACCGGGGCGCGGCGGGCGCGACTTCCCGCGAACGGTGATCCCGGCGGGGCGCTTGTTCGTGATGGGCGACAACCGCGACAACTCGTCCGACTCCCGCGTCTGGGGCTTCGTCGACCTGAACCTGGTGAAGGGGCGCGCCCTCATCATCTGGTGGTCCCGCGCCGAAATCGAAGGCTACAGCCCCGTCGCCTGGTTCAAGTCCATCCGCTGGCGCCGCTTCTTCCAGCCCGTGAAATAGGCTTCCATCTTCGTATCGACCGCAACCGAGTCGGCCTGCTTTTAACGAACGCGACCGAGTCGGGGCTGCTTCGGGGGGCGGGTATGGCGCCGGGGGCACCGCGCAGCCTAACTGCCGGCGAAGACGCCGGCAGATGGCGCGCTCCTACTTCGCGCGGGCAGCCTCGCCGCGGACGGCGAGGAGCGCGCTCGTAGGTGCCCCCGTCACCATACCCGCCCCCCTCGCGCGCCCCTCCGTACCCGTCATTGCACGCCGGCTCGCCTCCCTCTCGCTAATCGAAGGGATTGGGTCGAAGTCGAGACTGGAGGCTCGGTAAGGCCCAATGAGAGGTGGGGAGGGGCGCGCGAGGGGGTCGGGTGTTGTTCCGCGGGCACCTACGAGCGCGCTCGTCGGCGTCTTCGCCGACGATGCCAGCGCGAAGTAGGAGGGCGCCATCTGCCGGCGTCTTCGCCGGCAGTTAGGCAGCCCGGTGGCCGCGGAGCAACACCCGACCCCCGTGGCAGCCCCGACTCGGTCGCGCTCGGTAACAGCAGGCCGACCGGGTCGCGCTCGATGCACAGCTCGACGCTAGCGGTGCAGCAGGAACAACAGCCCGGCGACCAATGCGACCGTCGCGCCGATGACGGCGACCAGGCGGTAGGCTTCGAAGCGGTCGGGGGTTTTGTCGAGGAGGCGCCGGGTGCGGGCGATCTCCTCGCGCAAGGCGGGCGCGTCGGCGAAGCGCTTGTCGCGTTCCTTGGCGACCATCTTGAGGATGATGGCGTCGACCGCCGGCGGAATGACCACCTTGGCGTTGAGGCTCGACGGCGCGGGCGGGTCCTGCCGCATGTGGAAGTTGATGATGTCGATCGGGCTCTTGGCGCTCGCGAAGGGGAGCGCGCCCGTCAGCATCTCGTAGGACATCATCCCCAGCGCGTAGATGTCCGACCGGCCGTCCAGCTTCTGCCCCCGGAGCTGCTCGGGGGACATGAACTCCAGCGTCCCCAGCGTCTGGCCGACCGCCGTCAATGCTGGCACGGTTCGCTCGTCGCCGACGACCTTGGCGATGCCGAAGTCCAGCACCTTGACGTGGTCCTCGCCCTCGCGCGTTTCGATGAAGACGTTCTCGGGCTTCATGTCCCGGTGGACGATGCCGTTGGCGTGGGCCTCCGACAGCGACGCCGCCACCTGATCGATGATCTTCAACACGCGCGGCACGCCCAGTGGCCCGTGCGTCTTTTGCACCTGGTGCAGGCTCTGCCCGCGCAGCAGCTCCATCGCCAGATACAGGATCCCGTCGGGCGTTTCGTCGAAGTCGTACGTGGTCACGGTGTGGGTGTCGCGCAGCTTCGAGCAGGCCTCGGCCTCGCGCCGGAACCGG
>CAZJMY010000056.1:0-16716 GCA_964546845.1 uncultured Myxococcales bacterium | reverse complement strand
GCCGCGCTTCCGCCCGCCACGCCCGGGGTCCCGCCGGCCGCGCCAGCCCCTCCGCCGGCGCCGGCGCTGCCGCCCGCCGTTCCGCCGTGACCGCCCTGGGCTGTCGCGCCCGCGTGCCCACCCGTCCCCGCCGGGAGGCCGCCATGGCCGCCCGCTCCGCTGCCGCCCGACCCCGAGCTGCAGCCCCATGCCACTCCCCACAACAGCGCAACAGTCCATGTTCGTCGGCTCATGTCGTCTCCTCGGGCGGGATGGTAGCAGCGGTTTGCACCGCACGGTCCAGTTTCGTCCCGGCGACAACGGAGACGAGCCGGAAAATTCCCACACGAGGGGCCAACGGGCTGGCGAGCGCGCGATCGCTCTCGTCGGGCCACGCCGGTCAGGTCATGGCGTGGCCATCAGGACGGTCGTGTTCTCGTCCCGATTGGCCGCCGGCGACTGGTCCACGGCGCGAATGACCAGGTACTGCTGCACGCCGGGCGCGAAGCCGGACACCGTCGCCTGGTAGGGGAAGCGGTCCGGCCCCACGCCTTGCGCGTAGTCGCCCGGCAACCCCGGCGTGAGCACCTGCTTCGTGGCTCCGCTCAGCGCGGGGTCGCCCGTGAAGTCGAACGGCTGCGGCTGCGCGTACAGCTCGTACGTGACCCGGTTCATGTCGAGCGCGACGTCCCACCAGACGGTGATCTCGCCGTTGCTCCCCTGCGCCTTCTGGATCCCGGGCCGCGGCGCCGGCGCGCCCGCCGGGGCGGCCTCGTGCTCGTTGAAGGTGCTGGTCCACACGGGCGCGGCATGATCCTCCAGCGGGCCATGCTGGAGGACGAAGTCATTGACCAGCCGGACCTGGGCGTCCGTGAGGTAGTGCCGGAAGCCGGTCAGCTCCTGCGCGACGTGGATGTCTTCGACCAGCGACTCATATCCCTGCCTGGACGCGCCGGTCAGGGTCTGCGTCGACATCCCCGGCCCGGCCGCGTAGCCCAGCGACAGCACGCGAAAGCCATCCGGCCGATTCGCCTCCGCCATGAGCTTGGGCGCGATGTTGTAGCGGTTGTCGGGGTACTCGACGGGGTTCCATTGCTCGCCGGTGTTCGAGTTCAGCCGGAAGCTCTCGAACAGCAGGAAATCGATCGCGCCGCGCGCGTTGTACGCGTACTGCGGGTGCCGCGGATCGAAGAAGAAGACGCCCCGGTTCTGCAGGATCAGCTTGTCGGGGTAGGTCTCGTGGACGCGACGGATGAAGGCCCCGAACCCGGGCGCCGTCCACTCGAACTTCGATTCGTTCGGGCTCTGCGCGTTCGTGTAGGCGTTGGGCGCGGCAGTGTCGACGGTATCCAGAAAGACGCCGTCGCAGTCCAGCCCCCGACCGGTGTCGGCGGTCAGCACCTCACGCAGCCCGGCCAGCTGGTCGGGACCGTCCATGGTCATCCCGTCGACGACCTCGAACCAGGCGGGATCGCCCGCGTTCACGAACAGACCGCCGAAGATCGGGTTCCGATCGGGGAAGCCGTCCCCCTTGTTCCCGCCGCTGTTCTGGACGTCGTTGTCGTCCAGGTAATACGAAGCGAACCCGGTGCCGCCGTTCGAGGCGACTCCCAGTGGGTCGATCCCGGCCAGCGGCTTTCCACTGGCGTCCGGCCCGCGCGGGTCGATGCGCGGGCCGCTGCCGTCGCCGTGGAAACGCGGATCGGACCGGACGTCGTCGTCGCTCAACCCGTGGCTGCGCAGGTCCTCGCCAACGGACACGTAGCAGAGGACCAGGACGTCGTCGCTCGGATCGCTGGGGTTCGCGCCCGCCTGCAGCCGCCGAACGTCGCCGTGCGTGAGCTTCGCGTTGCCCGGATGGGCAATGACCAGGTCGACCTTCTGGGCCAGCGCCACCGCCTCGCTCGACCAGCCGCCATAGTTGGCGAGGTAGCGCTCCACACGACGGGCGGCGGCGTGTCGATCGTCCGTCCGCGCGCCGCCGTCCGGCTCGGGCCCGGCCGGAAACGTCCCGCCGTCGGGCTCCGACGTCGCCCCGGTCTCCCCGGCGTGCATCTGCCCCCCGCAGGAGCTGGCGCAGCCGAGCACCAGCCCGGCCACCGCGAGGCATTGCGCGGCCATCCACCGCACCGCGGCCATTCGTCCCCTCGCCGCCATCCCGCCCTCCCCCATGCAACCTAACGCGCAAACCTCCGGCGTCGGTCGGAAACGGGCTAGAGCTTGATGTCGCCGCCGTCGTCGCCGCGGCCCAGGCGCGCCCGGATCTGGGCCCCGTCATCCGGGGGCGGGTCCGCCAGAACGAAGCTCGCCCGCAGCCAGCTCCCCTCCTTCGCGCCGGGCGGAAGCCAGCGCACCGGGAGCGTGAAAGCCACGCCTCCGGCGGCCACCAGACGGGCCGTGTCCGCTTCGACGGCGTCGACGAACAGCAGCGGCGGATCCGGTTTGTCCGGTCGCGCTTTTTCAGACTTCGTCATGGCGTGGCGGAGACCTCGGATGGGTTGCGCGCCGTTCGCACGTGGATCGCGGCGCCGTCCGTCTCGACCGTGATGTCTCCGTCGAGGTCCGTGCGATAGACGGAGACGCCGAGCCGGCCGAGGCGGGACAGCGTGATCGGCGCCGGGTGGCCGTACTCGTTGCCCGCCCCGGCACTCACCACGGCGACCCGCGGTCGAACGGCCCGGAGAAACCGCGCGCCCGAGGCATACCGGCTGCCGTGGTGCGCGACCTTCAGCACGTCCGCCCGGAGGTCCTGGCCCGAAGCGAGCAGCCAGGCTTCCGTCGGCGCCTCCGCGTCGCCGGCAAACAGGATCGAGATCGATCCGAACGTGAGCCGCGCCACGACGCTGTTGGCGTTCACGTCCGAGCGGGACCCGGTGATGGGTGGCTCCGGCGGCCCGAGCAGCGTGATGACGGCGCCGCCGCCGAGGTCGATGCGCCGGCCGCGCGTCGCCAGGCGTGCCGGGATCCCGCGCGATTCCAGCTCGTGCATCAAGACCGCGTAGTCGGGGCCGGCGTGCGCCACGGGCGCGTCCAGGAACAGCCGGGCGCCGGTGCGCCGAACCACGGCGGGCAGGCCCCCCAGGTGATCCTCGTGCCGGTGGCTCAGCAGGATCAGGTCCAGTGGACCGTGCACGTGCGCGCCCAGGAAAGCCGTCAGCGCGGCCGAACGGTGGGCCGGGCCCCCGTCGATGAGCACCGTCTTTCCCGCCGGGGACGTCACCAGCGCCGCGTCTCCCTGCCCCACGTCGATGAAGTCGACGCGCAACGTGGCGGCACCCGCACGCGCGCGGGCCGGCGCGGACAGCCCCAGGCCCGCCACGAGGGCCAGCGCGGCCACCGCCGCCCGCCGTGAAAGAGCTTGGATCAGCGCCGACAAGCAGCGCCAGCATCGCAGCGATCAACCCGGCCGTCACGAAACCTCATCGGTTCATGACCGGGCGGGGTTGCGTGAGATGCCGGGCGGTCACCGGCCCCCTCCACCGTCAGGGGGCGAAGGCAATCGTCGACAGCAGTGCGGCCGCGGATTGCCGCGTGTCGAGCCGGGTGTGCTGAACCACGATCGGCACGTCCGACTCGATGACGCTCGAGTAGTCGGTGTCCCGCGGGATGGGCTCGGGATCCTTCAAGCTGTTGAACCGCAGGTGCAACGTCCGGCGGGCCGGCACCACGACCCGATACGGGCCGCCCGGGTCGCGGTTCGCGTAGTAGATGGTGATCTCGACGTGGGCGTCGCGGTCGGCGGCGTTCAGCAAGCAGGCCGTCTCGTGACTGGTCATCTGCGGCGCAGGACCGGTGCTCTCCGAGGGGATGTAGCCCTCGGCGATCACCCACAGCTGCCGCCCAATTCCGGATCCGTTCTTCATCGTTCTCTCCTTGCGGCGACGCGCGGCGCGGGCCGCGGCTTGACTCGCGCAACCGAAACGACGTCGGCGGTTGCGGAGGGCATGCCCCGAACATAAGGTCGTCCCCGCCAAGTCAATCGGCCGGGCCCCTGGGTCCGACGCGCTGGCCCCGGATCCCGGCCCCCCCGCGCTGGGGCTGAGCGGCAGGACGCCGCCGGGTTCGCCGTCGAATTGACGAAATCGCGGCGTCGGAGAAGATCGGCCGCCCGTGCAGCTCCGCTCGACGCCCCTGCTCATCACCGCGGTCGTTTCGCTGGGCGCCTGCAGCAGCGCGACCGTCACCAGCACCATCACGGTCGACCAGGCCTGTGCCGAGCTGGCGACCGCCCGCTGCAGCTTGCGTTCGAACTGCAGCCTGCCCGACGGCGCGCGCGGCGTCGGCTTGGGCGTGCGACAGCTGTACGGCGACATGGCGACGTGCCTGGCGCGCGAGGCGCTGGCCTGCACCACCGAGCTGTCGGCGGCGCAAACCGGCAACGCGCCCGGCGCGGTGCAGCTGTGCGTCCGGGCCTTCATGACGTACTCGTGCGCCGACTTTCTCGACAACGTGCCGCCGCTGGACTGCACGCCCGCCGGGCCCCGCCCGAGCGGCGCCGCCTGCGCCTTCGACAGCCAGTGCCAGACCGGCGCCTGCAACGGGGTCGGCACGGCCCTGTGCGGCACCTGCGGCGATCCGCCTGGCCTGGGCGAGGACTGCTCGGCCAGCACGTGTGCGCGGGGTGCGCGGTGCCTGACCGCCGCCCAGACGTGCGCGCCGCTGGGCGCCACGACCGACGCCTGCGACGCCACACACCCCTGCGACCGCGGCCTCTCGTGCCTGGTGGCCGGCGCTGACAGCAGCGGCACCTGCGAGATCGCCGGCACGCGCGTGGGCCTCGGGTGCGGCGGGAAGATGCGCGGCTGCGACGCCACGCGCGGGCTGTTCTGCGTCGGGGCCGCGGGCGCCGGAACCTGCCAGCCCGTCGGCCTGGCCGGGACGGCGGCGGACGCGGACGGCGGCGTGACGGCCGCGAACCCGGACGGCGGTCCCATGGTGCCGACGCCCGCGGGGACCCCGTGCGGCGTCCTGGCGGACGGCTCGCGGATCGCGTGCGCCGCCGGGACCTGCGTCCTGCAGGGCGAGACAGGTGTAGGCGCCTGCGTTCCGTTCGCCGCCGACGGCTATCCCTGCGACAGCGCGACCGGCCCCGCATGCATGCCGCCCGCCCGCTGCGTGACGGACGCGGACGGCACGGCCGGCACCTGCCTGGTCCCCAGCAGCGCGGACTGCCCCGGCTGAGACGCGCGCCATCGGTCCCGGAACCGGGAAGTCTCGCGCCATGGGTTCCCCCACGCGGTTGCGTGACCAGGTTGGGAAGGGGAGGCCACCATGGTCCGGAAGAGCTGCTTCATCCTGGGAATCGGCCTGGCGATCCTCTGGTGGGTCGGGCTCAGCCAGAACCAATCGGCGAGCGTGCTCTGGTTCGACGCCGTGGCCGCGGTGCTGGCGTTCGGGACGGCCGCGCTGCTTGACGGCCCCGAGGACAGCCCCAGCCGACCCCTGGGCCCGGCAATCATCGGAGTGGGTCTGACGGCGGTGTGGATCGGTGGGATGGCCGCCCACCAACCCGTCTGGGCGAGCTGGCTCAACTTCGCGTTCGCCGCGGCGTTCCTGGGGGTGGCCGCGTCGGCGGCGCTCTCGACGCGCTGGGCGCACGGCGGCGGCCACCGGCGCGAGGTCACGGCAGGGCGGTAGACGACGACCGGCGCTAGAATAGAAACATGGCCAGCCCCGCATCGCTCGGGATCCGGCGGATCGAGGCGCTGCACTACTACGTTCACGACCTCGAACGCACGCGGCGCTTCTTCGTCGACAAGCTGGACTTCACCGAGCTGGGCCGCAGCGGCCCGGAGCTGGAACGCGACGGCCGGCAGCGATCGGCGGCGTTTCGGGCGGGCGACGCGCTGTTCGTCATGCACCAGCCGCTGGGCGAAGGCGGGCGGGCCTGGCGCTATCTCCGCAAGCACCCCGAGGGCGTGGGGACCGTCGTGCTGGAGGTCGAGGACATCGAGCGGACCTTCCGCTTGCTCGACGAGCGCGGTGGCACTTTCATCACCGACATCCAGCGGTTCACCGACGACGGTGGGTCGCTGGCGATGTTTTCGATCACCACGCCCTTCGGCGACACGACCTTTCGTTTTCTCGAGCGGCGCGGCTACTCGAAGCTGTTCCCGGGGTTCGTCGCGAACCCGGGGACGTCCGGCGCCACGGGTGGCGGCAACCGCTTCGGCTTCGGCGCCGTCGACCACCTGACCGCGAACTTCCAGACCATGAAGCCCGCGCTGCTGTGGATGGAGCACGTCCTCGGCTTCCAGCAGCTGTGGGAGATCGCCTTCCACACGCGCGACGTGGCGACGGTCCAGGGCGGCCACGGGTCGGGCCTGAAGTCGATCGTGATGTGGGATCCGGCCTCGGGCGTGAAGTTCGCCAACAACGAACCCTTCCGCCCGTTCTTCAAGGATTCGCAGATCAACCTCTTCGCCGAGGACAACCGGGGCGACGGCATCCAGCACTCGGCGCTGACCGTGAAGGACATCGTGACCTCGGTGCGCGGCCTGCGCGCCGCGGGCGTCGAGTTCATGCCGACGCCCGGCACCTACTACGACGTGCTGCCGCAGCGCCTGCAGCAGATCGGCGTGGGCAGTATCGACGAGAGCATCGACGTCCTGCGCGAGCTGGAGATCCTGGTCGACGGACAGCAGCCGCACAGCTACCTGCTGCAGATCTTCCTGAAAGAGGCGGCCGGCCTGTACCACGACCCGGAGGCGGGACCGTTCTTCTTCGAGATCATCCAGCGCAAGGGCGACCAGGGCTTCGGCGCCGGCAACTTCCGCGCGCTCTTCGAGGCCATCGAGCGCGAGCAGACGCGCGATCCTTCACGGCGGGCGTCCCCGCCGCGGATGTGAGCGGCCGCGCATGATCGACCGCATGACCGCGGGCCAGGTGCCCGACAAGCCCCACACGGCGCTGCGCGATCCCGCCGGCCAGCTGCGCCACGAGGAGTGCCTGACCCGCGACGGCTTCGACGGCCCCTTCACGATCCTGTACCACCAGGACCGCCCGCACGTCGCGCTGCCCGCGCCCGCCGGGCACGGCTGGGAGATCCCGTCGAACGCCGACGACGAGCCGCGGCCCCTGGCGCGGCGGCACTATCGGTCGCAAGAGCTGGCCCGCCGCGGCGGCGCCGCCATCGACGCGCGCACGCCGTTGCTGTTCAACGAGGACGTGGTGCTGTCGGTGTTGCACCCCGACGAATCGGACCCCGTCTATTTCTCGAACGGCGACGCCGACGACCTGTACTTCATCCACGAGGGCGGCGGCGTGTTGCGGTCGGCGTTGGGCGACGTCGCCTTCCAGGCGCGCGACTACCTCTTCGTGCCGCGCGGCTTGATCCACCGCTTCATCCCCGGCGACGGTCCCCAGTACTGGCTGTCGATCGAGTGCCTGGGCGGCGTGGCCGTCCCCCGGCAGTTTCGCAACGAAGCCGGCCAGCTGCGCATGGACGCGCCGTACACGCACCGCGATTTTCGGCGGCCGTCGTTCCAGGGGCCGCGCGACGAGGGCCTGCGCGATCTGGTCGTCAAGCGGGGCGGCGCTTTCCACGGCTTCCGCTATCCGCACGCGCCCCTCGACGTGGTCGGGTGGGACGGCACCGTCTACCCGTGGGCGTTTCCGATCCTGGCGTTCCAGCCGCGCGTGGGGCTCATTCACCTGCCCCCGACGGTGCACGGCACCTTCGCGGCGCGCGGCGCGCTGATCTGCAGCTTCGTACCGCGGCCGCTCGACTTCCATCCGCAGGCGATCCCCTGTCCGTACCCGCACGCCTCGGTGGGCTGCGACGAGGTCATCTTCTACGCGGGCGGCACCTTCACGTCGCGCAAGGGGGTCGGCGCCGGTAGCCTGTCGCACCACCCGGCGGGCGTCATCCACGGCCCGCACCCCGGGGCGTACGAGGGCAGCATCGGCGCGCGCGCCACCGACGAGCTGGCGGTCATGCTGGACACGAGCCGGCCGCTGCGCGCGACGCCCGACTGCCGGTCGATCGAAGACGCCGCCTACCACGCCAGCTTCGTCTGAGGGGGTGGCGCGGCGCGCCGCCGCAGGTAAGATGGCGGCGTGGAGGGGCGGAGCGGCGCTGAGGAGATGATCGCGCGGGCCACCGAACGGTACGGTGGCCGCGCCCGGTGGGAGCGGATGACGCTGTCGGTGTCACCCACCCAGCTGCGCGGCCTGTTGCCCTGGATGAAGGGCGTCGGGCGCACGTTCAGGCTGCCGGCGCGAGCCGAGATTGTCCCCGCGCGCGCGGAGGCGACCTTCTTCGACTACCCGACGGCGGGTGCGACCGGGCGCTTCGTCGCCGGTCGGGTGGCGCTGGGCGACGCCCCGCTGGCCGAGCACCGCGAGACGTTCCGCGGGCTCCGCAAGTGGCGCCGCTGGTCTCCGCTGGATGCGCTGTACTTCTTCGGATACGCGCTCACGCACTACCACGCCGTCCCGTTCATTCTGGCCGACGCCGAGCCGCGCGGCTGGGACGCGCGGCGGCGCGCGCTGACCGTCCGGTTCGCGCCCACGGTGCACACCCACTGCCCCGTCCAGACGTTCTGGTTCGACGAGAGCGGGCTCATCCTGCGTCACGACTACGTGGCCGACATCGTGGGGTTCTGGGCCCGCGGCGCGCACTACTGGCACGGGTACACGGACCTCAGTGGATTTCCCTTCGCGACCCACCGGCGGGTCGTCGCGCGCGTCGGGCGGATTCCCACGCCGCTGCTGGCGCTGGAGGCGCGTTTCGAGCCGCCATCGGCCGCCTTCGCGAGCTGACCGGAACGGACGCGATCAGCCGGGGCGCGAGACCAGCAGCTCGGAGGTGCGGATCCCCGTCGAATCGTCGGGGGATCGCAGCGGCAGGTGGACGGAGAACGTCGACCCCCGCCCCAGCTCGCTCTCGACTTCGACGCGGCCGCCGTGCAGCTCGACGAGCCGCCGCGTGAGCGCCAGCCCCAGCCCGGTCCCCTCGGGGCGCACGCCGTTCGGCTGGGCCAGCTGCTCGAACTCGCGGAACAGCCGCGGCAGGTCGGCGCGCGCGATGCCGATGCCGGTGTCGGACACGGACACGACCAGGCTGCGCGCGTCGGAGCGAACCGTCAGGCGCACGACGCCGCCGCGCGCCGTGAACTTGATGGCGTTCGAGATCAGGTTGTACAGGACCTGCTTGATGCGCCCGGGGTCGACGTAGACGTCCGGCAGGTCGGGCGGGACGTCCACCTCCAAAGCGATCCCGCGCTTGGCGGCCAGCGCGCCGATCACGCCCCGCACCACGTCGACGACGCTGCCGATCGGCGTGCGCTCGTAAGCCAGGTCCATGCGCCCGGCCTCGACCTTCGAGATGTCCAGGATGTCGTTGACCAGCTGCAAGAGATGCCGTCCCGACACCAGCACGTTGCTGACGTACGTGCGTTGCTTGTCGTTCAGCGTGCCGAAGATCTCCTGCTCCAGCAGCTCGGAGAACCCGATCACCGCGTTCAGCGGCGTGCGCAGCTCGTGGCTCATGTTGGCCAGGAAGGCGCTCTTGGCGCGGTTGGCGGTGTCGGCCGCCTCCTTGGCCTCGTGCATCTCGCGCTGCGCCCGCTCGCGCTCGGCGACCTCGCTCTTGAGGCGGGCGTTGGCCTCCATCAGCTGGCTGGTGCGCTTCTCGACGCGCACCTCCAGCTCGGACATGATCGCCCGCAGCGACGCCTCGGCCGCCTTGCGCGCCGAGATGTCGCTGAACGACGCCATCGCCGCGTACGGCACGCTCTCGCCGAACCGCAGCAGCGGCTGCGAGTTGACCGAGATCCAGACCTTCCCGGCGATCCCGGACTGGTCCAGCCCCCGCGCCACGGCCAGCACCACGTTCTGGCGCGGCTCGCCCGTGCGCAGCGTCGCGAGAAAAGGCAGCTCGGCGGCCGGCACGGGCGCCTCGGACTCGTCGACGGCCGAGGCGAACGTCGCCGCCGCGTCGACGGCCATGATGTCGGCGGCCTTGCGCGCCAGGATGCGCTCGCAGCTGGCGTTGCAGGCGATGACGCGCCCATCGCGGTCGATCAGGATGATGCCTTCGTCCAGCGCCGCGATGACCGACCGGTAGCGCTCCTCGCTGTCGCGCAGCCCCTGCTCGACGCGCTTGCGCTCCATGAACTGGCCGATCTGGCCGCCCAGCGCGCTGAGCATCGACAGGTGATCGTCGTTCGCCTGCCGCACCTGCTGGCTGTAGAACGCCATCACGCCGATGACGTCCGGGCCGTTGCGCAGCGGGATCGCGAAGCCGCCGCGCAGGTCGGAGTCGCGCGAGAAGCTGCCGATGGACGCCAGCAGGTCGTCGGACAGGTCGGCGATCCACAGCGGCAGCTGGCGCTGCCAGACGCGTCCGGGCAGCCCCTCGTCCCGCTTCAGCAGCGCCGCCCGCCGCTCCTCGAACAGCGAGGGGCGTTCGTAGCCCTCGGCGTTCCAGAGGTCGACGCAGCGCAGGGCCTGCGTGGCGTCGTCCACCTCCCAGAGCTCGCCGAACTGCCAGCCCTGGTTCTCGCCCATGATGCGCAGGATCAGCGGCGCCGCCTCGGCGAGGCTCGCAGACCCGGCCAGCACGCGGGTGATCACGTACTGCAGCGACAGCAGCCGCTCCGTGCGCTGCCGCTCGGCCACCTCGCGCTCCAGGGCGGCGCGGCTGCTGTCGATCGTGGCCTGCTTGCGCGCGGCGCTCAGCAGGTCCGACTGGCTCTTGCCGATCGCCAGCATCAGCAGCAGCACCTCGATGGCCAGGAACGCGGTGTCCAGGAACCAGGCCCAGTGACCGACGTTGCCGACGCCGTAGATCGAGTGCGGCCAGAAGTAGCAGCCCAGGATGCGGTCGACGACGGTGACCAGCGTGGCCAGCAGCAGGACCGTCCAGTCGCGGTACATGGCCAGGAACGCCAGCGCGATGAACGGCAGCGCGTGCAGCTCCGATCGCCCGCCGGACAGGTGCGTGGTCAGCGCCGTCATCAGCGCCTGCCCGATCGCGATCTCCTGCCGCGTGAGGGCCGATCCCGGGTGGCGCAGGATGACCATGATCGGGAACGCGGCGATCCCGCCGCCCAGGAAGAACGCCTTCCAGACCAGCACGGGCACCCGCACCGTCGCGGGGTGCGGCCCGACCCAGATGGCCGTCGCGATCCCGGCCAGCCACTGGACGACCAGCAGCCACAGGAACATCCGGTCGGTGTGCTCCCAGATCTCCTGCCGGTACTCGGCGTAAAGGCGCCGGGTTCCGGGCGTCTCGTCGTCCAGCCGCACGGCTACCTCGCGGCGCGGTTGCGCTCGAGCGTGCGCGGGCGCGGCGCCGGCTCGGGCGCCGACAGCGGCAGCCGCGCCACGGGCAGTCGCACGCAGAAGCAGGCGCCCCGGCCGTCCTCGCCCTCGATCCAGATCGCGCCCCCGTGCACGCCGACGGCGCGCCGGCAGAACACCAGGCCCAGCCCGTGGCTGGAACGCGCCTCGCGCCCGCCCGTGGCCGCGCGCCCGTACTTCTCGAAGACGATCTGCCGGTACGCCTCGGGGATGCCGTCGCCCTCGTCGCGCACGCGGATGTCGACGGCCGGCTCGGCCCCGTCGTCCATGGTCGCGGGTGCCACCTCGACCCAGATCGTCGCGCTACGCGGCCCGTATTTGTAGGCGTTGTCGATCAGGTTCTCCAGCGTGCGCCGCAGCAGATCGCGGTCGCCGCGCAACGTCCCCACGCCCGGGGCCAGCGTCAGCTCCAGCCGCTGCTCCTTGTCCTGGATGCGGCGGTCCATGTCCGAGCAGACCTCGGCCAGCAGGCCCGTCACGTCGAACTCGGAGACGTGCGGCACCAGCGCGCCGTCCTCGCTGCGGCTCACGTCCAGCAGGTTCATCACCAGCCGCACCATCGACTGCGAGGCGCGCACGACGTCGTCCAGCGAGTCGCGCACGTCGCCGGGCGGCACGCCGCGCCCCAGCACGAACTGCGTGTTGGACAGGATGCTGGACAGCGGGTTCTTCAGATCGTGAACGATCAGCGCCGTCAGCTCGTCCTTCTGCCGGTGGGCGGCCAGCAGCGCGTCGCGCTGCGTGCGGATCACGTCCAGGTTGCGGCGCAGCTCGTCGGACAGCTGCTTGATCCGCAGCAGCGAGCGCACGCGGATCAGGAGCTCCGTGCGGTTCAGCGGCTTCGTGAGGAAGTCGTCGGCGCCGGACTCCATCGCCGCGCGGTGGGTCTCGAGGTCGCCCAGCGCCGTCAGGAACAGCACCGGGACGTCGTTCCCGTCGGGCAGCGCCCGGATGCGGCGGCAGGTCTCGTAGCCGTCCATGCCGGGCATCAGCACGTCCAGCAGCACCAGGTCGGGGCGGCGGCTGCCCTGCAGGACGGCCAGCGCCTCGGCGCCGCCTTCGGCCTGGACGACCCGGTAGCCGGCGCCGACCAGGTGCCCCTCGGCGACCTCCCGGTTTTGCAGGTTGTCGTCGACCACCAGGACGGTGGCGGCCGTTTCAACCGACGCGACGGACACGCTTCGGCTCCTCCATGCGCGGACCGCGCTCCAGGAACGACTCCACGACGGACCCGAACGTGCGGGTGTCGATGGGCTTCGACAGGTACCCCTGGAAGCCGCTGCCCAGCAGGCGCTCGCGGTCGCCCGGCATGGCCAGGGAGGTGACCGCGACGATCGGGACGCTCTCGAAGCCGGGGCGGCGGCGGGCGTCGCGGATGACCGCCTCGGCCCCGCCGCCCGGGATCTGCACGTCCAGCAGCAACAGGTCGGGGCGCTCGCCGCCGTCCAGCGCGCGGCGCGCCTCGTCGACCGTGGCGGCCTCGACGATCTCGTGGCCGCGCAGCTCCAGCAGGTCGTGCACCAGCAGGCGATTGAGCGCGTTGTCCTCGACGACCAGGATGCGCGCGCGCGGGCGCGAGCTTCCGTCCTGTCGTTCGGGTGGCGTCATGCAGCGGGCCGCCCGGGCAGGCGCGGTCCGGATCTATTTTCGGCAGGAGCCGCCACGGACTTGACCGGCGCGGCGCCGCGCGCCGTCATCGCGCGGCCGCTGCCTCCGGCCCGCGCGCCCGACATGGACAGCGCGTCACTTTACCGGCATCGTGGGTGACGATGGACGCCTCCATCCGCCCGCGCGCGTGGCTCCGCGCCAGCGAGCCCGTGGTCATCCTGGCCTGCGCCTTCGGGCTGATCCTGGTGTTCTCGCGCAGCTTCCTGATCCAGTCGGACGAGGGGTACACCCTCAACGCGGCCTGGCAGGTCTGGACGGGGCTCAGGATGTACGACGACTTCCGTCTGTTCGTGGGGCCCGGGTCCGCCTACGCCGTCGAGGCGGCGTGGCGGATCGTGGGCGCCCCCAGCTTCCTGGCCGCGCGCTGGGCGTCCGTGGCGCTGGCGTTTGTCGGCAGCGCCGGCCTCTACCTGCTCCTACGCCGGCTCGCCGTGCGCGGCGTGAGCCTGGCGACCGGGATGTTGCTGTGGCTGTCGCTGAGCTCGCTGTACGTGCTGCTGAATCACAACTCGTTCAGCTCGTTCGCGGCGATCTGGTTCGTGCTGGCGGTCGTGCGGGTCGTCCAGGGCCGCGCGCGCGGCAGCGGACAGAGCCGCGACGAGGTGCTGGTCGGGGTGGCGGCCGGGGTCGTGTTCTGGTTCCTGGCGATCAAGGGCTCGCTGCTTGCCTTCACCGGAGCGGCGTATCTGGGGGCGACGGCGGCGCCGGGCCGTCGGGCGCGTTCGATCTGGCTGGTCGCCGCCGGTTTTGCGGCCACCGTCGCGCCGCTGTTCCTGATCTGGAACCCGGTCACGCTGGTCCGGCAATGGCTGATCATCCCGATCACCGGCAACTACCTGGGCCACACCTCGGCGTCGGGCGTGTACCGGTGGGCCGCGCTGGCGCTGGTCGCCGGCATGGCCGTCACCGCCCTGAGGCTGCGCGATCGCGTGCTGCAGGCGCTGACCTGCGTCCAGGCGGCGCTGTTCGCGGCGATGTTGCACAACATGGAAGCCAGCCACTTCGCCATCAACGCGTTCCCCGCGATCGTCTTCGGCGTCTTCATCCTGCACGACCGCGTCGTCCGTCCGCGTGGCGCGGCCGGCATCCAGCTGCCGGCCGCCCTCGTCATGGCCATGACGCTGGCCTTCCTGCTGGTCTGGACGGGGATGACGGCGGACGGCGCCGCGTACGGCGAGGTGAGCGTGCTCCAGGCGGACCTGCTCGGCAAACGCCCGAAGCCGATCATCAAGCCGCGGGTCGCGCAGGCGCACGCGATCTACGCCGGCCCGTTCCTGCCCGGCCTCTACTATCTGCTGGGGAAGAAGAACCCCTTCTTCGTGTCCGAGACCGTCGTCTGCGACGAGGCCTGTCAAAGGCGGCTCGTCACCCAGCTGGAGAATTTGAAACCCGAGATCGCCTTCGTCGACTACGAGATGATCTCCAAGCTGCACTACACCCAGGAGGGCCCCGTGGACGCCTACCTGCGCGAGCACTACGTCCCCTGCCCCGCGGACGGCATCCCGGTCCGGGCCGTCGATCCCTCGTGGTGCCCATGAGCGCGCGGCGCCGAGGACGGGTTCTGGTGGCGGTCGTGCCGCTGCTCACCGCGACCGTCGCGGCGCACGCACAGCCGGCGCCCCAGGAGCCCGCGGCCGTCGTCGACGGCGTCACCGTTCCCGCGGACGCCCCGGCGTCCCCGCAGGCCGATGCCGTGCTGGAACGCATCCTCCGCTCCGGGTGCCGCGACGGCCTGCCCGAGGCGCGCGCGCTGGCCGGCAACCCCTCTGCGCCCTGGGCGGACACGGTCGCGCGCCTGTGCGGCGACATCTTGAGCCAGCCCTCCGGCGGCCAGCCCCAGCAGATGAGTCACGCGGGCCCGGGCGCCGTGATCGACGAGACCGCCTCGGCCAATGAGGGCCGCGGCCGCCTGGTCCTCTGGTCCTCGTTGTACGGGATCTGGCTGGGGATCGCGGGCGACGTCCTGCTGGAGGTCGATGACTCGCGAACGGCCGTCGTGCTGCCGATGCTCGGGCTCGCCACGACGCTGACGACCGCGCTGGTCGTGACGTCGAATCACCCGGTCACCACGGGACAGGCCTGGACCATCATCACCGGTCTGGACTACGCCTCGGCGAACGGGGCGCTGTGGGGTGCAGCCGCCGACCTGTCGACCAAGGGGATCGTGGGCGTCGCGCTGGGCACCAGCGTCGCCGCCACGGCCGTCGCCACCTGGGTGGCGGCCACCCAGCGCCCGAAGGCGGGCGACATCGAGCTCGTGCGGTCGGCCCTGCTCTGGGGCACCGCGGCCGGCCTGCTGGGCGCCGCGACGTTCCGTTCGTCCGACACCGGCGCGCGCGCCGCGTGGGCGTCGGGCGCCATCGCCATGGACCTGGGCCTGGTCGCGGGGATCGGGCTCGCGAACACGTTCGAACTGTCGCGAAACCGCGTGCTGATGCTCGACGCGGGCGCGATCGGCGGGGGCCTCGCCGGCTTCGGAATCAGCTGGCTGATCGCCGGAGGCACGAACGCGAACGGCCGCGCGATCACCGGCGCGACGCTGGGGGGGCTGGTGGCCGGGATCGCGGTGGCGGCCCTCGCGACGCGAACTCTGGACAGCGAAGACGCCGCCCGCCACGCCCTCACCTACCCCGCCGTCCTCGCGCGCGACGCCGACGGCCGCTGGAGCCTGAACGTCCCCAGCCCATCCCCCGTGCTCGATCGCGCCGGCTCCCACCTCACGGGCGCGTCGGTCGCGGTCGCGGGTGGGCTGTTCTAGCGGCTGCTAAAAACCAACTATGGTGCCGGAAAGCTCGCGGCTACCTGCCGCCTGCGACGTAGAAGTCGACCGAGAAGTCATCGTCGACGAGCGCACGCTCCCACAAGCGTCGATGTCGAGCGTCGAACGCGCCACCCATCGGCGATCGCCTCGACTGCGAACGCGTACCTGACGCTCGCCCCTGGAACAGAGATGCGATCCGCGTCGCTGCGTACGTGAGCACCTCATCGACTACTGCGTGCATCGCGGAGCAATCAACTCGCCCCGGCCGGGTGTGGGCCGATCGCTACCACTGCCGCCAGCTGGCGAGCCCGCGCGAGGTCCGCCACGCCATCTGCTACGTCCTCCTGAATTCTCGCAAGCACGGCCGGGAGACCCGGCCCCTGGATCCCTGCTCATCGGGGCGCTGGTTCGACGGCTGGCGCGATCACGACCCGGTGGTCGATCTCGCCGCGGATCCACCTTCCGTGGTCAGACCCAGGACCTGGCTTCTCACCGTGGGCTGGCGACGCCACGGGCTCATTCGCCTCGACGAGGAGCCAGCCGTTCCGGCGAAGCCACTGAAGAGCAGGTGACCGGGCTGACCGCCCGACGTCGGTCGCCTACAGCGCTGGACCGGCCCAGTCGACCAGCGTGCCGGGGAAGACCCCCAGCAGCACGACGACCAGCGCCGTCAGCAGCAGGCCTGCGCGCATCGACGTCCCGTCGGTCGGGGCCAGGGGGCGGACGGGGTCGCGGAAGTACATCGCGACGACGATGCGCAGGTAGTAGTAGATGCTGACCATGCTGTTCAGCACGCCGACGATGACCAGCCAGTAGAGCTGCGGGGACTCCATCGCGGCGCGGAACAGGTAGAACTTCGCGAAGAAGCCGCCCATCGGGGGCACGCCCCCCAGTGAGAGCAGGAAGATCGTCATCGCCAGCGCGACCGCCGGACGCGACGTGGCCATGCCCGCCCAGTCGTCGATGTAGAGGCGCTCGTCGCTGCGGTTGCCGATCCAGGC
>CAZJMY010000055.1:0-9211 GCA_964546845.1 uncultured Myxococcales bacterium | reverse complement strand
GCGAAGCTCAACACGGACGCCGGCCATTGTATAACCCCCAGCCATGGCGCTCGCGGAAAGGCTGGCGGAGCTGGTGTCTTTCGACACCCAGAACCCGGACGGCGAGGAGCGCCCGCTGGCCCTGCGGCTGGC
Source organism: uncultured Myxococcales bacterium (assembly GCA_964546845.1). Taxonomy (GTDB): domain Bacteria; phylum Myxococcota_A; class Polyangia; order Fen-1088; family Fen-1088; genus JADGRB01. The sequence goes on along the minus strand of CAZJMY010000055.1, from coordinate 9,079 downwards.
CGCGGACCTGAAGGCGCTGGGGGCGCGCACCGTCGATCAGGTGGACGTGGGCGACCATGCCTACGTGTACGCCCGCTTCGGACAGGAGCTGCCCCGGCTGCTGATCAACGTCCACCTGGACACCGTCCCGGCGAACACCGGCTACACGTCGCCGCCGCACCTGCTGGTCCGCCGCGGGGACCGCCTGTACGGCCTGGGCGCCGCCGACACGAAGGGGGCGATCGCCGCCGTCATGGAAGCGCTGGCCGCCGGCGCGCCAAAGCGGTCGGTGGGCATCCTGTTTTCGGGCGACGAGGAGCACGGCGGCGCCTGCATCCGCGACTTCCTGGACAGCGAGCTCGCTCAGGGGCTGGCGCAGGCGATCGTGTGTGAGCCGACGGGTTGCCGGGTCGGCGTGCGCCACCGCGGGATCGCCGCGGCGACGGCGACGCTGGCGGCGGTCGGCGGCCACTCGTCGCTGGCGGACACGCTGGTGAACCCGCTGGCCGTTCTGGCGCGGGCGGCGGTCGCCGTCGACGAGATGGGCGCCGCCCACCGCGGCCGCGGGCCCGCCGGGTTCGAAGGCATCAACCTGAACGTCGCCTCGATCGAGGGGGGCATCGCCTTCAACGTCGTGCCGACGCGGGCGACGATGTCGTTCTCGTTCCGGCCCGCGCCGGGCGCCGACGTGGGCGCGCTGTTCGCCGAGGCCGAGCGTCGCGTCCGGGCGGCGACGGCGCCGCACGCGATCGAGTGGGCGATCGCGGCGACGAACCCGGCGTTCGCGACGCGCGAGCTGGCGGCGTTCGGTCCGCTGCTGGGCGACGCCGTGAAGGCGCCCGTCGACCTGGGCTTCTGGACGGAGGCGGCGCGCGTCTCGGAGCGCGGCATCGACGCCGTCGTGTTCGGCCCCGGCGACATCGCGCAGGCGCACGGCGCCGACGAGTTCGTGACGATCGGGGACCTGGAACGCGCGCAGGCGGTCTTCGCCTCGATCTTTTCGTCGATCTTGCGCTGATGGAAGCCGAGATCATCCAGCGGTTCCTGGAGAGCGTCGGCAACAAGGCCGACATCGACCTTTACCTGAAGCTGTTCCGCGCGCAGCGCAAAGAGAGCTTCGCGGTGCTGGTCGCCGGCGCGCAGATCGTGAAGAGCGCCCTGGATCCCGTGCACTTCGACCTGCGGATCCTGGCGGATCTGGGGCTGATCCCGGTCGTGCTGCTGGGGTTGCTGGAGCCGAAGGACGCCGACGCGCAGGCCCAGCGCGTGGCCGACTGGCTGATCGAGGACGCCGTCTCCTGCGAGATCGTCCGCGCCGACCCGGAGATGAGCGCCGCCACGGTGGACGCCGTCCGCGCGGCGATCGGGCGGGGCGCGATCCCGCTGGTCTCGATGGAGGCGGCGGCAGCGCAGTCCGTCGACGCGCGGTTCCGGCTGCTGGCGGCGCTGACCGACGCGCTGGAGACGCGGAAGCTGGTGTTCCTCAGCCGCCGCCCGGGCCTGGTCGTCGGCAGCGGCAAGCCGCCGTCGGTGGTCAGCCTGGCGACCGACGTGGACCGCCTGCTGGCGCCGGGCGCGCTGTCGCGCGGGCAGGCCATGTTGCTGCGTCAGGTGAAGCGCCTGCTGGAGCAGGTTCACCAGAAGATGAGCGTCACCGTCGTCAACCCGCTGCAGCTGCTGCGCGAGCTCTTCACGGTGAACGGCGCCGGGACGCTGATCCGGCGCGGCTCGCGCATCACCGTGCACGACGGCTGGACCGACGCCGACTGCGGCCGGCTGCGGGCCCTGTTCACGTCGGCGTTCGGCCGCACCATCCGCGACGACTTCTTCGATCGCACCGTCGCGCGCACGTTCATCGAAGAGGGCTACCGCGGCGCCGCCATCATGGAGCCGACCGCGGTCGCCCCGTACCTGACCAAGTTCGCCGTCGAACGGGCGGCCCAGGGCGAAGGGCTGGGGGGCGAGATCTGGTCGCTGGTGAGCCGCGACTTCCCCCAGTTCTACTGGCGCTCGCGCCCGGACAACCCGATCACCGCCTGGTACACCAAGAACTGCGACGGGCTGTGCCGGTTCCCCAACTGGCATGTTTTTTGGCGCGGGTTGCCGCCCGAGAGCATCCCGCCCGCGATCGCCCACGCGCTTTCGCTGCAGAGCGACTTCGTGAGCTGACCAGCGCGTTTACCGGCTTCTGGCCGGTTGCGGGGGTCAGGAAAGTGCTTACGTATCCGCTGGTGGCGACGCCCGGAGAGCCCGTCGTGCCTCCACTTTTGCCTGAGGCACGCTCGGGCGTGTCGAACCATGGGCCCGAACGGTGGCTCGGCGGAGGAGGCGAAATGGGCAAGCTGGTGCTGGCCAAGGACTGGTCATGCACCCCGCTCGGTCCCATCGAGTCATGGCCGCAGAGCTTGCGCACGACGGTCAGCCTGTGCCTGGCGTCGAACTTCCCGATCTCGATCGCGTGGGGGGACCAGCACACGCAGATCTACAACGACGGTTACTGGCCCATCTGCGGGGCCAAGCATCCGGCCTCGCTGGGGCAGGACTTCTCGGTCTGCTGGGCGTCGGCCTGGCCCGCCGTGGGGCCGTCGTTCGAGCGGGCGCGGCGCGGGGAGACCTCGTTCCTCGAGGACCAGCGCATGTTCCTGGATCGGCACGGCTACCTGGAAGAGACCTTCTTCACGTTTTCGTTCAGTCCGATCCGCGACGAGTCCGGCGGGGTGGGGGGACTGTTCCACCCGGTGACCGAGACGACCGCCAACATGCTCAGCCAGCGGCGCATGCGGCTGCTGCGCGACGTGGCTGGTCGGACCGGGAAGTCGCCCTCGGTGCGGGCCGCGCTCCGTTCGGCGCTGGAGTCCATGGGGAGCGACGAGCTGGACCTGCCGTTCGTGCTGGTCTACGAGACCGCCGCCTGGCCGACGGCGACCCTGCTGGGCAGCGCGGGCGTCGTGGCGGGCTCGGCCGTGGCGCCCGACGCCGTCGACGCGCGCGAGCCGGCGCCGCCATGGCCGCTGGCGGAGGCGATCCGCACGCGGGCGCCGGTTCACGTGACCGACCTGCCCGCCAAGCTCGGCGAGAGGTTCGGCGAGGCGTCCCGAGGGCCGTACCCCGAGGTGCCGGCAGGCGCGATGCTGCTACCGATCTCGGCGCCGGGAGCGACCGGGCCGCTGGCCGTCGTGGTCGCGGGCATCAGCGCCCGGCTGCCCCTGAACGAAGCCTACCGGAGCTTCTACGACCTGCTGGCTGCCGCCGTGACGACGGCCATCGCCGGCGCGCAGGCGTACGAGGACGCCCAGAAGCGGGTCGAGGCGCTGGCAGCCCTCGATCGCGCCAAGACCGCCTTCTTCAGCAACGTCAGCCACGAGTTCCGGACGCCGCTGACGCTGATGCTGGGGCCGACGGAGGACGCGCTCGCCTCGCCCGCGCAGGCCTTGACGGGCGCCGACCTGGAGGCGGTTCACCGGAACGGGCTGCGCCTGCTGAAGCTGGTGAACGGCCTGCTGGACTTCTCGCGCATCGAGGCGGGACGCGCGCAGGCCGTCTACGTCGCGACGGACCTGGGCGCGCTGACGGCGGACCTGGCCAGCGCCTTTCGGTCGGCGGTCGAGCGAGCGGGACTGACGTTCGCGGTCGACTGCGCGTCGATGGGACCGCTGGCCTACGTCGATCGCGATCTCTGGGAGAAGATCGTCTTCAACCTGCTGTCGAACGCGCTGAAGTTCACGTTCCGGGGCGGCATCGCCGTCGAGCTCGAGCGGGAAGGTGAGGTCGCGCGGCTGACGGTCAGCGACACCGGGATCGGCGTGCCGGCGCACGAGGTGCCGCGCCTGTTCGAGCGGTTCCACCGGGTCGAGGGGGCCGAGGCCCGCACGCACGAGGGGACCGGCATCGGCCTGGCCCTCGTCAAAGATCTGGTCGAGCTGCACGGCGGCACCGTCGAGGTCAGCAGCACCCACGGCCAAGGGACGGCGTTCACGGTCCGCATTCCGCTGGGCGCGGCGCATCTTCCGGCCGAACGCGTGCTGGCGGAGCCCTCGACGACGGAGGCCGCGAGCGCGACGACCGCCGTGGGGGCGGCCCCGTTCGTCGAGGAGGCGCTGCGCTGGATGGCACCGGCGACGATCGTCGCCGCGCCCGGGAAGGCCGCGCCGGCTGCGCGCGCGCGGATCCTGGTGGCCGACGACAACGCCGACATGCGCGACTACATCGCGCGGCTGGTCGGCACCCGCTGGGCCGTGCAGACGGCCGGCGACGGGGCGGCGGCGCTGGAGGCGGCGCGCCGCAGCCCGCCCGACCTGATCCTGTCGGACATCATGATGCCGCGCCTCGACGGCTTCGGCCTGCTGCAGGAGGTGCGGCGCGACCCGGCGCTGCGGCGCACGCCGGTGATCCTGCTGTCCGCCCGCGCCGGCGAGGAGGCCAAGGTGGAGGGGCTCGACGCGGGCGCCGACGACTACCTGATCAAGCCGTTCTCGGCCAAGGAGCTGGTGGCTCGCGTCCAGACCCACCTCACGCTCTCCCGGCTGCGCACCGAGTTCGACGACGCGCAGCGCGCCATCCGGATGCGCGACGACTTCATCGCCATCGCCGGGCACGAGCTGCGCACGCCGCTGACCGCGCTGCGCCTGCAGATCGAGGGCGTGTCGCGGGCCGTGGCGCGCGACCTGGCGCCGGAGCGGGCGCGCGAGCGCCTGGACCGCGCGCTGACCAACGCCGATCGGCTCGGCAAGCTCATCGAAGGTCTGCTGGACGTGTCGCGCATCGCCTCTGACGGGCTGGTGTTGAAACGGCAGCCCGTCGACCTGGCGCGCCTGGTGCTGGAGGCGATGGACCGCTCGCGCGAGCAGATCGAAAAGGGCGGCTACACGGTCTTCTTCCTGGGCGGCGGCGGTCCGTGCGTGGGCGAATGGGACGCGCTGCGCCTGGACGAGCTGGTCGGCAACCTGGTCGCCAACGCCATCAAGTACGGCCGGAGCGCTGGCAAGATCGACATCGGCCTGCGCCAGGATCATGACAGCGCCACGCTGACCGTGACCGACCGCGGGATCGGCATCGCGCCCGAAGACCAGGAGCGCATCTTCAACCGGTTCGAGCGGGCCGTTCCCACCGCCAATTTCGGCGGTTTCGGGCTGGGGCTCTGGATCTCCCGCAAGATCGCGGAGGCGCACGGCGGCACGCTGACCGTCGAGAGCACGCCGGACGTGAAGACCACGTTCACCGTTCGTCTGCCCAAGCGGCCCCCGCTGGACCCCGTGGTTCCGCGGGCTTCGGAGGCCGAGCCGCTCCACCGCTGACGAATTTTCGCACCAAAGTGGGGCGCCTGGGGACAATACACAGGGTCCCATGGCTCGCCTGCGACTCGTCCGGTCCGACGCCAGCCCTTCGCCGAAGGCCGAGAGTGGGTGCCTCGACGCGTTCCAGCGCGAGCTCGACTACCTGTACATGACGCTGCAGCGGCTGGGGGCGGGGGCCGCCGAGATCGACGACCTGCTGCAGGAGATCTTCCTGGTCCTCTACCGGCACTGGCCGAGCCTGGACCTCACGCGCCCGCTGCGCCCCTGGCTGTTCGGGGTGACCTTCCGGGTGCTGCGGGCGCAACGCCGCCGTCGCGCCCGCGAGGTGCTCTGCGCCGATTTCGAGCTGGAGGACGGCGCCTCCAGCCCCGAGTCGCTGCTGCAGGATCGGGAGGCGCTGGTCAGCTTGTCGGCGGCGCTGGACCGGGTTCCGCTGGCGCGGCGGTCCGTCCTGGTGCTACACGACCTCGAGGGGGTGGAGATCGTGGAGATCGCGCGGCGGCTGTCGATGACGAAGATCGGCGTCTACACGCGCCTCTACAAGGGGCGGCGCGAGCTGGCTGCCGCCCTGCGCCGGCTGCAGCGGAAGGCCGTGGCCCGATGACCCAGCGCGATCAGCCGCCGCTGGACCCGGAGCTGGAGTCGCTGGTGCGGCCTCCGAAGATCGCGCGGCACGCCCCGGCCGAGGTGCGGGCGCGCGCCCTGGTCCGCGCCCGGGCCATCGTCGGCGCGGGCGGTGTGAAGCCCGCCGCCTGGCCGGCCGACCCGCCTGCCCCGGTGTCCGTGTCGCTGGCGCGGGGCCGGGGGCGGGTGCGGCTCGCGTTCGCGGCAGCCGCCGGCGTCGTGGCCGTCGCCGTGGGCGCGATCGCCTCGCTGCGGGGACCGCGTCCCGAGCCGGCGGCCGTCGACCCCGTGCCGACGCCGTCCCGGGTGGCGTCTCGCGAGACACCCACCGAGCTCGCGCCGCCATCCGAGGCCGAAGCGCTGCCCCCCGCGCCGCCGCATCGGCTCCCGCGCCTGCGATCCCGTTCGTCATCGCGGGTCGCCGCCGCCGGCGACCGGTTCACGGGTGAGCTGGAGCTCCTGCAGCGCGCCCAGGCCGCCTACACGCGGCGAGAGTTCTCCGGCGCGCTGGCGCTGCTCGCCGAGCACGCGCGCCGTTTCCCGCGCGGCCACCTGGCGGAAGAGCGCGACGCCTTGCGGGTGCGGTCGCTGCTGGGGGCCGGGCGCACCGACGAGGCACACCGGGCGGCCGTGGTTTTCCGCGTGCGGTTCCCGCGCAGCGTCCTTTTGCCGCGGGTCGACAGCGCCGAAAGCCAGTGAGGTGATCGCCGGCGCCGCACGTTCGCTCGCTTGGGCCGGCGCCGCGTGGTTCTTCCTGTTCGGGCCTGCCGCGGCGCAGGCGCAACGCAGGCCGTTCCAGGTCGCGCTGGAGTACGTGGCGGGCCCCGGGTGCCCCGCCGCGGCGGAGTTCAGGGCGGTCGTCACGGGGCGCCTGGGATACGACCCGTTCGCCGCGGACGCGGCCGATCGCGTCCTGGTCCAGGTGGTTCCGCGCAACGGCGCGATCGAGGGGCGTCTCGAATGGCGCGACGCCGCCGGCGCCTGGACCGGCGACCAGACGTTTCCGACCACCACGACCGACTGCACGCGATTCGCGCGGGTCGTCGGCTTCGCGCTGGCCGTCCAGATCCAGCTCCTCGCCAACGTGCGCGCGGAGCCGGACGGCGCGTCCGCCCCGCCGGAGCGGGCCGCCGCGCCGCCCGCCGGTCCGTCCCAAGTCGCGTCCGAACGTCCGCCTCAACAGGCGCCCGAGCCGCTCGTCGCGCGCCCTCCGGCGGCGGCGATCGCGGCGGCTCCCACCCCGTCGCCGCCGCGCCGCGCCTCCGGGCCCGAGCTCGCGGCGGGCGCGGGCCCCGAGGTGGCGCTCGGCATGTCCGACGGCCCCATCCTGATGGCGCGGATCTTCGGCGCGCTGGCCTGGACGCACGTCTCGATCGAGCTGGCCGCGCAGGCCAGCCTGCCGGCGACCACGCGGCGGATGGATGGGGCGGGCTTCTCGCAGCACCACCTGCTGCTGGGGCTGGCCGGCTGTGGCTTCCGGGCGGCGTGGACTGCCTGCGTGCTGGCAAACGGCGGTGAGGTCAGAATGTCGGGCGTGGACATCGACCGGCCCACCTCTGCCGTCGCCCCCGTGTTCCAGGTGGGGGCGCGGCTGGGCGCCAGTCACCACCTGGGCCGCCGGGTGATCGCCGGCGCGCACGTCGACGGGCTGGCCGCGCTGACGCGCTGGCAGGGCACGCTCGACAACCTGCCGGTCTGGACGGCCCCGCGGTTCGCGGCGGCGTTGGGTGTCGACGCGGTGGTGCGGTTTCCGTGAGCACCAAGGCGCACAGGATCGGCGCGCTCTGCGCCCTCTGCCTGGGGGTCGGCGCGCTCGCCTGCGTCGAGACGCGCGACCTGGGCTCGACGATGCCTCAGGGCATGCTGCCTGTCGACCAGCGCAACCCGGTCATCCTCGCCAACGACGGCGAGGCCGACAACTGGCAGGGCGAGTACGCGATCCTGCTGGCCAGCTCCGGTGGCCCCAAGCTGGCCGGCATCATCGTGAACACCAGCGGGCCCTGGCCGGACATCGACGCCAACATCGCCGGCTGGCGGGGCATGGTGGCGGCCGCGCGCGCCAGCGGCATGCGCGACATTCCCGATCCCATCACCAGCATCGGCCCGACGCTGGTCCGTCCCGCCGACGGCCGATTCGCATCCACCACGCCCAACCGGTCCGAAGGCGCGCGCCTGATCGTGGACGCCTCGGCGCGCCTGAGTCTTCCCTATCGCCCGCTGGTGGTCGTGACCGGCGGCCGATTGACCGACGTCGCCGACGCGATCCTGATCGATCCGACCATCGTCCGGCGCATCGTCGTCGTCTCGTCGCTGGGGACGGTGACCGCCACCGGCGGGGCCATGAGCAACCCGAACGGCGAGATGGACCCCTGGGCCGACGCGATCGTGACCGGCTCCGTCCCGTTCGTGCAGGTGAGCGCCTACTACGACCAGCGCAACGACGACGTCCCCGACTCCGCCGTCGCCATGCTGCCGGCGAACCCGTTCGGCGCCTGGATGGCGGCCAAGCAGCCGACCATCTGGACCCTGGCGCAGTCGGCCGATCAGGTGGGGATCATCGCCGTGGGCGTCCCCGCGTTCGCCATGGCCGTCGAACGGGTGGCGCCCGGGACCACGATCGGCGCGACCTCGGGCCCGGATCTCACGGCGAACATGGACGGACCGGCCTGGCTGGTGACGCAGAGCAAGCCCTCGGCCGCCACGACGCGTTTGTGGCAAATCCTGAACGATCCCGGCACGTACAATCGCTGAAATTTCTACAAAAACGCCCCGGCCGCACGGCAGTAGCGTGTCATGGGTCGATTCGTATCGTCATTCCGGCGCGGCGCGTTCCTGACTTCCGCGCTGCTGGTCATCTCTTGTAGCGCGAGCAGCGGTGGGGCGGGCAGCGGCGGCAGCACGGGGAGCGGCACGGGCGGCACGTCCACCGGGTCCGGCGGCGGCACCAGCGCGACCGGCGGGAACGGGAGCGGCGGCAGCGGCACGGGCGGCGCGACGACCGGCAACACGGGCGGGACGATCGGCACGGGCACGGGCGGCGCGGGGGCCAAGGGGGGCAGCGGCCCCGGCACCGACGGGCCGCCGGCGGGCGCCGACGATCCCTGCCGGACGTCGCGGCCCGAGAACGGCCGCGGCTTCGCGCTGACGGCCGCCTACGCCGCCGAGATCGAGGGGGCGTCGTG
>CAZJMY010000054.1:0-9812 GCA_964546845.1 uncultured Myxococcales bacterium | reverse complement strand
CGCCCAGCGCCGCCGCCAGACCGAGGCGCGGCAGCGCCCGTCGCGCCCGCGCCGTCAGCCGGCGCGGCGCCCGCAGCGACGCGAGACGGCGGAACGCCGCCGGGGCGAGCGCGATCGCGCCGAGGGGCGCGAGCAGCCAGTAGAAGAGGATCACGTTGCGGTTCGCCATGAGGGCCAGCCCGGCGAACGCGGCCAGCGCCAGCACGTGCGGCACCGGAAGCGACGGACGGATGACCACCAGCGCCGCGGCGGTCAAGATCAGGATCGCGCGAAGGTGGGCCGTCATCTCGGGCGAGGTGCGGTCGAGGACCAGCGGCGGAACGTTCTCCGCGATGGCGGTGCTGAAGATGTTGTTGCCGGGCGTGATGCGCCCGAGGAGGCGGACAGGCAGGGCCGCCGCCGACAGACCGTAGGGCGTGCCGAACGACGCCAGCAGGCAGCCCGCCAGCGCCAGGCCCAGTGGCAGCGCGGCGCGGCGGTCGCCGTTCGGCAGCAGGGCGCCCAGCAGGTAGCAGCCGACCAGCGCCGGGCCCAGCGGCGCCAGCCCCTGGCAGTTCACCCACACCAGCTGCAGCAGGGGCAGCGCCACCAGCGTCGCGCGACGCGCCGACCTCGATCCGGGGTCGGTCCGGTTCGCCTCGAGGATCAGCAGGAACGCGGCGAGCAGGACCAGCGTCACGAGCACGGGGCGCACGGGCAGCAGGTGCCGCGCGAGGAACAGCAGGGTCAACGCGGCCACCGCGCAGCCGTCGCGCGCGACGGCGCCGCCACCGCGCTCCGCGGCGCGCGTCGCCACGGTCGCGCCCACGGCCACGGCCAGGGCCTTGGCCACCGCCAGCCCGGCGGCCCCGAACGCGCCGTACACGGCGGCGATCGCGACCTGGAAAAGCCAGTGGACGTCGATCCAGGCGCGCCCCGCGGCGCTGGACGTGAACGGGTCGGTGCGCAGCAGCGCCCCGCGGTGCCAGATCTCGCGCCCGGCCGCGACGTGCCAGTAGATGTCGCCGTCGGCGATCGGCCCGAGCGCGATCAGCGCGGCGCCAACCGCCACCGCGCCGAACACGATCGGCCGTCTGGTCAATCGCAACGGTCGCCTGGTGGCGGCTGGAAGTCTCCTGACCTCACCACTTGTACCAGCCGTTCGTCTTCATGACGCTGATGACCCGCGCGCCCCAGTCCTTGTGTCCCTGCATGTCGAAGTGGTGATCGTCTTGCATTTCGATCCCGTCGGTCGGCACCAGCGCGAGGTTGGAGACCATGGACGGCAGCATCCGAATGAGAGGCTGCATGACGACGCCGACCGAGCCCGTCGGGGCCAGGGTCCCGGTCGCGTTCTGTTCGTAGTCGCAGAACAGCACGGGCAGGTTGGGTTCGCCCAGGTCCGCGCGAATGCTGGAGAGGATCTGCGCCATCCGGGTCGGGAAACCCGAGACCTGGTTGCTGGGCAGGTGCTCGCCGTCGGTGATGCCCAGCATGACCACGATGCCGCCGAAGGTGACGTTCCCCTTGAGCGCCTTCGCCCAGGTCATGAACGCGCCGTAGAACGTGCCGGTCGTCGCGTAGTCGACGGTCGTGGCCGACCCCTTGCCGTAGCCGATCGAGATGAACTGCACATCGCTGCCCGGCTGGCGGGCGTCCTGGGCCGCGTGGAGGATCGCCATCCCCGGGCCGGCGGTGGTGTTCGGAGGCTCCGGCGCCGTCTCTTCCTTGGCTGCCGCGAACGAACCGCGGTAGGTCCACAGGCCGTCCTGCGTGTTGTAGAAGAACGACATCAGGCTGGCCGGCTTGCTCGCCTGCCCGCGCATGTTGGAGTGGCCGAAGTGGATGAAGACGACGGCCTTCTCCTTGGGCACGAACTTGCCGTTGATGGTCACGCCGGCGCCGCTCACCGGCGACCCCCCCGTGCCCATTGCCGCGCCGCCGGTCCCGGTCGCCGAGCCGCCCGTCCCGGTCGCCGAGCCGCCTGTGCCGGTCCCGGAGCCGCCGCTCCCGAAGGTGCCGCCTGCCGCGGAACCGCCCGCGCCCGTCTGCACGCTTCCCCCGGTCGCGGACGAGCCACCCGACCCGGGCGTGCCGCCAGAGGCCGTGCTGCCGCCCGTGCCGGTCGTGGTGCCCGTCGTGCCGCCGCTCGACGTCGTCGGGCTGCCTCCGATCGGGGGGGCGATGGGGTGCGCCTCGACGCCGCAGCCCAGCAGGAAAACCGCGCAGAGCAGCGACCGCGCTCGGAACGGCTGGGCTCGCTTCATGATGACTGCCTTTCTCGGCGGGGCGCCGACAGTGCGCAACACGACCGCTCGTTAGAGCGCGCCGCGTGCCAGAACCATCGAATTAAAACGGCGCCAGCGACACGCCCAGCGCGACCGTCCACGGCATGAAGCCCCATTGCGACCGGGGTTGCCCCGACTCGTCCAGGGGCACGCCGTCGTATTTGTACGAAACCGACGCGGCCAGCAGCAGGGCGATCCAGTCGGTGGACCATTCCAGCGAAGCCTGCCCGCTCAGGCTGACCAGCGGCGTGAACTGCTCCGATCGCTGGTCGACGTCGTGCCCCTTGAAGCCGGACAGAACCAACCCCAACGACGGAACGAACGGCCCAACGAAGTAGCCGCCGTACCCGTAAACGCTGGCCGTCGGTGCGCGGTAGTTGTCGAGCTCGTTGTGCCCGCCGCGATACGCCGCAACGCCGCCCACGACGAGCAGACCCCAGATCTCGTCGAAGGTGCGATCGAGCACCACCGCGCCGGTCAGCTTGCCGTAGCCGAGCTGAGCGTTCTGATTGAGCACGCGTCCCGACGGATACGTGGCGTCCCACGTGCCGGTGGGAAGCCCCACGATCCCGGTCAGCGACGTCGCATTCGTGGCGCCCAGTCGACGCGTCACGAGCAAGCTGATGTCGCCCAGGCCGCCATTCGAGTAGTCGGCCGATCCCGGGTCCGGCGCCGTGTGTAGTGGATCGTCCAGGTACTTGTAGACCAGCGGCAGGATCAGGCCGACGTTCCACTTCTGTGCAATGTCGGAATTGATGAAGGTGTTAACGAAGAAATTCCGCTCATTATAGGCGCCCGTTCCCAGGTTGGTGTAGCTGACCTGCTCCTGGACGTTGAACAACCCGCCGGTCACGTTTCGCCCGATCCACTTCAGCCCCGCGCTCGACGCGGCGCCCGCGCCCGCGCCGCAGCCGCCGATGGTCTGCCAGCTGGCGAGGAGCCCGTCGAGCGCGCCGACGCGCACCAGCAGCGTCGGATCGACCACCGAGCCGGCGAAGTCGGCAGCGCCATGTCCAGCTTCTGCGAACATCGCCCAGTCGAGCTTCTGGATGCGCGCGTCAACCTGCCCGCGCTCGTGCCAGCGCGCGATCGGCGCGTACAGCGCGATCGCGAACAGAGCGGAGGCCAGCAGGACTGAGCGAGAGGCTCGCATGGGCGTAGCAATCAGCCGGGGCAAGGTCAACGGTCGAGGCGGGCGCGGATTATGTGAACCGCCAAACGACTCGCCACTTGTATCATACGAACCCCGGAGGCGGCATTGGTCTTCACCAGCCACGTATTTCTCTTCTACTTCCTGCCGCTCGTTCTGGCCATCTACTACGTCTTACCGTTTCGGGCGCGCACGGCCCTCATCGCCGCATCGAGCTATGTGTTCTACGGGTGGGCGAACCCGATCTGGGCCGTCATCATGTTCTTTGGCTCCAGCGTCGACTACGTGTGCGGCATCGGCCTGCTGAAGCTGTCGGGCCTGCCCGACGAGCCGGGCGGTCTGCCGCCCGTGATCGGCCGCGAGGTCCCGCGCACGCGCAAGATGAAGGCGCTGCTGGTGATCTCGATCGTCACCAACCTCGGTCTGCTGGCCGCCTTCAAGTACACCGGCTTCGTCGAGGAGAACGTCAACGCGCTGGGGCGCCTGCTGGGGCTGGGGCGCGATCTGATCCCGGTCTTCCACGTCGTCCTACCCGTCGGCATCTCGTTCTACACGTTCAAGGCCATGAGTTACGCGATCGACGTCTACCGCGGCGACGCGCGCCCGATGCGCCGGTTCACGGACTACCTGTGCTTCGAGGCATTCTTCCCCGACCTCGTCGCCGGCCCCATCATCCGGTACGCCGCGCTCGAGGAGCAGATGCGCGTCCGTGCCCACACGCTGGACAAGTTCGCGCGCGGCGTCGCCTTCTTCGCGTTCGGCATGGCGAAGAAGATCCTGATCGCGAACCCGATGGGCCACATCGCGGACACCGCCTTCGGGGCCGGCGCGCTGCACGCGCCCGACGCCTGGTTCGGCCTGCTCGGCTACGCGTTCCAGATCTACTTCGACTTCTCGGGATACTCGGACATGGCCTGCGGGCTGGCCCTGATGCTCGGATTCGTGCTGATCCAGAACTTCGATTCACCGTATCAGGCGGACAGCATCACCGACTTCTGGCGGCGCTGGCACATCAGCCTGTCCACCTGGCTGCGCGACTATCTCTACATCCCGCTGGGCGGCAACCGCCTGGGCCCGCGACGCACCTACGTGAACCTGATGACGGTCATGCTGCTGGGCGGGTTATGGCACGGCGCCAGCTGGAACTTCGTGCTGTGGGGCGCGATTCACGGCGGCATGCTGTCGTTCGAGCGCGCGCAGGGGAAGGACAGCGTCTACCGGCGGCTGGCGCGGCCGCTGCGGGTCGGCATCACGTTCTTCGTCGTCTGCCTGAGCTGGGTGTTCTTCCGCGCCAAGACGCTGGGCGAGGCGGTGGCCACGCTGAAGTCGCTCTTCGGCTTGGCCGCCGTGAGCCCCGCGTCCGACGTCGCCGCCGGCGCGATGTACACGCGGCTGCACGTGACCATGTTCGTGGTGGCCGCGCTGCTGGTGTGGGGCGCGCCCAACACCTGGACCTTCACCTCCCGCATCACGGTTCCGCGCGCAGCGGCCGCGCTGGGCGTGGTGGCCGTCTCGATCTTGATGATGTGGACGCAGAGCGCGAACCCGTTCCTCTACTTTCAATTCTGAAATGAATCGCGCATTCTCCCTTTTGCCCGACGTCCGCACGAGCAGGTGTTCATGAGTGTCGCCACGCAGGTCGCCGCCGCCGCCGTCCGGGATGGCCATCGAGGCGGTCCGACGGATCCTTCACACGACGCCGAGCTGCGGCAGGGGATCCTTCACACCCGGATCTCGCGCCCGCTGGCCTGGGCGCTGGTGCTTCCATTTCTGGCCGTCATCGCCGCGGTGCCCATCTCGCAAATCGTTCACGACCGGCGCGCCGGCGACGAGTCCGTGCTGCGCGAGCTGTTCCGCCACGCGCCGACGCGCGAGAACCTGCGCGAGTTCGAGGACGAGCTCGACAAGACGTCCGCCGCGCGCGAGTACTTCCGCCCGCGCATGCAGGAGCAGCTCACACGCTTCGGTCACTACGGCAACAAGAAGGCGACCATCGGGTTCGACGGCTGGCTGTACTACACGCCGGGCATCACGGCGGTCGCCGGGCGTCCCTTCCTGGACGCGGACGTGCTGGCGGCGCGTCGGGCGGCCGGCGAGGGGAGCGGCGAGGCGGCGGTATCGCCCGACCCGCGGCCGGCCATCCTCGCGTTCGCGAGCTACCTGGGCGGCCGCGGGATCCGGCTGGTGCTTTTTCCGGTGCCCGACAAGGCCAGCCTGCAGCCGCTGGAGCTGCACGGCCGCGCGCGCGACGTGAGCGGTGTTCCGCCCGCGCACAACCCGGACCGCCCGCGCCTTTTCGCCGAGCTCGAGGCGGCGGGCGTCCGCGTCTTCGATCCCACGCCGGCCGTGCTGCGTCCGGGCGAGCCTCCTTACTTCATGCGCCAGGACACCCACTGGACGCCCGAGTGGATGGAGAAGGTGGCCGGCGAGCTGGCCGCCTTCCTGATCGACAGGAAGTTCGTGCCGCGCGATCCGGGAGCCGGGGCGCGAGCCTGGCGCGCCGTCGCCCAGTCGGTGTCGCGCGTCGGGGACGTGACCGACATGCTGGGCCTGCCCGAGGGACAGGCGCTGTTCTCTCCGGAGACGCACACCATTCACGAGGTGCAGGATCCCGGCGGCACCCCGTTCGAGCCCAGCGAGCACGGCAGCGTGCTCTTGCTGGGCGACAGCTTCACCAACGTGTTCAGCGCCGAGCAGATGGGGTGGGGCTCCAGCGCGGGCTTCGGGCCGCAGCTGGCCCGCGCGCTGGGCCGCGACGTCGACGTCATCGCGCAGAACGACGCCGGCGCCCACGCCACCCGCCGGCTCTTGTACAACACCCTCGCGGGCGGGGAAGACCGGCTGGCCGGCAAGGCCGTCGTGGTCTGGGAGCTGGCCTCGCGCGAGCTCGCCATCGGCGACTTCAAACCCGTCGACTGGGCGGCGCTGCCGCCCCCCGGCGAGAAGGCCAACCCTTGACGGCCGAGGGCGCCGGCGCCGGCCATGGCACGGTGCTGGTGACGGGCGCCGCCGGGGAGGTGGGACGTCGCCTGGTGGGCCGGCTGGCGCGCGACGGGTGGCGCGTCCGTGCGCTGGTGCTGCCGAACGATCCGCTGCGCACACGCCTCGACGGAACGGGCGCGGAGATCGTCGAGGGGGACATCCGCGCGCCCGAGACGCTGGTCGCGGCGACGGCGGGCGTGCAGGCGGTCGCGCACCTGGCCGCCGTGATCCTGGCCCGCGATCCGCGGGACTACGACACCGTCAACCGGCGCGGGACGGCCAACCTGGTCGCCGCCGCCGCAGCCGCCGGGGTCCGCCACTTCGTCTATGTCTCCTCGGCCTCGGTCGTCTATCCGCGCCTGACCCCGTACGGGCGCGCCAAGCTGGACGCGGAGACGATCGTCGCCGCCGAGACGCGCCTCGCCCACACGATCGTCCGCCCGACGCTGGTCTACGACGAGACGGGCGGGCAAGAGTTCATGCTGTTTCGCAAGTACCTGCGCCGCTTCCCGGTCGTTCCGTTCGTCGGCCCCGGGTCGGCCCGCAAGCGCCCCGTCTACTCCGACGACGTGGTCGACGGCCTGGCCCGCATCGTGGGCAATCCGGTCTGCTTCGGCAAGACGTACAACCTGAGCGGCCCCGAAGCGATCACGCTGCGCGACCTCGCCAAGCTGGTCCTGAAGCTGGAGGGGGCGTCGCGCCCTTTCCTGCACTTGCCTTTGCCGATCTGCCGCGCCCTGGCCGAGGTCCTGAGCCGCGTCATGCCGGATCCGCCCCTCACGCCGTACGCCGTCGCCGGCTTCACGAACGACGCCGATCTCGACTGCGGGCCGGCGGCCGCCGACTTCGGCTACGCGCCCAGGGGCGTGCGCGAAGGGCTGGCGCGGTCGATTGCACCCGATTTCAAGGAGGAGAGCTCTCGATGAACAAGGTCCCCTGTGCTTTAGGAATGATGGGCCGCCGCCTGGCCGTGCTGGGCGCGCTGGCGGCCAGCGCGTGCGCGACCGTCGGTGGCGGCGCGCCGGTGGGCGCCGACGAAAAGCCCGACCAGGAGGCGAGCGCGCTGATGAAAGAGGTCGGTGGCAAGGCCAACGGGACGATCGTCTGGTCGAGCTCGCGCCTCGGCAACCACGACCTCTTCGTGATGAAGACGGACGGCTCGAACGTGCACGCCATCACCCACGGCGAGCCCGTCGACTGGTTCCCGCGCTTCGCGCCCGACGGCAGCCGCATCCTGTTCACGCGCAGCAAGAAGGGATGGGTGTTCGAGCGCGACGCCAACACCGACGGCAAGTGGGACATCTACACGGTGACCCCCGACGGCACCGACGAGACCAAGGTCGTCGACAACGCCAGCTGGGGAAGCTGGGTGTCGAACGACGAGATCGTCTTCGCGCGGTCGACGGCCATCGTCCGGCGCAAGCTGGCCGGCGGCGAGGAGACCGTGCTGGTCGACAGCACCAAGGTGCCGGAGCTGGACGGCGCGCTGCTTCAGCAGCCCGAGATGTCGCACGACGGCCACTACATCGCGATCACGCTGCGCGGGTCGAAGCGCGAGACCGGCATCTGGAACATCCGCAAGAAGACCTGGACCCGCACCGGTGACGGCTGCCAGATCAACTGGAACCCGTCGGGGCGCGAGGTCTACTGGGTGCATCCGACGGGCAACGGCGGCAGCCGGATCCTGCAGATGCCGGTCAAGGACGGCAAGGCGGCGGAGCCCGACGCCAACCTGGACGCGATCACGCTGATCGATCTCCCCGGGCGGCGGTCGCACGAGTACTTCCCGCAGCTCTCGGCGGACGGCCACTGGCTGGTGTGGGCGGCCACCCAGCGCGGGCACGACCACGACATCGCCGACTACGAGATCTACGTGTGGGAGGTGGGCACCCCGGCCGAGAAGGCGGCGCGCCTCACCTACCACTCGGGCAACGATCGCTGGCCCGACATCTACATCCCGGGCGCGGCGGCTCCGTAGGGCTCGACATGGGGCGCCCGACGACCAGACAGTTGAGCGGCCGCTACCGGGCGCGCGCGGTGCGGGACCAGCCCCGCCGCATCGCCGTGCTGGGCGCGGGCGGCTTCGTCGGCTCGCACCTGGTGCCGTACCTGGCCGCGCAGGCCGGGGCGGACGGCGCCGACATCCTGGCCGTCGACCGCAACCTCGACAAGCTGGCCGGCGGCCTGCCGGGCGTGCGGCGGATGGAGGCGGACATCGGCCACCCCGGCCTGCTGGACGACGTCACGCGCAACGCGGACGTCGTCGTGTCGCTGACGGCGATCTGCAACCCGGCGCTGTACAACACGCAGCCGCTGGACGTCATCGACGCGAACTTCACCGACCTGGTCCCGCTGGTGAAGCTGTGCGCGGCGCGCCGCAGGTGGCTCGTGCACTTCTCGACCTGCGAGGTCTACGGGCGCGTCGCGCTCGACGCCGCGGGGCGGCCGATGCGCGCGATGGTCGAGGACGAGACCGGTCTGTTCCTGGGGCCCATCGCGCGCGAGCGCTGGACTTACGCGGCGGCCAAGCAGCTGCTCGAGCGCGTGATCTGGGCTCACGGCCACCACGCCGGGCTCCCCTTCACGATCGTCCGGCCCTTCAACGTGATCGGCCCGCGCATGGACTTCATCCCCGGCGTCGACGGCGAGGGGATCCCGCGCGTCCTGGCCTGCTTCCTGAACGCGCTGATGCGCGGCGAGCCGCTGCAGCTGGTCGACGGCGGGCGGCAGCGCCGCTCGTTCCTGGACGTGGGCGAGTTCGTGGCGGCGGTCGGGCGGATCCTGGAGCGGCCGGGGGTCTGCCAGGGAGAGATCCTGAATCTCGGCAACCCGCGCAACGACGTCACGATCCGCGCTCTCGGGCGCGGCCTGGCCGGTGCCTATCGCGCCTTGCGCCCGGACGCGCCCGTGGCCCGCTTCGAGCGGGTCGACGCCGAAACGTTCTACGGCGCCGGCTACGACGACACGGCGGTCCGCGTCCCGTCGATCGCGAAGGCGACGCGGCTGCTCGACTGGCGCCCGCGCTTGCGGCTGGCCGAGATGCTGCCCGCGATCGTGGCCGACTACGTGGCGCGCTATGCCGAGCCGATCGCGGCCGGCGTTTCGTCTCGACAGCCGCGCGTGGCCGCCGGCGGGCGGCGCGGCTGATGCGTGTCGCCGTCGTGGTGCCGGCCTACGACGCCGAACGGCACCTGGAAGGCGTCGTGCAGCGGATCCTCGCCGCGCCGCCCGCGGACCTCGAGCGCATCGTGGTCGTCGACGACGGCAGCCGCGACGGAACCGCGGCGCTGGCGCGCGGGCTGGCGGCGCGGCATGCGGAGCTGGCCGTCATCCAGCGGCCCGTCAACGGCGGCTACGGCGCCGCGATGAAGGACGGCCTCGCCGCGGCGAAGGCGGCGGGCGCGGAGGTCGTC
>CAZJMY010000053.1:0-1372 GCA_964546845.1 uncultured Myxococcales bacterium | reverse complement strand
CGACCGTCAAGGTGTGGGTGGTCAAGAAAGAGGACTAGACCGCCTCTTTCACCGTCGACACACCGCGCGGGGATCCTCGTTTGAGGATTCCCGCGTTTTCATTTCCAGCGTAGAGTTTTCGGCCATGCGTCGTCTTAGCTTCTTCGCACTGACGTCGGTTTCTTGTCTTCTCGCGGGCGCCTGCAGCAGCTCGCCCGGCGGCGGCGGCAGCGGCACCGGAGGATCCCAGAGCGGCACGGGCGGCTCGCAGAGCGGCACCGGTGGCTCGCAGACCGGCACCGGCGGCAGCGCCACCGGCGGCGCGTCCGCGACGGGCGGCACCGTGGGCAGCGGCGGCACGCCCGCGTCGGGTGGTAGCAACGGGACCGGCGGCGTGGCCTCGGGCGGCAGCAACGGAACGGGCGGCGCGTCCGCCTCGGGCGGCAGCACGGGAAACGGCGGTCAGCCGGGCACGGGCGGCAACAGCGCGACCGGCGGCGCCGCGGGCGGCGGCAGCGGCGCGGCGTTCTTCTCCGACGACTTCGAGTCCGACATGGCCGGCAAGCAGCCCGCCGGCTTGGACAACATCATCGCGTACAACTACAAGACCACGAACCCGATGGGCAGCCTGAGCGCCCTGGCGGACGCCACCCACACGCACAACAACAGCAAGCTGGCGGTTCACTTCAAGAGCGACGGCAACATGGTGTTCCTCGAGCGCCCTCTGCCCAGCGGGACCAATCACCTCTTCGTGCGCGCCTACTTCTACATGACGCGGCAGCTCGGGATGGGTCCGTCGGGCGCGAACCACGAATCGCTGCTGGGCATCACGATGGAGCCCAACGACGCCAACAACGAGGTCCGGTTCGGCGAGATCAAGGGCGCGATCGGCACCAACCAGGTCCCCACCGACAACATCGCCCCCATCATGGCCAAGTGGTACGGCCCGCCGATCATCACCGCCAACACCTGGCACTGCATCGAGGTCGAGTTCAACGGCGCCGCGGCGTACAACACGCTGAACGCCTGGTCGGACGGCACCCTGGTGCACTCGATCACCCAGGCGTCCGACTGGCAGAACGGCGCGTTGCCGGCGACCTGGATGAACGGCATGTTCAACACCGTCTTCTTCGGCTGGCAGAGCTTCAGCAGCGCCGCGAACGAGATCTGGATGGACGACCTGGTGATGAGCACCGCCCGCGTCGGCTGCAACTGAGTCGCCCCGACCTGCAGAGAGCGCTTCGCCGAGCACCCGGTGCGCGCGATGGGGTAGACTCGCCGACCCCATGCTGGAGGTGGTGAGCTCGAACCCGGGAGCGGCGGCGCGAACGCCACCGCACAACCTCGAAGCGGAGAAGTCGACGCTGGGGTCGGTCTTCATCAAGCCGTCGTC
>CAZJMY010000052.1:0-5094 GCA_964546845.1 uncultured Myxococcales bacterium | reverse complement strand
CGCAGGCGCAGGTGATGGTCGATGCCTTGTAGACGGGGTGAATGCCTTTTTTCGCCATGATGTGTTCCCGAGGAACGGGGTTTTATAGAGGGACAGGGGCTAAGATGCAAGGGGGCGTCTGGACGTGACAGCTTTCCTTGGCTCGAACGGCCCTGGGTATATAGTCCCGACCGCATGCCCGAAGAGGTCAACCCCGAGCTCCGCGATCGCCGCCTGACCCTCTACACCTACCTCGAGCCGCTGTGGCCGGGGCGGCGCGTCCTCGAGGTGGGGCGCCCGGGGGCGGCCGACCTCTTGCGGTCGCTCGGCGCGGCCGAGGTGGTCACCACCGGCGAGTCGGAGCCGCTGCCGGCCGGCACGTTCGACGTGGTGGTGGTGGCCGAGGGCGCGGCCGCCGTTCGACGTCCGGGCGCGGTGGCGGCCTGGCGGAAACTGCTGCGGCTGGGCGGGCGCCTGGTCGTCGCCGGCGGCAACGCGGACCGTCCGGGCGCGGGCAGCCCCGGCACCAGCATCGGCTACTACGACCTGCACGGCGCGCTGGCGGCGCACCTGCCGGCGGTGCAGATGCTGGGCATGACGCCCTTCGCGGGGATCGGCGTCGTCGAGTTCAACGGCGCCGTCGACGCGCTGCGGATCGACGCGCGTCTGGTCAAGGATCCCGAGCCGCCCATCGTCTATGTCGGCGTGGCCGGGAACGAGCCGGTGGCCGGGCTCGGATACGCGCTGGTACAGCTGCCCGCGGCAGGCGAGGCGGCTCCCCACCGCGACGAGGTCACCCGTATCTCGGACGTCCGCGCCGAGGAGATCGAGGAGCTGCGCGCGCGTTTGCGGCGCGCCGCCGAGGACCGCGCGACCCTGGACGCCGAGAACACCCGGCTCCGGCGCGCGCTGGCCGAAGCCGACGAGACGGTCATGAACCTGACGCGGCGGACGACCGAGGAGATGGCGGCCGTCGCCGATCGCCTGGCGGCCGGATTGCGCGCGCCGGCCGAGGCCGAGGCCCGGGCCGCCGCGGCGGCGCTGGCCGAGGCGCGCGAAGAGGCGGATCGCCTGCGGGTGCGGCTGGCCGAGGGTGAGGCCCGGGCGGCGGCGGCCGAGCAGCGGCTGGAGGAGGTCGCCACCCGCGCGCGCGAGCGCCAGACCGCCCTCGAGGACGCGCTGGAACGGCAGCGGCTGGCCGAGAGCGACCTCGCCCGCGCGCGGCGTGACCTGCTGCGCGTCGAGACGGAAGCGAAGTCGGGCGTCGCCCAGGCCAAGGCCCTGGAGGAGAAGACGCGCGCCATCGCCGAGCGGGACGACCGGATCCTGCGGCTCGAGGAAGAGAAGCAAGACCTGGCGTGGCGCCTCGCCGAGCTCGAGGACAAGCTGCGCCAGGCCATCGCGCGGGCCGTACAGGCCGGCGCCGGTCGCGGTGAGAGCGCGCGACCCGCACCAGCGGAGCCGAGCGTTCCGGTGGCGGCTCCCGTGTTCGCCGCCGCGCCCGTCCCGGCCCCGGACGCCGGGCGCGCCGACCGCGAGCGGGCGCGGGAGGAGTTCCACCGCGCCGCGGCGGCCCACGTCGCGGAGCTGACGGAGCTGAAGGCGTCGCTGGCCGAACAGACGGCGCTGGTCTCCGAGCTCGAAGACCAGCTCGCCGCCGCCGAGGCGCGCGCCGCGAGCGCGGTCGGCGAGACGGCGGCCTTGCGGCAGACGGCCAAGACGCTGGAAGAGGCCGACCGCACGCGGCGCGCCCGGCTGGCCGAGCTGGAAGGGAAGCTGCTGCGGTTCGAGCACGAGCGGAAGGCCGCCCAGTCGGCCCAGTCGGCCCCCGCCGACGATCAGCGGCTGCGCGCCATCGAGGCCGAGCGTGACCGCCTGAAAGCGCGCGTCGGCGAGCTGGAGGCGGCCGCCCGGGCCCCGAAGACGAACGGCCACGGCAGCACGGGTGCCAGCGTCGCCGTGGCGCGCGAGCTGGAGGCGATCGAGGCCGACCTGCGCCTCGAGGTGCGCCGGCTGGAGACGCTGCAGGGCCAGGCGGCTCACCGCGAGAGCGCCGGCAGCGGCGATCCCGAGCGGCTCGCCAACACGCTGGAGAACTACCGGTCGCGCGCCTCGCGCCTGCGGGACGACCTCGAGGGGATCCGCCGGCGGCTCGACTCCCTGTCGCCTTCGGAGATCTCCGGGTTCCTCGAGGAGCTGCGCGAGGACCTGGCGGAGCTCGGCGCATGACGGCCACGCCGCCGGTGGCCGTGGCCGTGATCGGCCTGGGCGCCATCGGACGCGAGGTCGTCAAGGCGGTGCGCGCGCGTCCCGGCCTGACGCTGGTCGGCGCCGCCGATCCCGCCTTCGTCGGGCGCGACGCGGGCGAGGTCGCCGGCGTCGGCGCCACCGGCGTCCCGGTGCGCGCGACGGCCGCCGAGGCCCTGGCCGGCGCGGCGGTCGCGCTGGTCCTGACCGCCTCCTCCGTCGCCGAGCTGGTGCCGATCGTCGACGCGTGCGCCGCGGCCGGGGTCGACCTCGTGTCGACCTGCGAGGACCTCGCCTATGCGCCGCTGGTGACGCCGGAGCTGGCCCGTCGCATCGACGAGCAGGCCCGCGACGCCGGCATCACGGTCGTCGGCACCGGCGTCAACCCCGGCCTGGTCATGGATCGCCTGCCCGTGACGTTGGCGGCCGCCTGCGTGCGCGTCGATCGCATCGCGGTGACGCGCGTGGTGGACGCCGCCAAGCGCCGTGGACCGCTGCGCGCCAAGGTCGGGGCGGGCCTGACGCCCGACGAGTTCCAGGCCGGCGTGGCCGCCCGGCGGCTGGGGCACCGCGGGCTGTCCGAGTCCTGCGCTCTCATCGGACTGGGCCTGGGCTGGAGCTTCGACGAGATCCGCGCCACGATCGCGCCGGTTCTGGACGCGCGGGTGGGGATCGACGCCGGGCGCGTCGCTGGCCTGCGCCAGTCGGCCGCCGGGCTGGTCGACGGCCGCGAGCTGGTGCGGCTGGATCTCGAGATGTCGGTCGCCGCCCCCGAGCCGCACGATCGCGTCGTCATCGAGGGTGACCCGCCGCTGGACATGATCATCCGGGGCGGGACCCACGGCGACCGGGCCACGGTCGGAACGGTCCTGAACGCGGTCGTGCCGGCGCAGATCGCGGAGCCCGGGCTGCGGACCGTGCTGGACCTGGCGCTGCGCGGCTGAGGCCGGCTACCGGCGCGCCACGACCAGCACCGCGCACTGGTCGACGGGCGCCGACGCGGGGCGGAACTGGGCGGCCGCATAGGCCAACACCGCCGACGGCTCCTCGATCAGCTTGGGCGGAAGGTCCACCGCCCGGCCGCCCGT
This sequence comes from uncultured Myxococcales bacterium, assembly GCA_964546845.1. Taxonomy (GTDB): domain Bacteria; phylum Myxococcota_A; class Polyangia; order Fen-1088; family Fen-1088; genus JADGRB01. The sequence continues at coordinate 1,780 of CAZJMY010000052.1, read as the reverse complement.
GCAGTCGAGCAGCCAGGATTCGACGGGGCCGTGATAGGCCACGCGCCCCCAGGCCTCGATGGCCCGCTGCGCGCCCGGCGCCGACGTGCGCCCCGCCTGAAGATCCTCGGCGAAATTACGGATGTCGCTCTGGTTGCGCGGCGTCACGATCGGCTCCGACAGCCCATGCGCGCGACGCGCGGCGGTCAGGGCCGAGAAGAACTGGTCGGCGACGTCGACGTTCGCCGCCTGACTGACGGTCACGGGCTTGCCCGGCTCGTCGGGCCAGCGGCTGGTCGCGCAGGCGGCCAGCGCGAGAGCGAACGTGAAGCAGGGCAGGCCGCGGCGGAGAGAGCTCGGTTTTCGCAACACCGGAGATCGTAACAGACGCTGCAAATTTTCCGGTCAGCCGTGGCTGGATTCCTCCCGGCCAGCCAGCAGCGCCGCGGGGAGCAGGGGGACGAACAGCAGAACGGCCGCCGTGGCGCCGGCGTTCAGCCAGACCAGCTGCTTGAAGCCCACGTGGTACCGGCTGTAGAGCCGGGAGCCCAGCGGGTCCGAGATCACGAAGAGCGCGACGTTCCGGATGCTCATCATCAGCGAAAAGGCGAAGCTCTCCACGCCGGGCGGCGTCGCCCGCGCCAGGAGATCGTAGATGGGCAGCGTCGCCAGCGTACCGACCAGGGCGGCCGCCGCCTCGATGAAAGCCGCCTGCATCGGGGAGTCGTAGCGCAGGTACATCAGCGTGCTGAGCGCGTTGACGATGATGCCGGCGACCAGCGACACGCGCAGCGGCACGCGCCGGCAGAGCGCGGCGTAAAGCGCGGCCCCGATGATGCCGCCGGCCCCGCCCAGCAGCTGCAGGAAGCCCATGAACCGGGGATCCAGCTTGAGGACGTCCTGCTGGTAATAGAGCATGGGCGTCTGGAAGCCCGGCGCCAGGTAGACGAGGAACAGCAGCCCGGTGGCCCCCCACATGGCGCGCGATTTGGTGATGACGCGCAGGTGGCTGCGCGCCATCGTCCAGACCTGACGGTTCGTCCGCGCGCCGCGGGGCTCGCGATCCAGCAGTAGCACGACCGGCACGAACGACAGCACGACCAGCGCGCCGCCCAGCGCCGTCCAGCCGAAGGTGCGCACCGCCAGCCAGCCGCCCACGGGCCCCGCCAGCAGGCTCATCACCCCCTCGAGGCCGTTTCGCAGCGACGCCAGGCGCCCCGTGGCGCCGTAGCGCTGGGCGGCCTCGATCTGCAGGCCGCCCACGACGGTGCTGACGAACACCATGCCGATGTTCAGCGCCGTCATCACCAGCACGAAGCTGCCGTACTGGCGCGGGACGAACGCGAACGCCAGCCAGAACAGCCCCGACACCAGCGAGCCGACCAGCAGGTAGCCGCGCCGCCGGGTGCCGAGCAGCGGGTACGCGTCGCAGATGAACCCGGCCAGCGGCTTGACGTACCACGCGAACGTCGCGATGGCCCAGAAGTCCGCGACGCGATCGGCGGGGAGGTGCAGCTGGTTCTTCAGCAACAAGCTGAAGGGCAGCCGCCCGATCAGCCCCGGCCAGCCGAAGCCGGTCACGAAGATGCCGGCCGCGACCACCGCGATCAGCGCGCGCGCCGAGGCGGGCGGGGCGGCTGGTGCTGTCGGCGCGTCGGTGGCGGTCGGCATGCGTGCTAGAAGAGCGTACAGCGTCGAATGAAGATCGCGACCTGGAACGTGAACGGAATCCGCGCGCGGCAGGACGAGGTGGCCGCCTTCGTCGCCCGGGAGCAGCCCGAGGTGATGTGCCTGCAGGAGA
>CAZJMY010000051.1:0-1392 GCA_964546845.1 uncultured Myxococcales bacterium | reverse complement strand
CGCGGTCGGATTCGTTGTCGAAGCTGTCGTCGTGTTCCATCGTCCTTACGGCCTCTGCAGGGCTGCCTGCAGCCCTTCCTTTGTTTTGCGAAGCTCGATACCCCGGAGTGACAGCGCGCGCAACGCCTCCAGGTCCCCCTGTGTGTGCGCCTGGCGCGACTGGCGCTCGTTCATCGCCATCTCGGCTTCCAGCCGCTGAAGCTGGAGCCGTGCCGAGAGCTTGCGCAGCAAGCTGGGCGGGTCCGAGACGTTGGCCAGGCTGCCGTCCATCAGGGCCGCCGAAACGGTCGGCGCGACGTCGGGCGGAGCGGCGTCCAGCCAGGCGGCGACGTCCAGCCGCCCCTCCTCGCCCAGCGCGGTCGTGGCGGCCCGGTAGAGCCGCCGCAGCGCCGGGTGGACCAGCAGCTCCGCGGCCCGCTCCGCCTCGGGCGTGGTCACCAGCTCCGGGTAGCGGGCCAGCAGCACGACCAGGTGCAGCTCTTCCGGCGGGAGCTTGGCCAGCGCCACGGGCGCGGCTGCCGCGGGCTGCGCCGGCGTCGACGCCGTGGCGGGCCGCTGCGCCCGGGCGGCCGCCTCGCGCAGCGCGCGCGTCACCTGCTGGGTGGTCATCCCCAGAACGCCCGCCAGCTGCCCGGCGTAAAGCTCGCGCTCGGTCGTGTTGCGGACCCGCACCAGAAGATCGGCGACGCGCTCGAGCGCGGCCATCTTGCCGGGGATCGACGCCTCCTCGGCGCTGTCCTGGATGAACTGGTCCAGCATCGGGCGCGCCCCTTCGACCAGGCGGCGAAAGGCGTCGGGGCCGCCGGTCCCTTCGCCGGCTTTGCCGCGCACGAAGTCGTCGGGGTCGACGCCGGCCGGCAGGCGCGCCACGCGCCCGTCGACGCCGGCCTCGACGAACAGCGGCACCGCCTTCTGGGCGGCGCGCTGGCCGGCGGCGTCGCCGTCGAACACGACGGTGACCGACTTGGCGAGGCGCCCGAGGCCGGCGATCTGCTCCAGCGTCAGCGCCGTCCCCATCGGGGCGACCGCCTCTTCGATGCCCGCCTGGTGCAACGCCAGCACGTCGAAGTTTCCCTCGACGACGATGGCGCGGCCGCTCTTGCGGATCGCGTCCAGCGCCGCGTGCAGGCCGTACAGCTGCTCCTTCTTGTGGAACAGGGGCGACTCGGGCGAGTTGACGTACTTTCGGTCCTTGGCCTCGGGATCCAGCAGCCGCCCGCCGAACCCCACGACGCGGCGCTGCCGATCGAGGACCGGGAGCATCACGCGATCGCGAAAGAAGTCGTAGCGCCCGCGCTCGTTCACGCCCACCAGCCCCAGCTGCTCCATGACGGAATAGGGGAGCTTGTGGCTCGACAGATGCGAAGAAAGCGCGTCCCAGCGGGCCGGCGC
>CAZJMY010000050.1:0-6537 GCA_964546845.1 uncultured Myxococcales bacterium | reverse complement strand
GCACGGGCGGCGCGCCGCTGGTTCGCGAGGCGATGGCAGGCGCCGCGGTCCGCGGGGGCGCGCGCAGGGGAACCGCCGATGGCGCGCGGCCTGCTGCCGGCGCGCGGAACCCCGGGGACGAATGCGACGGCGTCGCGTGGCCGCCGCCCCCGCCTCTGCTGCTGGTCGCCGCCACGATGATCGCGGCGATGATGACCACGATGAAGACCACCGCCAGCACCGTCGCGGCCTGCTTGCCCGGCGTCGTGACCACCCCTTTGACGTTGACGTAAAGGACGGCGCCCGCCTGCGTCGCCCAGCCGACGCGCGACGCCAGCTCCGGCGCGATCTGCGCCGTCGTCGCCACCTGTCCCGTGACGGCGCCGTCGGCGCTGTTGCCGAACATGACGATGCTGCGCGCCAGCGCGCCCACTTCGTCGCCGCCGACCAGCACGGCGCCGTCGGGGCCGTGAACGCCGTCCCACCCCGACGAGAGATCGACGTCGTACCCGCGGCGGCTCAACCCGTCGGAGACCGCCCGGATCGTCTCGGCCGAGACCTGCTGGCCCAGCGCCGCGGAGGCCGCCGGATCGTTGTCGCCCAGCTGGTCCAGCACCAGGAACACGTCCGGGGGCAGGACGGCGATCCGTCCCGGCGTGTACGCGCGCGCGGCGAAGGCGGAATCGATCTGCGGGGTCACGGTGGTCGCGCACCCGACCCAGGCCAGCAGCGCGAGCGGCATCGCGAGGCGATAGAGGAACGTCACGGCGGAACTATATCGCGAGCGTCGGCGGCGCTTCGTGATGTTAGGATGCCGCCGTGATCCGGGTCGCACTGCTGGCCACGATGCTGGCTGCCGCCGGCAGTCCGCTGAAGGTGCAGGTCGACAAGTCCAAGGTCGACCTCAAGGCGCACCGGCTGGAGGTGAAGATGTCTCACCCCGCCGGCAAGGTGAAGGTGCAGGTCTTCGCCGATTCAGAAGCGCCGCTGGCCGACGAGGAACAGGACTTCACCGGCCGTCCCGCGGGCACGCCGCTCATCGTGACGTGGACCCCGTCCAGCGACGCGCCCGTCGGCCGCATCGAGGTGCGCGCCTACGATGCCCAGGGGAACTGGGTGGGCGTCGAGCTGGCCCCCTGGTTCGTCCCGATCCCGCACGAGGACGTGAACTTCGCGACCGGCTCGGCCGACATCCAGCCGTCCGAGACGCCGAAGCTCGAAGCCGCCTACACGAAGCTGGACGAAGTGCTGGCCAAGGATCGCGAGCACGGCCGCATGCACCCCGGCATCACGTTGTACATTGCGGGTCACACCGACACCGTGGGCAGCGCAGCGATAAATCTGAAACTGTCACAGGACCGCGCGCGATCGATCGCCGCCTGGTTCCGCAAGCGCGGCGTCAAGCTGCCCATCGCCTTCGAAGGCTTCGGCGAGACATCCCCCGAAGTGAAGACGCCAGACAACACCGACGAGCCGAAGAACCGGCGCGTCGACTACGTCCTGTCCGACGGGCCGCCGACCTATTCCGCCGCCTTCAAGCCCAGCTGGAAGCGCATCCCGTAGCGCGGATCGGCTACAGCGCGTAGCCGCCGGCTTCGATCACGTGCTTGGCGATCTTGCGGCGGAGGGAGAAGGTGTTGACCCGATCGAGGTTGTAGTAGTTGTTGATGTCGCGCACTTCGCGGCCCCACTCCTCGTCCTGCGACATCCACATCATCATCTCGCGCAGCAGGTGGAAGACCTGCTCGTGCGCGTTCGCCACGAAGAGCTGGGTCATGTAGATGGGGATCTGGCTGGCTGCCTCGCCCTTGGCGGCGATGAGCTGCAGCGTCCGTGAGATCGCCGAGTCCATCCCGAACGTCAGGATCAAGGCGTCGGCCAGACCGCCCAGCAGCTCTTGCTTCTCGGAGATCTGCTGCATGTACTTCTGCACGCCCAGCGACGCGCCGTAGGCGATGGCCCGCTTCGCGAAGTCGCACTTCTTCCGCTCGCGCCCCAGCGGCCCGTCGGGGATGCGGCGGTCGATCTTGATGGGGTCCGCCAGCTCTTGCTGGACCTGCGCCACCAGCGTCATCAGCGCCAGCCGGCCCGTCAGCGCGCGCTTCAGCAGCGTGCCCGGCACCAGCAGCCGGTTGATCTCGTTGGTCCCCTCGAAGATGCGGTTGATGCGCGCGTCGCGGCTGACCCGCTCGATGGGGTAGTCGGCGATGTAGCCGGCGCCCCCGAAGATCTGCAGGGTCTCGTCGGCGCTGGCGTGCATCATCTCGGAGCCGAACACCTTGATGATCGACGCTTCGATGGCGTGCTCCTCGATGCCGTCGATCTCTTTCTTCTGCGCCTGCGGGTCGGCCGGATCGATCGCCGCCGACCGCGCGTCCAGAAGCCCCGCCGTCCGGAAGGCCATCGACTCGGCGACGTACGTGTTCGTCGCCATGTCGCCCAGCTTCTTGCGGATCAGATCGAACTCGGCGATCGGCTTGCCGAACTGCTTGCGCTCGCGCGCGAACTTCACGCCCAGCTCCAGGCAGTACTTCGCGCCGCCGACGGCGCCCACGCCCAGCTTCCAGCGGCCGATGTTCAGGATGTTGAAGGCGATCTTGTGGCCCTGGCCGATCGTCCCCAGCACGGCGTCGATCGGGATCGTGCAGTCTTCCAGGTACAGCGGACAGGTCGAGCTGCCGCGGATGCCCAGCTTGTGCTCCTCGGGCCCGATGGTCAGCCCGGGCGCGCCGCGTTCGATCAGGAAGGCCGTGAACTGCTCGCCGTCGACCTTCGCGAACACCGTGAACAGGTCCGCGAAGCCCGCGTTGGTGATGTAGAGCTTCGAGCCGGTCAGCTTCCAGCTCTTGCCGTCGGCGGACTTCACGGCCTTGGTCTTGGCGGCCAGCGCGTCCGACCCCGACCCCGGCTCGGTCAGCGCGTAGGCGGCGATGCTCTCGCCGGTCGCCAGCTTGGGCAGGTACTTCTGGCGCTGCTCGGCCGTGCCGAACAACACCAGCGGCATCGTGCCGATGCCGACGTGCGCGCCGAAGCTGACCGCGTACGACCCCTGCTTGCTGGCCGCCTCGGTGATCAGGCTCGAGCTGGTCTTGTCGCCGCCCAGGCCGCCGTACGCCTCGGGGATGTCGTGCCCGAGGAGACCGACCCCGCCCGCCTTCTGCAGCAGCTCGCGCATCAGGCCCGGCTTCTTGGCCTCGATGTCCGACACGCGCGGCATCACCTCGCGCGCGACGAAGTCGTCGGCCGTTTCCTTCATCATCCGTTGCTCGTCGGTGAGCATCTCCGGCGTGAAGACAGTCACCGATCCGGTCGGCTCGAGCAGGAACCCGCCGCCGGGCGAAAGCGTGATCGAAGGGACGCCCATACAATCAGGATAACAGCTTCGCGCGCCGCCGCCGCAGCCCCGCCACCGACAGCAACAATCCGGCAGCGGTCAGCGTCGCGCCCAGCCACAACCCTGGCGGGCGGTGGCGCAGCACCAGGTGGTGAGCCCCTGCCGGCAGCTCGACGGCCAGAAGTCCATGTGCGTGCACGTCGTGCGATAGGCGCGCCTCGCCCGGCACGAAGCCGCCGGCGACCGCGCCCCGGCCGCCGTCCACGCGCCAGCCGCCGTCGTAGTTCTGGTTGACGACCACGGTCGCCGGCGCGCTCAGGCGAACGTCGTATTCGAGGCGGTTCGGTGACCACGCCACCCGCGTGACGGTGCCCGCCGCCAGCGGCTGAACGAAGGTCTGCGGGTTGTGCCCCAGCCACAACCAGGGCGACGCCTTCCAGTCGAGCGCGACGTAGCACCCCGGCGTCCCGTACCCCTCGACGGGGAAGGCCGGCAGCCGCCAGTACGCGGCGGCGGGGTTCTGGAAAAAGTCCGCGCTCGCGGCGCCGTCAGGCAGCGGCGGATCGATCCCCTGCTGCAAGAGGCGCCCGTTGGTGAGCGTCACGTCCGCGGCCACCCCCAGCGCGATGACCGCGGCCCCGACGGCCGCCGCTCTGCCCGCGGCGGGCCAGCGCGCCGCGACCCACCGCCGCCCCGCCCCCAGCGCCGACGCCGCCAGAAGCCCGAACGCCACCATCGCCGGGCCCAGGAATCGCGACGGCACCCGCAGCGAATCGAACACCGGCAGCACGTGCAGCAGCTTGAACAGCGACGCGCCGCGGTTGCCCCCCAGCGCGCACCAGACCATCACGACCAGCACGGCCAGGTCGATGCGCCGCACGCGACGCGCGGGGTCTCTCCGCCCGAACACGGCCAGCGCGGCGCCCGCCAGCATCAGCGCCACGGGGACGTAGCCGACGTAGTCGTCGTATTCGGGCCAGACGTAGCGATGGCCGGTCATGCCGCGTCCGTGCTCCCGCGTGGTCCAGAAGGCGAACACCTCGCCGATGCGCAGGAAGTCGTCGATGGGCTCGCGGCGCGGGTGCTCGCGCAGGAACGCCAGCACCGGCAACAAGCGCACCGCCGACAACAGCGCCGCCAGCAGCACGACGACCGGCACCGTCCGCAGCAGCGCGCGTCGTTCGGCACGCGCGCCCAGACGCGACAGCGTCTCGGCCGCCAGCGCGACCGTCATCAGCGGCGCGGGGTACGTCCCCCCTTCCAGCACCGTCACCGCCATCAGCGCCGCCGCGGCGACCGCGTGGCGAAAATCCGCCGGCGGCGCAGCCAGCGCCCGCCGGAGCGCCCAGACGATGGCCGGCAGGTACAGGAACGGCGTGAACGACAGGTGGCCGCCGCCGATGTGCTCGGCGAAGAAGCCACAGGCCGCCATCAGCGCCGCGCCCAGGATCTGTTCGGGCGCGCCGCCCCCCTCGTCGGCAATCAGGGCCCGCGCGCCCAGCGTCCCGGCCAGCAGGTGGACGAAGATCCACACCTTCATCCCGGCGGCGGTCGGCAGCCAGAAGAACGTCAGCAGGAACAGCGGCCCGGGAAACGGCGCCTCGGGCTCTTGAAAGAGGACGATCCCACCGCAGTGGTACGGATTCCACGACGGAAACTGATGAAAGTCGCGCAGCGCGACGCGGGCAGCCTCCCACAGCGTCGCGAAATGTCGCCAATCGTCGGTGCCGCCGATGCGGTTCAGGCTGAATTCACAGGCGCCACCGGGCGGACAGAACACGATCGCCGGGGCCATGAACAGCAGAGGGATCGCGATCGCCGCTGCCAGCGACCAGATCCGCGGGTCCCGCAGCCACGCCGTGCGCTTCATCGCCCGACCGCCGTCCTATCCCGACCGGCCCATCTCCGCAAAGGATCTCCTCCTCGTCGATGTTCGAGCTTGCGCGTTTGCGTGGGACGCATAATCTGGAGCGACTGGGATGAGCGCGCCGACGCGACCCCGAACTCGCGGCGACCGTCCTCGGGTAGCCCTGGTGCTGTCCGGAGGCGGCGCCCGTGGCGCCTACGAGGCCGGCGTCATGAGGTACATCCGGGAGGATCTCGCCGGAGACCTGGGCGGACAGGTCCAGTTCGACATCATCTGCGGCACCTCCGTCGGGGCCATCCACGCCTGCTTCTTCGGCGCTACGTCCGACATCCCGGAACAGCAGGGGCGCATCCTGGTCGACCGCTGGGAGAGCTTCGTCCTGGAAGAGATGGTCAGCTTCGGCGTGAAGGAGTTCATGCGCGCCCCCGCCACCCTGCTGGGCAGCGGCCGCATCGAGGACATCGAAGGCCAGCGCCACCTGGGCGGCATCGTGCAGACCAAGCAGCTCGAGCGAATGGTCCGCCGCCTGATCCCGTGGAGCCACATCGGCGACAACATCCGGGCCGGCCACCTCGAATCGCTGTCGGTGACGGCAACCGACATCGGCAGCGGCAAGACCGTCGTCTTCATCCAGAGCGCGCGCGGCCAGGCCCCGGGATGGAGCAAGGACCCGTTCGTCCGCGCGCAGTCGGTCACGATCGGCCCCGAGCACGCGCTGGCCTCCGCCGCGCTGCCCATCCTGTTCCCGGCCATCTGCATCGGCGAGCGCTTCTTCTGCGACGGCGGCCTCCGGCAGAACACGCCGCTGTCACCGGCGCTGCGCCTGGGCGCCGACAAGGTGCTGGTGATCGGCCTGCGCCAGCAGCCCGCCACCAACGCCGTCCCCGAAGAGTCGATGCCGTTCCCCGGGGCGGCGTTCCTGGTCGGCAAGGTGCTGGACGCTTTCCTGCTGGACCACATCGACTACGACCTGGACCGGCTGCGGCGCTTCAACGCCGTCATCGAGGCGGTCCGCGCGACCGGCAGCCCCGACCACGTGGCGCGCTTCGACGAGGTCGTGACGACGATGCGCGGCGCCCCCTACCGCATCGTCGGCGAATACATGATTCGCCCGTCGTCGGACCTGGGCGAGATCGCCGCGCAGGTCGCGCGGTCCGGGCGGTTCAAGGGGAGCGGCGGCGGCCCCGGCATCCAGCTGCTGCGCCGCCTGGCGACCGCCCGCGGCGCCAACGAGGCCGACCTGCTGTCGTACATCCTCTTCGACGGCCTCTTCGCCGCCGAGGTCGCGCGTCTCGGCTACGAAGACGCCCGCGACCACCACGACGAGCTGGCCCGCTTCCTGGCCGACGCCGTCGTC
>CAZJMY010000049.1:0-1876 GCA_964546845.1 uncultured Myxococcales bacterium | reverse complement strand
GCCCAGGGCCTCGACGGCGATGGGGCCGATCGCCGCCACGCGGGCGCGCGCCAGGCCGGCCCGCAGCTGCGGCTCGACGGCCGCGGTGGCGGCGACCGCGAACAGCCGGTCGATCTGCGACGCGCTGGTGAACGCGATGGCGTCGATGCGGCCGGCGGCCAGCGCGTCGATGAGGGCGCGGACGGCGGTCTCGTCGGCGGCGGACGCGTAGACGTAGGGCGCGACGGCGCGGGCGGTGGCCCCCGCCCCCTCGATGGCCTCGATCAGCGGGCGGTTCGGCTCCTCGCCGTAGAGCTGCACCCCGACGGTGCGGCCGCGCAGGTCCAGGCGGGCCAGCTCGGCGATCACGCCGGCCGACGTGGGGACGCCGGCGGCGACGTCGGAGGCCAGCCCGACCTCGTGCAGCGCGCGGGCGGGCTTGGGACCGCGCGTGATCTTCCGGGTTCGCCCGAGCGCGGCGACGGCGGCGTCGCGCAGCCCCAGCCGATCGGCCGTCGCCAGCAGGCGGCGCAGCCCCTCGCCCGTCAGGAAGACCACGTCGTGGAAGGCGCCGGCGGCCAGCGCGCGAACCCACTCTTCGGACGGACGGGGGTCGGGCGCGTCGCGGATCGCCACCAGCGGGCAGCGCCAGGCGGTGCCCCCGTCGTGCTCGACGAGCTCGGCCAGGCGGTCCAGCTCCCGCGACTCCGGTAACGCGATTGTCCGCCCCGCCAGCGACATGATCCCGGCCGATATTTTTAGGGTAAGGTGCCTGTCCCAGCAATGGCGAAACAGACCAAGACGGAAGAGCAGAACAAGGACTCCAGCGCGGCCACGGCCGACGAGGCGCGCGCGCGATTGGCCGCGACCGGCCGTAACGACGCCTGCCCGTGTGGCTCGGGGAAGAAGTACAAGAAGTGCCACCTCGTGACGGACGAGCAGGCCGCCGCGCCGCCGCCCGCCAAGCCCGACCCGCAAGAGCTGCTGGCGTCGGCCTGGCGCCTGTTCGAGCAGCGCCGCCCCGGCGCCGCCGAGAAAGAGTTCAAGGCGGCGCTGGCGCTGGACGACAAGTTGACCGACGCGCGCGTCGGGATCGGCATGGCGCGGCTGGCAGCCGGAAACTCCGACGGCGCCAAAGAAGAGCTGGGCGCCGTGCTGGCGGCCGAGGAGGCCAACGCCGAGAAGCTGAAGGCCGAGGGCGTCAAGGACGCTTTTAGCCGCCCCGAGGCGCAGCCCTACATCCGCGCGGCCCACGCGCTGGGCTGCCTCGCGTACGACGAGGACCGGTTCGAGGACGCGGCCAAGGAGCTGGCCCGCGTGTACGCGCTGGACGACGGGTCGGTCGGCGTCGAGGCCCGCATGATCGCCGCCAAGGCGCTGATGAAGCTGGAGAAGCCCGCCGAGGCCGCCGAGCTGCTGGAGCCGGCCGCCAAGCTGGAGGGCGGCAAGGGGCGCGCCCACGCCGGCCTGGCGCTGGCGTACTTCGCGTCCGGCAAGGAGGCCGAGGCGCGGGCGGCGCTGGAGACGGCGCTCGAGACCAACCCGCACTACGGCAAGACCCTTCTGGGGCGCGTGCGCCGGCGCGTCGAGAACATCGCCGCTGCGCAGCCGGGGTCGCTGGAAGAGGCGCTGCTCTACACGCAGACCTACGGCGACGTGTGGACCGACGCCGCGAAGAAGTTCCTGGAGGGCGTGGTCGACAGCCGCCCGCGCGCGAAGGCTGCTCCGCCGGCCCCCGCCGGCGAAGAGTCCGCCAGCGCGGGCTGATCGACGGTCACGGCTACTTCTTGGCCGATTTGACCTCGACCAGCCACTCGTCGATCTTCTTCTGGCGCTTGTCGAGCTCCGCGGTCTGCTCCTCGAGCGGCTTCTTGTCGCCGTCGAACGACGCCTCCAG
>CAZJMY010000048.1:0-6251 GCA_964546845.1 uncultured Myxococcales bacterium | reverse complement strand
GACGTGGCCAGCAGCTCGCGATCGAGGCGGCTCATGTTCGCCAGCACGTCGGTGATCGAGTAGCTGCCCGGGATGTCCAGGAACGCCAGCACGTCGCCCAGATACAGATCCAGGTCGACCAGGCACACCCGCAGCGAACGCCGCTGCATCGCGCCCGCCAGGTTGGTCGCGATCGCCGTCGCGCCGACGCCGCCCTTGGCGCCGAAGATCGTGACCACCTGGCCGATCTCGCCGCCGCCGCCGTAAGTCACCTTGGCGTGCGTGCGCACCGCGTGGCGCAGCTCCTCGTGATCGCTGTCCAGCACGAACTCGCGCGCGCCGGCCCGCATCGACCGGAGGATCAGCTCGGGGTCCTTGCTCTCGGAGACGACGATGACGATCCCGCCCGCCGCCGCGATGTTGTGAATGACGCCGAAGCGCTGGGGCGTGTCCGGCCGCACCGACACGATCGCCGCGCCCGGATTCAAGGCGCGGTATTCGTCCGCAATCAGCTCGGCGGGCGTCGTCGATCGAATGACGTTGGCGACGTCCTTGAGCGCGGTCCGAAGGTCGGCCTGCTGAGCATCGTCCATGCCCAGCAACATGACGGTTGGTCTAGACATCGTATGGTTGCTCTCTAGCGGATGAACCCGAGCTCTCCCGACGGGCCGCGATCCTTCAACGCCGTCCGCACCGCCGGCGCGTCGGACGCCGCCCGGTTCATTGTACCGCCTGACGAGTCGTCAGGACGACCACCACCCATGCTGCCGAAGAGGAAAAGTTGCACGTCGTTCGGGTCGTTCAGCTCGTTGTCGGTAGGCAGATGTGGGGCATCGTGTGGCGCTACCGGCTTGGCGAGATGCGCGGTCACGACGACCAGCAGCTCGGTTTCGTTGCGCTGGTAGTTCACCGACCGGAAGAGCGCGCCGAGAATCGGCAGGTCCCCGAGCAGAGGAATCTTGTTCACCGTCGACTGCACCTTGTCGGACAGCAGGCCGGCGATCGCGAAGCTCTGACCGTCGGCGAGGCGCACGGTCGTCTCGCTCTGCCGGGACGTCAGCCCGGGGATCGAGATGCCGCCGATCGTGACCGAGCGCGCCGGGTCGACGTCGCTGACCTCGGCCGACAGCTTCAGGTGCAGCGCGCCGTCCGCGATCACCGTGGGCGTGAAGCTCAGGATGATGCCGAACTTCTTCCAGAGCACCGACACGGCGCCCAGCGACGTCGCCATGGGGATCGGGAACTCGCCGCCGACCAGGAACTTCGCCTCTTGCCCGGACAGCGCGACCAGGGTCGGCTCGGCGAGCATCTTGGCGAGGCCGCTCTGCTCGAGGATGTTCAGGATGGCGCTGAACGGAAACGTCGGCAGGCCCGAGAAGAAGAGCGAGAAGCCGTTGCCGGGCTGCGCGGCGACGGGCGGCGTGGTGGTGCCCGAGAACGTCCCGGGGACGTTGACGAACCCGTCCGCCGTCTGGCCGGGGTTGACCATGCCGCCCAGGAACCGCCCGCCGGCGTCCTGGTGGAAGAAGTTGATCCCCAGCTCGCGCAGGCCCGACCGGGACACTTCGGCGAACTTCACCTCCAGCTGCACCTGCTGATTGCCCACCACCTTGATGAGGTTGGCGATCTTCTCCGAGTGGAGCTGGGCGACCTCGGCGGCGCGCTCCGGCACGCGGACGTCCGAGACCTCGCCGGACAGGACGATCAGGTCGCCCGCCGCCGACACCGAGATCTTCTCGTCGGGGAACAGATCGGCGAGCTGGGTCTTGAGCCGTTCCAGGTTGCGCGTCACCTGCAGCGCCAGCACCAGCGGCTCGTCGCGCTTGTTCCACAGCGTCAGGTCCGTCGTGCCCACCCCGCGCGACGTCAGCAAGAGCTGCATCGGCGTGATGACCTTCAGGTCGGCGACGCGCGGGTCGGCGACGGAGACCCGGCCGATCGGCTCGGACAGCACCAGCAGCCGGTTCTGGCCGGTCTCCAGGGCCAGGTTCTTCACGGCGCCGACCTCGCGCTCGATCTTGATCGCCGGCACGGCGCTGAGCCCCGATTCGGCGCGCGCACCGTCCTGCGGAGCCAGCAACATCATCGAGACGGCCAGCGCCAGTCCCCCTTGGCGGCGTGTCACGGGCGGTTGTCTCCTTTGTTGAACTTGCGCTCTTCGAAGCGGTCACCGCGCAGGATCTCGACGACGTCCTTCTTGGGCGCGCCCTCACCCGGCAGAACGGCCGGCGTGGGGGCGGGCTTTCCGCCACGCCCGCGCCGACCGACGGTGACGGGCGGAGCGGGCCGGGCCGGCTCGGGCTTGCCGGCCACCGGAGGCGGGACGGGCTCGCCGACCAGCTCCTCGGCCACGGCGCCGCCGGTGTTGACGGGCAGCGAGTCGGTCCAGCTGCGCAGCGTCAGCAACAGGCGTCCCTCCGACGAGGCGAGCGCCAGCCGCTCCGCGTCCTGCGGCGACACCAGCAGGGTGGCCACGGTGGCCGGGCTGGCGTGCATGCGCGCCTGATCGTTGGCCTCGACCTCCTGGCCCACGGCCAGCACCTTCACGTTCTGCAGGAAGACCTTGCTGGTGGTCTCGGCGCCGGCGCGTTGCGGCCGCAGGGTGACCATCACGTCGACGCGATCGTCGGGATGAATGAAACCGGCGACCCCGACGACGTCGTCGACCCGCACCGCCATCGCCCGCATGTTGGGCGGAATCAGCGCCGCCAGGCCGTTACCGGCGTTCTTGGCGGCCAGCATCCCCGGCAGGATCGGCTGCCCGGCCAGCACGCGCGAGATCAGGATGCGTCCGACGAGCTCCTTCGGATCGCGGATCGCGCCCGCCGGCAGGTGGTCGGCCGGCCAGTCCTCGAGCTTCAGGTCCTCGGCTTTGATCTTTCCGGCCAGCGGCAGATCGACGGCGGCCACGGCCAGCTTCGCGATCGGCACGACGGCGCCGCCCGTCCGCTTCTCCAGATAGCGCGCGATGAAGAGGGCGGTGCCCAGACCCATCACCAGGGCGAAGGCCCAGAACAGCGCCGCGCGCGTGCCCGAGCGCCGCGCGTTTCCTGCGGCGGCACGAAGCCGGCTGGATCCCATCGATTCGTTCATCGCCAAGGGCTTCTCCTAACAAGAAGGCGTCGGTCGCCACCGGTCGACGCGTGGACTGCTCGAACGGCGAGCCGTGGAACGCAACATCGACGGAGCGCCCCGTAGCATTAAATACGACTTTCGGAGCGCGCCTCACTGTTCAGGCTCGCACGATTGGCGAACAGCGGCAAGACTCCGCGTCAGAATTATTGCGCGGCACTCATTGCGCGCCGTCCGTCGCGCGTTGCGGCCGCTCACAACGGCGCCAGCAACGCGATGGCTGCGCCTGCGGCAATGGCCAGCGCGTAGGGAACGGACGGATGCCCGGCCCGGTGCGAGGGCACCGGCGGCAGCTCGTTCTGCAGCACCGTGAGCGTCAGGTTGGCGCGGATCTCGGCGCGCGCCGACGGACGAGCAATGAAATAGTAGGCGCCGGCGACCAGCCCACCGGCGGCCGCGGCGCACAGCGCGAACCAATGCAGGCGCGAGAAGGGCACCCAGGCGGCGGCGGCGGCGGCGAGCTTGACGTCGCCGCCACCAATACCGCCCCTGAGCCAAGGGCGATAGAGCGCGGCGACGACCAGCGCCGCCGCGCCCACGCCCGAGAGCGCTGCCAGGGCCCCTTGATTGAGGCCACGGGCAAATAACGCAGCAATCAACAGCGGGACGGAGACGGAGTTGGGGATGCGGCGCGAGCGCAGGTCGCAAACGACCGCGGTCGCGAGCCCCAGCCCCAAGGGTACGAGCCAGGGGAGCGGTAAGACCATCGTTCAGATGGCCGCGAGCTCCCGGCTGGAACCGGCTCCGCGGCGTCGATTACATCGCGTTCTGAACATTGTTGAACTGGTTTTTGACCTTGTTGCCCAGCACGAACACGATGGCAATGATCAGGCCAGCGATCGCGGCGACGATGAGACCGTACTCGACGGCGGTGGCGCCTTCTTCGTCCCGGAAAAGTTTCAGCGCGTTCTTCAGCATGGGGGGTTCTCCTTCGGGGTTGGTCAGGTCGTATCGTGCCCGAATCAGACCGACCATCATCGGGCGCCGTGTCTGCACCACGCGATCATTTCGCGTGAGCGCTATGACACTGCTATCGACGAGGGCGGTTACCAACTTTAGGCTTCTGATCGTGCCGGACGCACTGCGGTGGGAGCAAGATCCTGCACGTCGGCGCCGCACCTACAACCGCCTCTACCCGCTTACCTGCGTGGCTGGCGCGGTTACCAATTCGAGGTATTGACGCTGTTGTAAAGATTGTTGGTCTTCGCGCCGAGAACGTAAACTACGAGTCCGATGACGCCCGCGATCGCACCCACGATGAGGGCGTACTCGACGGCGGTGGCGCCGGATCGATCGTTGGCGAGGCGCGCAAGACGTCGCAGAACCGCCACCCCATTCATTCGACGTGAAGTCGCCAGCGAAGTCAAATCGGGTTGGATCGGAGCTCCGGAATGAATGAACGCCCCCCGTTGCGGTCGTTGCTGGCTTCGTCGTTTTCGTTCCTTGCCGTTGCTGCCGCGCTGGTGACGGCGGGCGGCTGCGGGCGCGTCCCAGGCCAGTTCGAGATCCTCAACGATCAGGTCCCGACCTCCGGGGACAGCTGCACGATCCCCGTCGCGGAGACGGTGTACCAGGGCACCGGAACGCTGGACGTCAGCATCGTGCGAAGCAGCTTCTCGACCGCATACCTGTTCTTCCCGCTGATCGAAAACAACCTGCCCGGCTCGGGCGCGCCGAACGATCCCAACCAGATCCACGTGACGGCGTTCGACGTCGACATCGGCATGATCGGCTCCACCACCCCGGGCGCGCAGCAGGTCATGAACGACGCCGATCCGGCGCTGCTGCACTTTCAGGTCCCCTGGTCGGGCGGCGTCTCGTCCAACGGCGGCCACATCTCCGCGGCGGTCGAAGCCGTTCCCGTCGATCTCGCGTTGCAGCTGGCCGGCGCCGGCGGCCTGAGCGCAGGCCCCGGGCTGCGGCTGAATCTGAAGATCCAGGCGCGCGGCACCACCAACAGCGGCCGCAGCCTGGTTTCAGACCCGTTCGATTTCCCGGTCGAGGTCTGCAACGGCTGCCTGGTCGGCAACGTCGCGCCGTGCCCGTACAAGCCGACCAACACCGGAAACGCCTGCAACCCGGCGCAGGACGACGTCGTCGACTGTTGCACCCAGAACGGCAACCTCATCTGTCCGGCGCAGGGCGGGATCGGTTCGTGAGCGGCCGCCGCGTCGCCGCAGTCTGGGTGCTCCTGCTGCCCCTCGCCTGCACAACCCCGGTCGACGAGCACGGTTACCTGCCGCCGCCCGCGAACGGGGGTTCGGCCGGTCACATGCCGAACGGAACCGTGGCCGTCACCATCACGGCCCCGGCGGACGCCACGACGGTCGGGATTCACAGCGACGTGGTCGTCACCGCGCGCGCCAGCGTTCAAGGCGGCTCGGATTACATCGACACCAGCAGCGTCGCCGTGGCGGTGACCGCGCCGGGCGGCTCGGTCGTGCTGGCGAACGGCGTGCTCGTCTCGACCGGGGCGGACACTTACTCCGGCAAGTTGAGCCTGGGCGATCTCCCCGCCGGCACGTACACGCTGACGGTCTCCGCCCGCAGCTCCAGCGGATCGCAGGCCAGCGATCACGTGTCGCTGACCGTCGACGCCGGCCCGGTCATCACGGTCGTCTCACCGGCGGCCAACCACGGTTACAACGGCAGCGTCGCCGTCGACTTCACCGTCGATCCAGGGGCGTTCGGGCTGGCGAACGGCAGCCCCACCGCCATCATCGCCGGCAAGCCGGTCCCCCTCACGCCGCCCGACGCGAACACGCCCAGCTACCGCGCGACGGTGGTCTTCGGCCCGACGGCGAACCCGCCGCCGGGCGCCTTGCTGCTGCCGGACGTCTCGGGCAAGCAGCTGTTCCAGGTGCAGGCCACCAACACGATGGGGGTGACCAACCAGGTGCAGGTGGTGTTCGTCATCGACAAGGCCGGGCCGATCATCACCACGACGACGCCCGCCAGCGGCGACGTCGTCGGCGGCGTCATCAACATCTCCGCGACGATCACGGACGACTCGGGCGTGCTGGACTCGTCGGTGGTGGCGGTGATCTCCAACCAGGACACGCCGCTCTTCGAGCTGCCGCTGACCGCGCAGGGGAGCGGCATCTACGGCGCGCTCTTCGACACGTCGAACCTGACCCGCT
>CAZJMY010000047.1:0-3156 GCA_964546845.1 uncultured Myxococcales bacterium | reverse complement strand
GGCGCGCCCTTCTTCGAGGCCTTCATCGGGTTCTTCGACTCGACCTCTTTGATCTGGCGCGGCACGACGTACTTCTTCACGTCCTTGACGCTCCCCTTGATCAGGACCAGGCCGTTGGCGGGGCCGGGGACGGCGCCCTTGACCAGCACCAGGTTCTTGTCCTCGAGCACCTGCACGATGACCAGGTCCGAGGCGGTGCTCTTCACGTTGCCCATGAGGCCCGACATCCGCTTGCCCTTGTGGACGCGGCCCGGGGTCAAACGGCAGCCGATCGAGCCGCCGTGCCGGAAGAACTCGTGCGTCCCGTGGGTCATGCTGTCACCGGCCATCCGGTGCTTCTTCATGACACCCTGGTAGCCCTTGCCCTTGGTGGTGCCGACCACGTCGACGACGTCGCCGGCCTTGAACACCTCGGCCGCGGACAGGATCTTGCCGACCTCGTACTTCTCGACGTCCTTCGGATCCAGGCGCACCTCGCGGAGGTGCCGCACCGGCTTCTCGATGTTGGCCTTCTTGAAGTAGCCAGCCTCGGGACGGGTCAGGTCGTTGACGTCCTTCTCCTCGAAGCCGAGCTGAACGGCGGCGTACCCGTGCTTGTCCGGTGTGCGCTTACCAACCACGACGCAAGGGCCGACGGCGACAGCGGTCACGCCCAGGGCGGACCCGTCCTCGTGAAACACCTGAGTCATTCCAATCTTGCGGCCCAGAAGGCCCATCTTGAGCGACATGGCGAGGGCGGGTTTATAGACCCCCCGCCCGCCGGTGTCAACGTGGTCGGAATTGCGTTGACAAGGCCCCGGTCGGGCCGCCCAAATGGAGGGCGGTGAGCGCGCCCGCCGTGCCGCACGTTCTGGCCGTACAGGCCGGGCCTCCTTCGCAGCCGCAGCCGTCGGTCTTGCCGTGCGCGGGGCCCACCGCCCAGCCGGCTGCTCGGCCCGAGAAGCCGAAGAAACGCCGCATCGACGCCGTCGACTGGCTGCGCGGCCTGGCGGTGGTCCTCATGATCCAGACGCACCTTTACGACGCCTGGTGCAGCCCCGCGGCGAAGACCACCGTCGAGTACGGCTGGACGCGCTTCTGGGGCGGCATCCCGTCGCGCCTGTTCCTGCTGCTGGTCGGCGTCTCGATGGCGATTCGCTACGAACATCAGATCGCGGCCGGCGCCGACCGGCGGACGATCGTTCGCACGGCGGTCAGGCGCGGTTTGGAGATCCTGGGGCTGGCCTATCTGTTCCGCCTGCAGGAGTACCTCCTGGGCGGCGCCTACGACTGGCACGACCTGTTCCGGGTCGACATCCTCAACTGCATCGGGGCCTCGATGATCGTCGGCGCGTTCATCACGGCGCCGCGAAACGGCCGCCGCCCGATCGCGCTCACGGCGCTCGTGGCGGTGGTCTGCATCGCGCTGGGGCCGATCGCGGGGCCGCACCACTTCCCCGACTTCCTGCCGCGCCCGCTGACCTCCTACCTGGGCGGCGAGCGCCCGATGTCCTGGTTCCCGCTGTTTCCCTGGCTGGCGTGGCCGCTCATCGGGGTGCTGGCGGGGCACGCCTGGGTGCGCGGCAGCGGGGACGCGCGGCGCCAGGCCTGGACGTTCGTGGCGACCGGCGCGATCGGGGCGGCCCTGATTTTGGCCGTGATCTGGCTGCGCCCGGTGACCCACCGGCACATCCACTACCCGAACTGGGTGGTGCAGCAGATGGGGCCGGAGGTGTTCTTCCACCGGCTGGGGATCATCGGCCTCATGGCGCTGGGTGGGTACGTCGTGACCCGCCTGTTCGGGACGCGGCGCTTTTCGCTGATGCGCCTCTTCGGCCAGACCTCGTTGCTGGTCTACTGGGTCCACGTCGAGCTCTGCTACGGGCTGCTGTTCCGGCGCCTGCACCACGCGCTGTCGATGCGCGCGGCCACGGTCGCGCTGCTCCTGATGATCGCGGCCATGGCCGTGGTGGCCAAGCTGCGGCTGCGGTACTGGCACGGGTGGCGCGGGCGGCGCCCCCCCACCTCAACCCTGCGCGCGAACTTGCCGGCCGCGCCCAGTCCTCTATAACTGTCGAGGTGATGCGTCTGTCCTCTCGGCGCGGGTGGCTGGTCGTTGCAGTCGCCTCCGCGTCGATGTTGAGCGCCCCGGCCCGGGCCGCGCACCACCGCGGGCGCCCCAAGCGGCACGCCGTCGCGCGCGAAAGGCCGGTGGCCGCCGTCCGGGGCGGGCTGCCGAACGTGCAGGCCGCCGCCGCTCTGGTGCTGGACGAGAACGGCCGCCAGATCTACGCACGCAACCCCGACAAGGAGCGGCCGATCGCTTCGATCTCCAAGCTGGCCGCGACGCTGGCCATCGTCGAGCACGGGCTGGAGCTGGACGGTCTGTCGACCATCAACAAGAACGACATCGAGGTGGCCAAGGGGGGCGCCCACTCGCGCCTGCTGGACGGCATGACGCTGTCGAACCGCGACCTGCTGCACGCGGCGCTGATGGGCTCGGACAACCGGGCCATCCCGGCGCTGGGGCGGGCGGTGAAGCTGACGCCGGCCCAGTTGACCAACGCCATGAACGCCAAGGTGCGGGCGCTGGGGCTGCGCAACACCCGCTTCCACGAGCCGACGGGGCTGTCGACGGGGAACGTGTCGACGCCGCGTGAGACGATCGCCATGCTGAAGGCGGTGATGGCCAACGCGGTGCTGGCGCCCGTCACGCGCCGGGCCGAATACGACGCCCACCCGGTGGGCAAGCCACCCATTCACTACAACAACACCAATCACCCGGCGCAGCGCGGGAACGTGCAGGTGCTGGGCGGCAAGACCGGCTACAACGACGACGCGCGGTACTGCCTGGTCGTGGCGACCCGCATCGAGGGGCACACGTACCACATGGCGTTCCTGGGCGACGACGGGAAGATGACCCGCTTCGGCGACGTCGCGCGGGTCGCCGACTGGATCATCAGCCACCCCCAGAAGCTGCCGCCGGCGCCCAGGTCGCTGGTGGCGGGCGCCGGCAGCACCGAGCCGATCGCCACCGGATCCGCCGCGCCGTCCGAGCCGCTGCCCGTCGGGGTGGCCGCGCCCGATCCCGAGCCGCCCGCGGCCGAGCCCGTCCCCGCGCCCGAGCCGGTCGCGCCGACCGCTGCGGCGCCGGTCCCCGGCGTCACGCCGGCGCCG
>CAZJMY010000046.1:0-12268 GCA_964546845.1 uncultured Myxococcales bacterium | reverse complement strand
CGCGGCGCACGAGATGATCGCGTTCGAGTTCGCCGGAGGCGGGCTGCAGCACATCGAGCCGCCGCACGCCTGCACGTTGGGTGACGCGCAGGTGCAGGCCGCCGGCGTGCCGGCGCAGGTCGGGGTCGCGCCGCTGCAGCTAGTGTTGCAGCCGCCACAGTGGGCGGCGGTGTTCAGCGCCGTCTCGCAGCCGGCCGCGCTGGTGCAATCGCCGAAGCCATTGTTGCAGGAGGCGATGGCGCAGGTCCCGGTCGCGCACGTCGCCGTCGCGTTCGGCTGGGAGCAGGTGATGCCGCAGCCGCCGCAGTTGGAATTGGTGTTGGTGGCCGTCTCGCAGCCGTCGGTGTCGACCGAGCCGCTGGAGCAGTTCGCGTACCCCGTGGCGCACGCCGATTGCGGCACGACGCAGCCGCCGGAGCCGTTGCAGGTCACGGCCGCGCCCGGCTTCAGGTGCGCGAGCGCCGTGCAGTCGTGGCCGCAGCTGCCGCAGTTCGTGGGGTCGGTCTTGGTGTCGACGCACTTCGAGCCGCACAGGTTCGGCGTGGGCGATGTGCAGCTGGACGAGCAGGTCGGTGTCCCGGTGGTCGTCGAGCAGAGCCCCAGTGGCGCCGTGCAGGCATTCGTGCAGCTCCCGCACGTTTGCGGGCGCGTCAGATCGGTCTCGCAGCCGTCGTCGGGTTTCGACGAGCAGTGGCCGAACCCGCTCACGCAGGCCGCCGGCTGCAGCACGCAGGCGCCGGCCACGCACTGGACGGCCGGCGAGACGGCGGTCGTCTTCACGTTCGGCAAGGCGGTGCAGCTGTGCCCGCAGGCGCCGCAGTTCTTGACGTCCGTCATCAGGTTCACGCATTGCGTGGAACAGAGGTTCGGCGTCGAGCCGCTGCAGCTGGGCAGGCAGCTGGCGGGCTGCGTCTGCAGCGAGCAGATGGGCGTCGACCCGGTGCAGCTCAGCGAGCAGCTGCCGCAGTGAGCGGACGTGCTCAGCGAGGCTTCGCAGCCGTCGTCCGGCTGACTGGAGCAGTGGGCGAACCCCGACGTGCAGGCCGACGGCGGCACGTAGCAGGCTCCCGAGCGGCATTCGATGCCCGTCGCGCCGGCTTTGACGTTGGGCAGCGCCGTGCAGTCGTGGCCGCAGGCGCCGCAGTTCGTGGGGTCCGAGGTGAAGTTCACGCACTTCGTGCCGCACAGGTTGGGGGCGGGGGAGACGCAGCTGGACGAGCAGCTGTACGTGGTGCCCGAGCCCGAGCAGAGCGCCGTCGGCGCCGTGCAGGTCTTGCCGCACGTCCCGCAGTTGTCGGGCGTCTTGATGCTGGTCTCGCAGCCGTCATCCGCGCGGGTCGAGCAGTGCGCGAAGCCCGGCGCGCACGCGGAGGCGGGGACGCTGCACACGCCGGCCTTGCAGGTGATCCCGGTTGCGCCCGCCGCGACGTTGGGCAGCGCCGTGCAGTCGTGCCCACAGGCGCCGCAGTTGAGCGGGTTGGTCGCGAAGTCGACGCAGCTGTTCCCGCAGGCGTTCGGCGTGGCCGTCGGGCAGGTGGAGACGCACTGCGGACCGCCGGCGCCCGCCGCGCACTTCGGCGCCGCCGTCGTGCACTTCTGCGTGCAGCTGCCGCAGCTCTGCGCGTCGAGCAGCGAGGTCTCGCAGCCGTCGTCGGCGCGCGACGAGCAGTGGGTGTAATTGGCCACGCAGGCCGACGGCGGGACGTAGCAGACGCCGGCGCGGCATTCGACGTCCGTCGCAGCCGGATTGACGTTCGGGAGCGCCGTGCAGTCGTGCCCGCAGGCGCCGCAGTTCTTGCGGTCGGAGCTGGACCCGCAGGCTCCGGCGGAGCCGTCGGGGTTCGGCTGGCCCGCGTCCACCCCGCTGCCGCCGCTTCCGCTGCTGCCCGCTCGACCGCCGCTGCCGGCACGGCCACCGTTGCCCGCTTGGCCGGTCTGACCGCTGGTGCCGCCGCGCCCGCCGGCCGCTCCGCCCGTGGCGCCGCCGTCGGTGGGCTGCTTTTTGTAGCAGCCCATCGTGCCCTTGACGCTGAGGCACATGTACGGCTCGGGGCAGTGGTTGTTCTTCGAGCAGGGGAAGCCCTCTTGGACGTTGAGGTCGACGCACCCGAGCGCCAGCACCAGCGTCGCCAGCACCGGCGACAGCCGGGCGGCTCGCGCCTCACCCCTCGCGCGACGCGCGGAGGTCAAAACGAACCACCGAACGAGAGGTGAGCGCCAAAGCCAGGCACGTATCCGAGCGAGACCTGCGTCCCTCCCTCGTTCGGTTCCGAGTCCGCACCGCGGCCGACGAAGTACAGAACGACGCCCGTCGCCAGCGCGACCCCTCCGCCGATCATCAAGCCGATCCCGGCGTTGCTCAGGCTCTTGTAGTTGCCGTTCGACTCGTCATACGGGGCAGGGCTCTGGGGATTCGCGTTCTGCTCGATCGCGTGAGCCTTGTTGACGCCCGCCCGGTACACGAAGATGCCCGCCACGCCCGCGGCCACACCGGCGCCGGCCGTGATGAGCCCGGCGATTCGCAGCGGCCGGCCGGAGCTGGTCTCGGTGTCCGGGGAGGCGGCCGGGGCCTGTGTCGCAGCCGCCGCGACGGGCGCGGGCTCCGGCGCGGCCGGAGGCTGCGCGGCCACGGGCTGCGGCACGGCCGGCATCTCGACCTCCACGGTCACGCTCTCGCCCGGGCCGACGGAGGTTTCCTTCGTGACCGAGGTGTGGTTCGGCGCGGCGAACGTCAGAGTTACCTTGCCGGGGACGACCCACAGCACGTTGTTGGTGGGGACCGGTTGCGCCGCCTGGCCCGCCCAGGCCGCCGTCGCATCGCCGGGCAGCCCGCGGACCTCGATCCGTCCCAGGCGCGCGCGCACCGTCTGGCGGCTCTTCTCGAGCGTGTTGCGGTGGCTGAGCACCCACGGGTCCTGCGTCTGCAGCGCCTCCGTCAGGTAACGCTCGGCCTCCAGGTTGAACCCCAGCGCCTGATTGACGAGACCCAGCTGGGCGGCCGCCCGCGGCGTGTGCCCCACGTCGTACGCGCGCTGGAAGTACCCGTGGGCCTTGGCGTCTTCGCCGTGCCGACGCAGCTCGATGCCATCGCGGATCAGCGCCTCGGGATCCTCTGCGGCGCGCGCCTGACCGGCCGCGGCGGCCATCACCAGAACAAGCGAAACATAGGAAACGAGGCTACGGGTTCGAAACATTTCCGACCTCTACCTGCGCAAGCCTGCGGCCTTTTATCATGTCGCCACCCGCCCGATCACCGAGAAGCCTGACGCAACAGGTCGACACGACGTGCACAGCTACGGAACGACAGGCGATGCCGTTGTTCCCCAGAACCCCCGCGCTCGTTGCGCCACGGAGCTCAGCCTTCCGTGGCCCGTCGACGCGATCAGCTTCGGAACCGGATCAGAGGATTTCCATCTGGTCGAAGTAGATCGTTCCCGACCACATAGGAGCGACCCCGATTTGGAGCGTGATGTTGTTGCTCGCGTTCGCGTCCACGTCGTCCAGTTGCACTTTGTAGTCTTCCCAGCTCCCCGACCCCGCATAGACGATGTCGTGGAAGCCCGGTTCGAAGCCGGGCGAGCCTCCCCAGTAAACGCTGCCCTGCGCTTGAGCCGGCAACAATTGAGCTCCGCCATTGCCTTGGAAGCGCACCCGGAACGCAAACGAACGGCCGGAAAAATTGGCGACCGCGGATGACGAGCTTCCACAGAGGTTCACCGTCAGCCACACCGAGTATTTCGTGCTGCCGTTACCGTTGAAGGTCACGGCCAGAGAGTGGCTGCCGTGAAACGCGGTGCTGGACGACACCGTAGGCGATCCGACGGCCGCGTCGGATGACGCCGTGATCGTGTGATTGATAGCCCAACCCTCCGTCGTCCCGGATTCGAAGTCCCAACTTCCGCAGTTGGGCATTCCGGCCACCCCCGGGCACGACAGCGTCGTACCCAGGCAAGTGTTCGCGCAACCTCCGGCGGTGGCACAATTCGCGGCGGCATTGGCTTGACGGCAATCGGTGCAAGGACCGCCTTCGCTGCCGCAATGCTGCAGGTCCGTGTCACTGTAGCAGGGCGGGGCGCTGGCGCTGCAGCTGTGGGTACCGGTGCTGCACTGCACCCCGCACTGCGTGCCGTTGTTGAGGCAAATCGACGTCGTTCCCGCGGGCGGCGTGTCGCAACAGATGGATGTGCACTGGCGCCCGTCACAGCTGCACGCGTTCGCCGCGGTGCACGTCTGTCCGGCGCCGCAAGCGCTGGTGCCGCAGTCGACACTCACGCCACAGTTGTCCTTGACGGTTCCGCACTTGCCGGAACAGGTCGTCGCCATCGAGTTGCGCGCACAGGCGCAGACGTTGGATGCCGTGCAGGTCTGTCCCGCGGAGCAAGCGGTGGTGCCGCAGTCGACGCTGACGCCACAGTTGTCCTTGACGGTCCCGCACTTGCCGGAACAGGTCGTCGCCATCGAGTTGCGCGGACACCCGCACATGTTCGCCGTGCCCGCGCCTCCGCAGGTCTGTGGCGGCGTGCAGTCGTTGTCGCTGCAGCAACTTGCCGCAGGAAGGCAGCTTGCGCCGCACGGCTTGTAGCCGCTCGCGCAGCTGTAGCTGCACGCATTCGTGCTGCTGTCGCAGCTGCCCGACTTCCCAGCCTGCGCCGGGCAATCGGAATTCGAGCAGCAGGCCGACGCCGCGATGCACTTTTGCCCGCAGACGCGTTGGCTGGACGAGCAGGTCGGACCACTGGTGCCTCCCGCCGCACTACCCGCGGCGCCGCCCTTGCCACCCGTTCCGCTCGCGCCAGCGCGCCCCCCTGCCGTACCCCCAGCGCTCGATCCACCACTTGCAGGTGCGCCGCCACTTGCCGTCGCACCACCGCTCGCGTTCGCGCCTCCGGTTCCCGTCACGCCGCCAGCACCACTCGCGCCGCCGCTTGCACCGCCCGCACCTCCCGCGCCGGTCCCACCGGCCCCCGGGCCGCTGCCGCCCGAGCCAGAATGTCCGGCAGAAAGCCCTGTTCCCGCTGTGCCGCCCGGGGCTCCGGTGCGTCCCCCTGTTCCAGTGGTCCCCGCGGAATTTCCCGCGCCACCGCCGTCGTCGTAAACGGTCCGCGTCGGGCACCCGCCGAAGATCAAAGGAAGAAAAACCAGAGTCCAGCCGATTTTTGTCAAGTCCACATCCCCTATTCGGCCGCGAACATAGTTTGTTGCGCGGTACCTGAAAAGAACGGCGCGCGGCGGCGGTGTTCCCCGGGCGGGGCATGAGTGGGGGACGTCTGACGTCCCCGCCCGGTACAGGCGATGCACCCGCCCTCGCGGGCGACATCGATCTCAGCCGGTGATAGTCGTAGGCTGGTGAACGCACCCCCGACAGGAGCCAAAGGCGGCGATTCTCACGTCTGTGGCGCACACGAGCTCTCCGTGGGGCTCGCACCAGTTTTTGACTGCAGGGACCTATTCCCAAGACAGCGAACGTGGTAGTTCATTAACTATGGTTACTAACCGCCCCCGTTTTGTGACCTTGCCTATCGCCCTGGCTTCCGTGCTGGCCGGAGCGCTCGCGTTCGTCGGCTGTTCCAGTGGCAGCAGTGGAACGGGCACGGGCGGGTCGCCTGGAACGGGCGGTTCTCCGTCGACCGGAACCGGTGGGACCGTGTCGACTGGCGGGACGACGGCGACGGGCGGCACGACGGCGACGGGTGGTTCGTCCGCGACCGGGGGCACGAACGGGACCGGCGGCGTCGCCGCGACGGGCGGCGCGAATGGAACGGGCGGCGCGGCGGGGGGCACGGCGGGAAGCGGCACAGCCGGAAGCAGCGGCGGTTCGGGCGGCAGGGGCGCCGCGGGACACGCCGGCGGCGGCGGGAGCGCGACGGGCGGTTCGGGCGGGGCCACCGCCTGCGCTGGACACGCGATCTCGTTCAGCACGAACGTCGCGGCGAACAACGATCCGGCGAAGGGGGCCGTCGTCGTCAACTTCGGTGGCAGCGCCGACCTGCCCACCGGGAACGCGAGCCGGACGATCGAGTTTTGGGCGTACGTCCCGACGACGGCGTGGTCAGCCGACGCAAACACGATGTTTTTCTACGGCTCGAACAACCGCAACAACGACGGGTTCGGGCTGGACTTCGGCAGCACGTCGGGGGGAATCGGCACGATCGATCCGTTCACGAACGGTTCGACCGATCCGCAGGGCGACAACAAGGCCAGCGGTCTGATGGCGAACATGTCGCAGTGGGCCCATTTCGCAATGACCTGGGACGGCACGAACCTGCGTGCCTACGTCAACGGTGTCGAGAAGGTGAGTGTCGCGATCTCCAGCATGCTGCACACGGGTATGACCGCGCTCACGATCGGCGGCTATCCTCCGGCCTATTTCAACGGTCAGATCGACGAGTTTCGGATCTGGAACGTGGCGCGCTCTGCGGCAGAAATCATGAGCACCATGAATCATCCGCTCGCGGGCAACGAGCCGGGCCTCACCGGGTACTGGAAATTCGACGAGACGTCGGGGACCACGGCTTCTGACTCCGTGAC
Organism: uncultured Myxococcales bacterium; assembly: GCA_964546845.1. GTDB lineage: Bacteria > Myxococcota_A > Polyangia > Fen-1088 > Fen-1088 > JADGRB01. The sequence goes on along the minus strand of CAZJMY010000046.1, from coordinate 5,740 downwards.
TTCGGCCGGCCACACAACGCACGCCGGCATGCTCTCGGCTAACATGGCGTCAAACAACCCGACCTGGGTCGTCTCCACGGCGCCTCTCACCTGCCCCTGATCGGGGTCCATTTATAGTTAGTAAGATCTGTTTACTTAGTGTTGGCGCGCTGGTAATGTCCAGTTCAACCGCGATCTCTTGGACAAAACTTTACGTCAAGAGACAGTAGGAATTCACCGGAGGGCCCCTGATGAGATCTATTTTCCTTGCATCGACGACCGCCCTGTCCCTGACCGTTGCGCTGGCTGCCTGTTCGCAGGAGGGCGTCATGAAGGGGGGGAGCGGCGGCACGACGGGTAGCGGAGGGATGAGCAGTGGGTCCGGGGGGACTTCTTCGAGCGGTGGAAGCACCGGGTCGGGCGGCAGCCCGACGGGAACGGGTGGCCAGTCGACGACCGGCACCGGCGGCGAGGTGCTGACGGGAACCGGCGGTTCTAGCTCCGGCGGAACGACGGGTTCCTCGGGCGGTACGACCGGCTCGGGCGGCACGACGGGCTCGGGCGGCGGGGGCGCAGGCGGCGGTTCGCGCGGCACCGGCGGCACGACGGGCTCGGGCGGTGCAGCCGGCGGGGCCGCGACAGGCGGCGCGGCCGGCGGCGGCAGCGTCTCTGTGAAGGACATCGCGGGCGTGCCGAACCAGTACGGCGAGAGCTTGATGAGCTCGTTGATTCTGATGCCCTGCTACCAGCAATCTCAGCAGGACTGCTTCACGACTCCGGGCGGAAATTGTCCGAGCACCAACGGCGTTCCCTTCGAATCGCAGGGCCTGGTGCAGACGGAAAGCTTCACCCTCGGCGGCACGGCGGGCGTCAAGTACAACATGACGTTCACGGTCAACGGCGTCGTAGAAGCGAAGTACTACACGGGTGGAACGCGCGACGCTGGAAACAGCGACCCCAAGGATGCACAGGGGACCGCGGGCACGGATACATTTTACCGGGGCGGCTCGCCGGTCGCCGTCGAGCACTACAACATTTACAAGTTGATTGTTCGCAACCCGGACAAGTCAGAGCTGGCCCATTACTACTTGAATTCGTTCCCGCAGACCGCCACGGCCTACGAGAACCATCAGACGTTTCTCATCCATTATTCGAAGACCATTCCGGTTCCCGGCGGCGGGTCGGTCGACCTCTACGTCAGCGACTCCAACTGTCACGCCGTCGACAACTGTGGTCCGGGCGTTTGGGCAGGTACCTGCACCGCGAGCCGCATGATGCCATCGGAACCGAACTTCACGCTTCCGGCGACGTACATGGGCAAGACCGTTTCGGACTTGAACGTCGTGACCCACGCCGACTCGACCAAGCCCTGGCACTCGCAGATCATCCACATCACGGTCACGGGCGTCGCACCGATGTAGGGGCGATCGCGCGATGCCTGGCTGGAAGGGCGGTTAAGCACTCTGGCCGGGCATCCGTGATGCCGCGTCCCATTTCCGTTTGCCTGGGGAGAGCTCCGACATGAAACCTGTGCGTACGCGGTCCTTTCTCGTCCTGGCCTTCGTTCTGCTACTCACGGCACCGGCCTCCGCTGAGGTGACCATCCTCAAGACGGACAACTGGGAGTTTTTCACCACCGGGCGTGTCAACGGGTTCGTCGTGCACGGGTGGGGCGATGCGAACCCGCAAGCCCTCAATCAGGGCGAGACGATCATCCCGGGCGGCGGTCTCGACGTCGGCAGCGACAGCATCGCGGGGCCCACCGACCCAAACACCGGGATGCCCACCCAGGGGACGTTCAACAGCTGGCGAATCCGCAGCGGTTTCGTTCCGAACGTGTTTTCGTTCGGGTTACGGACGCAGCTGAGTGAAAACGTAAAATTGCTGACCTATCTCGGGCTGTGGACCTCGATAGGCACCTTGCAGCAGCGCAAGACGGGGACGTCCTGGCCGGACGCGCGAGAGGGCTTTCTGAAACTGGAGGGCCGGTGGGGAAGCCTGCTCGTCGGCCGTGCGCTGGATCTGTTTTCGCGAGGAGCCACCGAAAACGATTTCCTCTACGGTCATGGGTACGCGGTCGGGTACCCGGGGAACATCGACAACGTCGGTAACACGAACGGGTTGATCGGTTTCGGTGTCCTGGCGGCGTTCTTTCAGCCGGGCGTGGTCTACGCGACTCCTCTCAAAGGCGGCTTGCAGTTGAGCGTCGGCGTCTACGATCCGGCGACCATCCCCGGGATCTATGAGGCGACGCGGTACCCCTTGGGCGAATCGGAGCTGACGTTTGACTACGCCGGCCCCGGCACCTTCAGGTTGCATCTTTTCGGCAATACCGCCTTCCAGAAGCTGTATCAGCCGTCCGTCTCGGACGGCGTGAGCGCCTGGGGATTCGGGTATGGCCTCCGTCTCGAGGCGGGGTTCTTCCACCTCGGGCTGGCCGGTCACTACGGCAAAGGGCTCGGCCTTTACTACGCATTCCAGGCGGATGCGACCAGCTTCAGTCAGGACAAAGAGGCGCGCACCTTCGATGGCTACTCTGGCTTCGCGCAATTCGTTCTCGGTCAGTTCGACCTGAATCTGGGAGCGGGCATCTCGCGGGTGTTCTTGCTGCCGAGCGACAGGGACAACACGGCCATCAGCCTCACGAAGCGGCAGATCGGTTACTCGATCGTCGGCGTCTGGCACTGGACGCCGCATCTGCACACCAGCCTCGAGTACATGCGCGGTGACTTCGCCTGGTTCCTGGGTGAGAAGCAGATCGTGAACTTCGTCAGCGCCGGCATCACCGCCACCTGGTAGTCGGGCGCCACGGGTAATAGTAAGAACTATTTACTTAGTACCTCTGGACTGCTAACGTTCGACCACGCTCCGCTCGGTAAAAGGGGGGCGCCTGCGCGTAGTTCGATGACCATCACCAAGACGTCGTTCGGAAAGGCTGACGGCAAGAACGTCGACCTCTACACCCTGAGCAACGGGAATGATCTCGTTGCCAAGGTGGCGACGTACGGGGCGACGCTGGTCGGCCTCGAGGCGCCGGACCGCGACGGCAAGCTGGCCGACATCGTCCTGGGGTTCCACACGCTGGACGGCTACCTGGCCGGCAGTCCGTACTTCGGCAGCACGGTGGGGCGGGTCGCCAATCGAATCCGCAACGCCCGGTTCGAGCTGGAGGGCCGCCGCTATGCGCTGGCCGCCAACAACGGCGCGCACCACCTGCACGGCGGGGTCAAGGGTTGGGACAAGGTGGTCTGGACGGCGGAGGCCATGGACACGGCCGAGGGCCCGGCCCTCCGGCTGGCGTACGTCTCGCGTGACGGGGAAGAGGGGTACCCGGGCACGGTGGTCGCGTCCTGCATTTACACGCTGACCTGGAAAAACGAGCTGCGGGTCGCCATGCAAGCCACCACTGACGCGGTGACGCTGGTGAACATGGCTCACCACACCTACTGGAATCTGGCCGGCCAGGACGCCGGGCCGATCACCGGCCACGAGCTGACGCTGTTCGCGGACGCCTACACGCCCGGCGATCCGCTGGTGCCGACGGGGCAGGTCGCGGAGGTCGGCGGGACGCCGTTCGACTTCACGGCGCCGAAGCCGATCGGGAGGGACCTGCTGGCCGCCGGCGGGACTCCCATCGGGTACGACCACAACTTCGTCGTCGACGGCGAGCCGCGCGCCTTGCGCCCCGTCGCGCAGCTGGCCGACCCGAAGACGGGCCGGGTCCTCACGATCGAGGCCGACCAGCCCGGCGTCCAGTTCTATTCGGGCAATTACCTCGACGGCTCCATCCGCGGCAAAGGCGGCAAGCCGTATCCCCAGCACAGCGGGGTTTGCCTCGAGACGCAGGCGTTCCCGAACGCGATCAGTGTTCCCGCCTGGCGCGACCAGGTGATCGTCCGACCGGGCGCGCCGTACCAGCATCTGATGATCCACCGGTTCACCACGGACTAGGCCCCCCCCCGCCGCTTTCAAGGAGCACGCATGGGAATGTTCGGTTCCAGGACGAATTCAGGTCGGCACGCAGGTCGGTATTCGGGGCGGGTCCTGGGCGCGGTGGTGTTCGCCCTGATGGCCGCGACCGTCGGGTGCAACAAGAAGAAAGAGGGCGAGCCCGCGACGGCGGCGGCGCCCGCCGGCAGCTATCACTTCGCGTTCGTGACCAACAACTCGTCGGACTTCTGGAACATCGGCGAGAAGGGTCTGCGCAAGGCCGAAAAGGACTTCGCTGTGAAGGTGGACATGTTCCGCCCGCTGAAGGGAGAGGTCGCCGACCAGCAGCGCTTCCTCGAGGACATTCTGGTCCAGGGGTTCGACGGCGTCGTGATCAGCCCGATCAACCCGGACGCGATGACGGACCTGTTCGCGCGCGTCGCCGCCAAGATGCCGCTGGTGACGACCGACTCGGACGCGCCGAAGTCGGCCCGCAAGGTTTACGTCGGCACGAACAACGTCGAGGCGGGCAAGGTGGCCGGCAACACGGCCGCCGCCGCGCTGAAGGCCGCGGGCGTCACCAAGGGCAAGGTGGCGTTGTTCGTCGGCCGCATGGACATGCAGAACGCGATCGAGCGCAAGCAGGGCATCGACGCCACCCTGGGCAAGGTGCCGGGCATCGAGATCCTGCCGGTCTTCCTGGACCACGCCGACCGCGCCCTGGCCAAGAAGAACGTCGAGGACGCCCTGGCCCGCTACCCGGACCTGGTGCTGGGGATGGGCATCTGGTCGTACAACGGGCCCTGCATGGCCGACGCCGTGCGCGCGTCCAGCCGCAAGGACAAGCCGATCCTGGTCGTGTTCGACGAGGAAGAAGAGACGCTGAAGGCGGTCCGCGACGGTCTCATCAGCGCGACGGTCGTTCAGCGTCCGTTCCAGTTCGGCTACCAGTCGGTCAAGGCGCTGAAGGACCTGCGCGACGGGAAGACCGTGCCGCCGTTCGTCGACACCGGCATCCTGGTCGTCGACAAGACAAACCTGGACCAGTTCTGGAACGAGCTGCGCGAGCTCAAGAAGTAGTCGGCTGACGGCAGGACGTGCACCGATGTCTCTCTCCCTGAAGCGAGTCGAAAAGTCGTTCGGCGGCGTGCGCGCGCTGCGCGGGGTGGACTTCGACGTGGCGCCCGGCGAGATCGTCGGGCTGCTGGGGGGCAACGGCGCCGGCAAGTCGACGCTGATGAAGGTCGCGGCGGGCGTCCACCTGCCGGACTCCGGCAGCGTGTCCATCAACGGCCACTCTCCGACCAGCCCCGCCGACGCGATCCGGCTGGGCGTCTCGCTGGTTCGGCAGGAGCTGATCCAGGCCGAAGACCTGGACGTCGGCTCGAACGTGCTGCTGGGGCACGAGCCGCATCGGTTCGGGATCATCGACCGCCCGGCGCTGTACCGGCGCGCCGCCAAGGTGCTCGAGCGCGTGGGCGGCGACATCGATCCGCACACCCCGCTGCGGCTGCTGTCGCCCGGCCAGAAGCAGCGGACCGAGATCGCGCGCGCGCTGTCGCTGGACGCGAAGGTGCTGCTGCTCGACGAGCCGACCGCCACGCTGAGCGAGACGGACGCCGCGCGCCTCTTCGACCTGCTCCGCGACCTGCGCAAGAACGGGATCGCGATGGTCTACATCTCGCACCGCCTGCGCGAGGTCCTGGAGATCACCGACCGCGTGGTCTGCATGCGCGACGGCGAGCGGGTCGCCGATCTGCCGACGCGCGAGGCGACGCTGGACAAGCTGGTCGGGTGGCTGGCCGGAAGCACGCGCGTGTCGGAAGCGGCG
>CAZJMY010000045.1:0-9789 GCA_964546845.1 uncultured Myxococcales bacterium | reverse complement strand
GGGGCACCTACGAGCGCGCTCCTCGGCGTCTTCGCCGAGGACGCCAGCGCGAAGTAGGAGCGCGCCATCTGACGGCGTCTTCGCCGTCAGTTAGGCTGCGCGGTGCCCCCGGCGCCATACCCGCCCCCCGAAGCAGCCCCGACTCGGTCGCGCGCGATTAAAGCAGGCCGACCCGGTCGCGCGCTCGATACTCAAGGACGAGGACGAGGACGAGGACGAGGACGAGGACGAGGACGAGGCGGAGCTAGTTCAAACACAACTCGGAGTTCGAGTCGCAGCGTAGAAGGCCCGGCGTGGTCAGGGCGTAGCTGGCCGAGACGTCCATCCCGCGGAGGGTCAGGCCGAAACCGCCGCCGGTCGCCGTCAGCCGGTGCAGGCAAGCGCCGGAGGCCGCGCGGCAGGCCGGAACGGGCAGCTCGGCCAGCTCGAAGTCGTCGTCGAGCGACCGGAACATCGAGTCCGAGATCGGCACGCCGTCCAGCGCCAGGGTCGACCCCGCCTGGCGCACGATCGCGACGACCTGATCGAAGACGGGCAGAGCCGCGAACGAGATGTTCGTCAGCAGCGCGTTCGGGTCGGTGCTGATGGCCAGCGACAGGCTGGGCTCGCAGTCGATCCCCTGCGTGACCAGGATCGGTCGCGATGCCGTGATCGTGAAGGGCGCGCTCGAGACACGCGTCACCGACTGCCCGGCCCGCAGCCAGACGTGCTCGGGCGACGGCGGGCCGAAGTCGACCCGGGTGTCGTTCTGGTCGGCGACCACGCGCCAGATCGACCCGGCGCCCACGCCGTCGCTGTCGCCGAAGAACGACGTGCACCCGATGCTGGTCTGTGGAGCAAGCGGGGCCGCCACGTAGGATTTGCTCCAGCTCGACACCGGGGGCATCTGTTCATGCGCCATGTCGGCGGAGTTGATGCCGCTGGCGTTCGAGCCGTACGACGTCGAGATGTTGCCCGAGAACACCGCCACGGGCGCGCCCGACAGGACGGTGACCTGGCTGCCGGTCAGGTCCTCGTCGGGGGAGTTCGTGTAGATCTGGAAGACGTCCCCGTCGTTGAGCGTGACCTCCAGAGGCTCGCTGGCCGCCAGCGGCGGAACCAGCTGCCCCGGGCCGGGGTCGCCCGTGATGGCTTCGACCGGCTTGAAGCTGATCCGCGTGCCGGGCTGCGTGCCGACGACGATCACGCGCGCCGCGCCGCCGCGGCTGCCCACCGCCTGCTGAACGTCGTGCGTCGCCTCTTGCGGATACGTGACCGCGCGATAGTTGCCGCCCAGCGCCTGCAGCGGAAGCACGACGGTGCCGCTGCTGCTGGTCGCCGGCTGCGCGTCGTCGTCGCTCTCGATCTCCGCGACGCTGACGGGCCGGTCGCTGGAGACGCGCACGGCGGCCAGGGGGTTGATCCCCGGGTTCGTCACCTCGAGCCCGGGAAACTGCAAGCGCCCCGAGCTGCCCGCGGGAATCTGGACGCTGTCAGCCTCTTCCCAGACCGTGGACTCGTTCGTGCCGGGTGTCGCCCGCTGCAGCTGAACGTTGGCCGGGTCGACTCCGGCGTTGTTGATCACGTAGCTGGTCAACGCGGCCTCGTCGGCCGCGACGTTGTCCGGCTGGAGCGTATAGAAGAGGCAACCGATGACGCTCCGGGTGCGGGCCTCCGCGACCTGGCAGGGCGCCGAGGTGCAGCGGCCCAGACTGCAGGCCTGACCGCGCGCCGCGCAGTCGTCGATCACGGCGCCGATCATCTTGCCGTCGCACGAGTGAACGGCGCCGTCGTCGCCGCACACCAGCGGCACCGAGCAGTTCGACGGCACGGCGCTCGCGTCGCGCGGCCGGGACGCGGACGATCCCGAGCACCCCAGCGCGACGCCCACCACGAGAATCCACGCCGCCAGCGGCGACATGTGCGACCAGCGGTCACACACCGGTTGCGCCACACCGGCGTGCGCGCGTTGCGCACCCGCGCACAACAGTTGCGCCACTTTCGCGCCGATGAGCAGCACCGCGCCGATCACGTGTTCCCCCATCTTACCGTGCGATTCCACCTGCGTTTCTCGTCGAGAAAATTCACGCCCGCCGACCGACGAACCTTGCCAAGCGCGGCGCGCAAGGGCTACGATTTTTTCGCGTTGCTCCGTGCTGCCCTCGCGTTCGCGGTCCTTTACGGGCTCTTCAACGGGACACCGGCCGTCGCCGCACCCCCGATGGGCGGCTCTGAGCCGAGCAACCCGTTCGAGGATCGCGGCGACGATGCGAGCGGCGACGCCGGCAACGAGCCGGCGTCCACGAGCAGCGACGCCGGCTCGGGCGACGCCGACGCCGACGCCGACGTGGCCGAGGAGTCCGCAGAGTCGGCGCTGCACGGCCTGGCCTGCCTCGAGGGCGACGCCACCGGCGGCCGCCGCAAGGGTGTCCAGCGGCGCGATTTCCTGAAGCGCCACCGGTTCGAGCTGTCCGGACTGGGCGGCTTTTACGCGTCGGACGCCTTGTCGTCGACGTACAGCTGGGGCGGCGCGCTGGCGTTCTATCCCTCCGAGGACTTCGGCCTGGAGGTCCTGCTGACGCGCACGCCGATGCGGTTCCGGCTGGAGCAGCCGTTCACGGCGTTCGACCAGCAGACGCATTTTCAAGCCAGCGTGGCCTGGCAGGGGATCGTCTCGCTGCTCTGGTCGCCGATCCACGCGAAGCTGAAGTTCAGCGAGACCACGATCCTGCACGGCGACCTGTTCGTCGTGGCGGGCGCGGGGCGCACCGCCGATCCGACCGTGCAGGGGCTGACCTGGGAGGCCGGCGCCGGCGCGAAGATCTACTTCAACCGGTTCTTTGGGTTCCGGCTGGACGTCCGGGACTTCGTCGTCCCGCAGGAGGTGCTGGGGCGCGGGCGCATCACCAACAACGTCACCGTGCTGGCGGGTCTCAGCCTATGGCTCGGCTAGGAGGCTTCATGTGGGCGGCCGCGCTGGTGGCGGCCGCCAGCCCCGCCGCGTTCGGCGCAGACGACGCGCCGATGTCGGCGGAGCCGGAACCAGCCGCGGAAGCCAACGTCTCGACGCCGCCGCCGGCGCCCGCCCCCGAAACGGCCGCGCCCGCCGGCACCGGCGCGGACGCGTGCATCGACGAGAACGTCAAAGCCGATCTGTTCGCGAAGCGGAAGCAGCGCACGACGCGCGAGCGGCTGTTCCAGCAGACCAACCGGCACGAGCTGACGGTCCAAGGCGGGTACTACGTGTCGGACCTGTTCGACGGCACGTACACCGTCGGCGGCGCGTACACGTACCACATGACCGAGGACCTGGGCGTCGAGGCGTCCGGGATGTACACGCGCCTGACGTCGTCGGGCGGCCCGGAGCTGGAGCGCACGTTTTCGGTCCTCAAGGACAAGCCGCGGCGCGAGCTGATGTTCGACGCCGACCTGATCTGGGTGCCGGCGCACGCCAAGATGCGCCTCGGCGGAGGGATCACCCACTTCGATCTGTACCTGGCGGCGGGTGCGGGCGTGGTCGACTCCGTGCTGTCGCAGAACCTGGCCGGCAACGCCGGCTTCGGCCTGAAGTTCTTCGGGCAGCGCGCCTGGGCGGTCCGCCTGGACGTGCGCGACCACGTCTATCGGCAGCAGCTGCTCTCGCAAGTCATGTGGGTCAACGACCTGACGGCCACCGTCGGCATCAGCCTCTACCTGCCCGTGACGGAGTGACGATGACGAACCTCGCCGCGACCTTGTTCACCGCCCTGCTGGCCGGCGCTTCGCCTGCCGCGGCCGCGCCACCCGCTACCGGCGACGCGGACCAGGCCGCCGACGCGGCGCACGAGGCGTCGCCGCCGCCGGCCCCGCCGACGATCGATCTGGCCAGACTGCGGGCCGAGTACGACAAGCTGCGCGACGAGCTGTTCCGCGCCCGCGCCCGCGCCGCGCTGGTCGAACAGCAGATCTATGCGTCGCAGCTGGGCGCGACGCTGCGCTGGAAGGGCGCGCCCAGCTTCCTGCTGCACCGGGCGGAGATCCGCCTGGACGGCAACGTCATCTGGGACTCGGGCGAAAAGCCGATGGTCGACGATCTGATCAAGGTGTCGCAGCGGCCCATCAAGCCGGGACCGCACACGCTGACGGTGAAGATCGACGTCCGCCCGGGCAAGAAGGCCGAGAAGGAGCACGCGGACCTGGGTTACGAATCCGAGCAAACGTTCGTCGTCAACGTTCCGGACGGCAAGACGACGACCGTGTCGTTCACGGGCGACGACGACGGCGATCTGCCCGAGTACGAACCCGAGATCGAGATGGAGCTGAAGAGCGAGAAATGATCGCCCTGCTCGTCGCCCTGCTCGCCCAGCCGGCGGCGCCCGCTGCCGCCGCGGACGCCGATCCGGTCGGCCACTATCTGACGGACCTCGAGAAGAGCGGCGCGCTGAGCGACGAGAAGCAACCGGTCACCCTCGATCGGCTGCGGGTCGAGCTGGCCGGGGCCGAGGACGACCTGGTCACCGGCAACCCGGAGGTCGCCAGCATCCGGCTCTACCGGATCGTCGAGTCGCCCCGGTACGCGCAGTTCCAGTACGCGCCCGACTACGCGACGGCGGAGCTGACGCTGGCGCGCGCGCTGGTGCGCGCCGGGGGGTACAAGTCGGCCGAGCGGTATCTCCTGCGCGTGCTGGCGCGTGGCGCCGCGGCGCCGCAGTTCGCGCCCGCCTACCGCGCGCTGGTCGACGTCGCGCTGGAGACCAAGGAGGAGGCGGCCGTGCTGGCCGTGCTGGACCACGCCCAGCCCGCGACGCTGCCCCGCGACGCTGCCGCCGAGCACGCGTATCTGGCGGCCAAGGTGGCCTACGAGGCCGGCGACACGGGTCGGGCCGAGAGCTTGTTCGGGCAGGTGGACCGCCAGTCGCGCTTCTACGCGGCGGCGCTGTACTTCCGCGGGCTCATCCAGGCGCGGCGCGCGCACTTCGCTTCGGCCCGCGCGAACCTGTGCGAGATCGTCGAGCAGGCGGATCAGGACCGGTTCACGTTCTTCATCGACGGCCGCTACTTCGCGATCAAGGACCTGGCCTATCTGGCGCTGGGGCGCATCGCGCACGAGCAGGGCAAGTACGACGACGCGTACTACTTCTACTTCCGCGTGCCGACGGATTCGGACCGGCTGCCGGACGCGCTGTTCGAGGCGTCGTGGTCGATGTTCCAGAAGGGCGAGTACGAGGCGGCGCGCGCGTTCCTCGAAGAGTTCGATCACGACTTCCACACGACGCCGCTCGCGCCCGACGTGATGTTGCTGCACGCGATGATCGACCTGAAGTCGTGTCAGTTCGACCGCGTGAAGGAGACGCTGGCCACGTTCGTCACGACCTACGCGCCCATCGAGGCGCGGGTGACGGAGCTGCTGAAGAACCCCGGCCAGCGCGCGGCGCTGTATCGCAAGCTGCTCGACAAGCAATCGATCGCCAGCCCGCGCGACCCGATCGCCGAGCTGCTGAAGGTCGACCCGAGGTTCTACAAGTTCACGGGCGACATCCTGGCGCTGGACCGCGAGGCGGGAACGATCCCCAACGAGGTCGCCATCTGGGACGACCTGACGGCGCACCAGCAGGGCAAGGCCGGCGACGCCGGTGGCGGCGACGCGACGGAGGCGGTCCGGCTGGTGCAGGACGTGGAGGCACTGCGCCCGCTGGCGGCGGGCGATCCGGTGATGGAAGAGCAGGTCGCGCAGCTCGCCGACGAGGCCCACCGGGCGGCGCGCCTGAAGAACGTCGCCGGGGGACCGTACGCGAAGGAGGCCGCCGCCACGCTGGCGCTGGGGGCCGAGGCCCGCAAGCTGCGGGCGCGTCTGGTGGCCGCCACCGGGCTCATCGCCACGCAGGCGCTGGCCGACCTCGACAAGCGCCTGCGCGATCTGCTGCGGCAAGCCCGCCTCACGCAGATCGACGCCATCATCGGCAAGAAGAAGAAGCTGGAGATCGAGATCGAGCACCTGCGCGACGGCCGCTACCCCGCCGACCTCTTCGCGACCCTCCAGCTCGAAGGCCTCATCGGCGACGACGAAGAGTACTGGCCCTTCGAAGGTGAGTACTGGTCGGATGAGTACGAGAATTACAAATAGGTTTCGTCGCGGCATTGGCGTGGCGGTCGCGGGCGCGCTCCTGCTGCTCGCGCCCGCGAACGTGCGCGCGGCGACGCAATCAGCGAGCAAGAGCGACGCGAGCACGCCGGCGAGCGACGACGCCGAGAAGAAGCTGCCGCCGATCCTGCAGAAGGCGCTGGAGCAGAAGGAGGGCGAGGTCGTCGCCGCGCGGCGCGAGGCCATCAAGCTGCTGGAGGCCTACCTGGCCGAGAACCCGCGCGGGTCCGCCGGCTTCCGCGCCAAGGAGCAGGCCGAGGCGCTGTACAAGCTGGCCGAGCTCTACTGGGAAGAGTCGAAGGCGGTCTACCTGGAGAAGATGGGCGCGTACCAGGCCGCGGTGACCGCTTGCCACACGGACCGCTCGACCTGCCCGCGCGTGCCACACCGGCCCCCGACGATCGAGCTGGCGCAGGCGCAGGCGACCTACCGGCAGCTCATCAACGACTACCCGAAGTTCCGCAAGATCGACACGGTCATCTACCTCTACGCGTTCTCGCTGCGCGACCAGGGGAAGCTGGGCGAGTCGATCAAGTACTTCCAGATCATCCTCGATCGCTTCCCGCGCTCGCGCTACGTCGCCGACGCGTGGATGGCGATCGCGGAGTATCGCTTCTACGAGCAGCAGAGCTACCCCAGCGCGCTGGAAGCGTACGAGAAGGTGCTGAAGCACCCGAAGTCGACGCTGTACGACCTGGCGCTGTTCAAGACCGCCTGGTGCTACTGGAAGCTCGGCGACACGACCAAGAGCGCGCTGCGCTTCAAGGACGTGCTGGATCTGGCCAAGAAGAAGGCGGGCCGCACCGAGGCCGAGCAGAAGCGCGCCGAGGAGCTGCAGGGCGAGGCGCTGGAATATCTCGTCGAGCTGTTCACCGAGGACGACACCAAGACGGCCCGCGACGCGTTCGAGTTCCTGGCGCAGATCGGCGGCAAGCAGTACTCGCGCAAGGTGTTGAAGCAGCTGGCCGACACCGTGTTCGACCAGACGCGCTACGAGCGCGCGGTCGAAGCCTACCGCCTGCTGATCGAGCTGGACCCGAACGCCGGCGACGCGCCCGACTACGCGGGCAAGATCGTCGAGAGCTACCAGCTGATGGGCGACACCAAGGGCGCCGTCACCGAGATGCGCAAGCTGGCCGGCGACTACGGCCCGCGCAGCGCCTGGGCCGCCGCCAACAAGGACCGCCCGAACACCGTCGCCCACGCCCGCACGATCGCCGAGGCGCTGATCCGCAACCTGGCGAAGACGATGCACGGCGAGGCCCAGCAGAACGAGAAGGCCAGCAAGGTCGTCGACCGCGACCGCTACGCGCGCGCCGCCGAGGCGTACGAGTTCTATCTGGCGAACTTCCCGGACGCGCCCGACGCCGCGGAGCTGCGCTACCTGCGCGCCGACATCCTCTACTTCAAGCTGGGCAAGTACGAGGACGCCGGGCGCGAGTACCTGGCCGTCGGCAAGACAAGACCGGTGGGCAAGGTCCACAAGGACGCGCTGCTGCAGGCCATGGCCGCCTTCGAGAAAGTACGCAGGCCGCTGGCCTCGAACGCCGGCAAGCGGGAGATCACCGACAGCGACCGCCTGTTCGGCGAGGCGGCCGATCTCTACGCGACACTGTTCCCGAACGACAAAGAGATCGTCACGGTCATCTACAAGAACGGACAGTTCTTCTTCGACTACGGCGACTACGACGAGGCGGTGAAGCGCTTTGGGCTGATCATCGAGCGCTACCCCGACGATCCGAACGCGGGCGCCGCCGGCGACCGCATCCTGGAGGCGCTGAACAAGGCCAAGAACTACGAGAACATCGAGGCCTGGGCGCGGCGGCTGAAGAAGACCAAGGCGTTCGCCTCGCAGACCGAGCAGGAGCGACTGGACAAGCTGATCGTCGGCGCCGTCATGAAGTCGGGCGAGAAGTACGCCCAGAGCGGCGACTACGACAAGGCGGCGGCCTTCTTTTTGCGCGTGCCGCGCGAATACCCGGGCAACGGCTACGCGCCCAAGGCGCTGAACAACGCGGCCGTCGTGTTCGAGAAGGCCAAGAAGGAAGACGAGGCGGTCGCCGCCTACAAGGAGCTGGCGGACAAGTACCCCAGCGCCACCGAGGCGCCCGAGGCGCTGTTCACGGCCGCGCGCATCGAGGAGAACGTCGCCTTCTACGACAAGGCCGCGACCCTCTACGAGCAGCTGGCGCAGAAGTATCCGCAGGACGCGCACGCGGCCGACGCGCTTCGCAGCGCGGGCGTGCTGCGCCAGAGCCTGGGCCAGCACGATCGCGCCATCAGGCACTACGGCGAGTACGCGCGCCGCTACAAGGATCGCCCCGACGCCAAGGAGGTCGCGTTCCAGGCGGCCGTCGTGCGCGAGGACCAGAAGGACTGGCGCGGCGCCGCGGCCAGCTTCGCCGCGTTCAGCAAGACGTACCCTGGTGACGCGAAGACCGTCGAGGCGCTGGCGCGCGAGGCGGACGCGCACCTCAAGGCCGGCAACGACGCCGCCGCGAAGGACGCCGCCGCCAAGGCCCTGGCGCTGGCCAAGCGCGGCCACGCGGGCGACGAGACGTCGTACTACGCCGCCCAGGCGCGCTACATCCAGGGCGAGCTGGCCTTCGTCGACTACGAGCGCATCAAGATCGCCGGCAAGCCCAAGCAGCTGGCCAAGGTGCTGGAGGAGAAGGCCAAGCGGCTGGAAGAGGCGAAGGCCATCTACCTGGACGTCGTCGCGTACCGCTCGCCCGAGTGGGCGACGGCGGCGCTGCTGCGCATCGGCCAGGGCTACGAGGCGTACGCGAAGGCCATGCGCAACGCGCCCGTGCCGCGCGACCTCAAGGAAGACGAGAAGCAGATGTACCGCGACGAGCTCGAGAAGGTCATCGTCGTGATCGAGGACAAGGCCATCGACGCGTACAAGTCGGGGTACGCGCGCGCGCTGCAGATCGGCGTCTACAACAAGCACACGCAGGCGATCCGGCAAGCCCTGTCGCGGCTGGCGGAGAATGAATATCCCAAAGAGGCGGAGCTGCGCCTGTCGACGCGCCCCGGAGAGCCGCGCGTGACCATGGACCGCATCGAGGAGATCCGCCGTGACCAGTAGGACGGCGGTCGCTCGCGCGTTCGCCACCGCGCTGCTGCTCGCCGGCTGCGCGCACAACGCGCCGGCGCCGGGCGCGGCGCCCGTGAACCCGATCGCGCCCGTGGCGCTGCCGAAGACCAGCCCCGAAGCCCAGGCCGCGTTCGACGAGGGCGTGCGGGTCATGCGCATGGGCCGGCGTCACTACAAGGAGGCCGTCGAGCCGTTCACGCGCGCGACGCGGCTGGACCCGCGCCTCTACGAAGCGTGGCACGACCTGGGCGTCATCCACGCCGCGACGGGAGACGCCGACGCCGCCGTCGACGACTTCAAGCGCGCCCTGGACATCCAGCCGGGCGCGCGCAAGACCGTGCTCGCGTACGGCGAGAGCCTGCGTCGGAACCACGAACCGAAGAAGGCCGCCGACGTCTTCGCGCGATGGTTGACCTCCGATCCCGGCGACTTCGAGATGCGCGCGCGCTACAGCCAGGCGTTGCGCGAATCCGGTAACGATTCGCTGGACGCGGCGCTGGAACAGGCGCGTCTCTTGCTTGTTTCCGCGGGTGGGAACGTGTCGCACACGGTAATTGCCTATAACGCTCTCGCGCTCACCTACTATAAA
>CAZJMY010000044.1:0-12878 GCA_964546845.1 uncultured Myxococcales bacterium | reverse complement strand
TCGGGGTTTGGGGGGGATTGGGATGAGGCGTTCTTTGGGGGGGATGGGCTCGTTCGGTTGGAAAGGTGGATCGGAGCGGAGGGGGGCCGGGCACCTCGGGTGGGGGAGGGGAGTAGGGTGGCGGCGGCGGTGGGGAGGCCGTCCAAGGTGGTTTGTATTGGGCTCAACTATCGGGACCATGCGGCGGAGACGGGGGCGGCGGTGCCGGGGGAGCCGGTGGTGTTCATGAAGGCGAGCAGCGCGGTGGCGGGGCCCAACGACGACGTGGCTTTGCCCGAGGGGGCGGAGAAGCTGGACTATGAGGTCGAGCTCGCGTTCGTGATTGGGCGGCGGGCGAAGAACGTCAGGCCCGAGGCGGCGCTGGAGCACGTGGCCGGGTTCGTGCTGCACAACGATTACTCCGAGCGCGCGATCCAGAAGGAACGCGGCGGGCAGTGGACGAAGGGGAAGAGCGCGGACGGCTTCGGGCCGCTGGGCCCCCTCTTCGTCACGCGCGACGAATTTCCCAATTTCGGCGCGGCGTCGATTTGGCTGAAGGTCAACGGCGAACTGAGGCAAAACAGCTCGACGGCGGACATGATCTTCGACGTCCCGACGCTGGTGAGCTACCTCTCCCGCTTCATGACGCTGCTGCCGGGCGACGTCGTCAGCACGGGCACGCCGGCCGGCGTCGGGATGGGGCGCAAGCCGCCCGTCTATCTGCGGGCGGGCGACGTCGTCGAGTACGGCATCGACGGTCTGGGCACCGCGCGCCACCGCATCGTATGACCACCACGTCCCCGGGGGTCAGCGCCGCCGGGCGGAGATCTTCGGCGGTCACACGGCTGCTCAGGTCCGAGCAGGCCGGGCTGTTGCTGATCATCGGCCTCATGGTGGTCGGTCTGTCGCTGGCGGCCGGCTCACACGTCGACGACGCGACGGGCCGCACGGTCAACAACTTCTTCAACTCCTACACGCTGATCCAGACGGCCACCGACGCGAGCTTCTTCGCGATCATGGCCGTCGGCGCGACGATCGTCATCATCTCGGGCGGCATCGACCTGTCGGTGGGCTCGGTCTACGCGCTGGCGGGGGTGACCATGGGGTTGATGCTGCGGGCCCACCCCGGTCTCGGCAGCGGCGCCGCCGTTGTGCTGTCGCTGCTCGTGTGCGCGGGCGTCGGCCTCGGCGCCGGCGCCGCCAACGGCCTTCTGGTCGTGGGGCTGCGCGTGCACCCCTTCATCATCACGCTGGGCAGCATGTGGATCCTGCGCGGGATCGCCTTCGTGGCCAGCAAGGCCGAAAGCATCCTGCTGCCCGAGCCGCTGATGCGTTTCGCGAAGGCGCCCCTGGGGCTGGGCGCCGCGCTCTACCCCGTTCCGATGCTGGCCATGGTGGTGGTCGCCGCCTTGGGCTCCGTGTACCTGGGCCGCACCGTCATGGGGCGGCACGTCTACGCGATTGGCGGCAATCCGGAGGCGAGCCGTTTTGCCGGGCTGCGTCTGGGACGCATCCAGGTGGGGGTCTACCTGCTGGCCGGCCTGACCGCCGGGGTGGCGGCCTTCCTGGGGGGCGCCTTCTACGGATCGGTCTCCTGTGGAGACGCCACCGGATATGAGTTATACGTCATCGCCTCGGCGGTCGTTGGGGGCGCGCGTCTGAGCGGCGGCAGGGGAAGTGCCGTCAGCGCCATGCTGGGGGCGGTCCTCATCGTCCTCATCCGCCAGTCCATCCGGACGTTGCACCTCGATCAGAACTACGAATGGATCATCATCGGATGTGCCATTGTCATCGCGGTGGTCCTCGACCAGGCCAGCGCGCGCTTTGCGGCGCGGCGGCTGGCGGAGCGGCGTCCAAGATGATGTCGAAGACGACGCCGAAGACGACTCGCTGCGCGCTGATGTTGTGGCTGGCGCTGGGCGCCGTGGCCACCGGCTGCCGATCGTCCAGCGTTCCCGCCGGCGCCGCGGCCGACGCGACCCGCTCGGCCAGCAAGCCGATCCGCATCGCGATGATCGCAAAGAGCTCGACGAACCCGATCTTCCTGTCGGCGCGGCGCGGCGCCGAAACCGCCGCCCGCGATCTGTCGGGAAAGATCGGGCAGCCGATCGAGATCGTGTGGCTGACGCCGCCGACCGAGGACGGCCAGATCCAGGCCCAGCGCATCGCGCAGGCCGTCAACGAGGGGGCCAGCGCGATCCTGGTCTCCTGTTCGGACGCCGGCAAGCTGACCGGCGCCATCGACGACGCCGTCGCGCGCAACGTGCCGGTGATGACGTTCGACAGCGACGCGCCCGCCTCGAAGCGCTTTTCGTTTTACGGCGTCGACGACCGGCGCCTGGGCGAGCAGGTCATGTCCGAGCTGGCCAAGCAGCTGAACGGGCGGGGGCGCGTCGCGATCCTGGCCGGCAACCAGAACGCGCCCAACCTGCGCCGCCGCGTCGAGGGGATCCGCGCCGAGGCCGCGAAATACCACGGCATCCAGATCGTCGGGACGTTCTATCACCCCGAGACGCCGCAGGACGCGGCGGCCGAGGTCATCCGCGTGAACAACGCCTATCCCGGCATCAGCGGCTGGGCGATGGCGGGCGGATGGGCCCTCTACACGAAGACGCTGCTGAGCGATCTGGATCCGCACAAGGTGAAGATGGTGGCCGTCGACGCCTTGCCGCCCTCGCTGCCCTACGTGGAAAAGGGGCTCGCGCCCGTGTTGTTGGCGCAGTCGTCGTACCTGTGGGGGAACGTCGGGGTCACGAAGATCATCGACAAGATCCACTACAAGCGCGACGTCCCGGACGTCGTCTCGATGGATCCGGTACGGGTCACGATCGACAGTCTGGGGTCGTGGGCGCGCCAGCTCCGGCAGTGGGGATTTCCCGACGTGCCGGAGGAGTACCTCAAGCTCAAGTAGGGGCGCGCGTGGTCGCGATCGAGCTGCGCGGCGTCGGCAAGCGGTTCCCCGGCGTGCGCGCGCTGGAGGACGTCAGCTTCACGATCGCGGCCGGCGCCTGCCACGCGTTGTGCGGCGAAAACGGCGCCGGCAAGAGCACGCTGGGAAAGTTGCTGGCGGGCGTCGAGCGGCCCGACAGCGGTGACATCCGCGTCCACGGCGAGGCCGTGCGCTTCGACGGGCCGCGCGACGCGCTTCGGGCCGGCATCGGCATGGTCCATCAGGAGCTGGCCTTCTGCGACAACCTGTCCGTGGCCGAGAACCTGTGTCTGGGCGCGTTCCCGCGGCGCGGGCCCTTCGTGTCTCGAGCGGAGATGGCGCGCCGTGCCCGCGGGCAGCTGGCGGCGGTCGACCCAGACCTGGACCTGGACGTGAAGCGCCTCGTCGGCGAGCTGACCGTCGCCGAGCAGCAGCTCCTGCAGATCGCGGCCGCCGTGGGGGGCGGCGCGCGCATCATCATCTTCGACGAGCCGACCAGCAGCCTGTCGCAGCCCGAGGCCGATCGCCTCTACGCGCTCATGGGCCGCTTGCGCGAGCGCGGCACGACCTGCATCTACGTCTCGCACCGCATGCCGGAGATCTTCCGACTGTGCGACGCCATCACCGTGCTGCGCGACGGCCGGCACGTCCTGACGGCGCCGGCGCGCGAGCTGGACGAGGCGGCGCTGGTCCAGGCGATGATCGGCCGGCGCGTGGACCAGTACCTGGCGTCCGCGCCCGAGCGCCCGCCGGGGGAGGTCGTCCTGCGCGTCGAGGGGCTCTCGAGCGCGCCGCGGTTTCAGGACGTCAGCTTCCAGGTCGCCGCGGGCGAGGTGGTCGGGCTGGCCGGCCTCGTGGGCGCGGGCCGGTCCGACGTGGCGCGCGCCATCTTCGGGCTGGATGCGGACGTCACTGGCCGGGTCGAGGTGGCCGGCGTGCGGTTGCCGCCCGGCGCGCCCGCGGCGGCCCTGCGGGCGGGCGTGGGGCTGGTGCCCGAGGACCGCAAGCGGCAGGGGCTGGTGCTGGACCTGAGCGGGCTCGACAACGTCACGCTGCCGATTCTCCCGGAGGTCGCCCGCTGGGGGTGGCTGCGGCCGGGCGCCGCGCGCGCGCGGGCCGAGGCGGCGTTCGCCCGCCTCAAGGTGCGCGTCCCGGACCTGGACATGCCCGCGATCGGCCTGTCCGGGGGGAATCAGCAGAAGCTGGTGCTGGCCAAGTGGCTGGCGGCCCGCTGCCGCCTGCTGATCCTGGACGAGCCGACCCGGGGCGTCGACGTAGGGGCCAAGGCCGAGATCCATGCGCTGATCCGCGAGCTGGCCGAGGCCGGCTCCGCCGTGTTGCTGATCTCCAGCGAGCTGCCCGAGCTGCTGTCGCTGGCGACGCGCTTCCTGGTCCTGCGCGACGGAAAGCTCGTCGGTGAGCTGCCCGCGGGAGCCGATCAGGCGTCGCTGTTGCGCCTGATGACCGGCGTGGGCGCGTCCTCGATCTGAGAACTTTCAGGCAACGCCTGATGTTTCCGCGCCAAGCACCGCGAGGTTTCCGGTTGGTTTCTTACGAGTTTCCCGGTCGATAAATGTCGCACCGGATGTGTGGGATGTCTTTACACGAAGCACGACCGCAGATACGGTCCGCGGCAGTTAACGGACCAGAAGATCTTGGAAACCACCAGGGAGGATCATCGATGCGACTTCGTGCATGTACGTTCGCGCTAGCTGCTGTTCTGCCACTCCGGGCCTTCGCGCAGACGCCGCCGCCGCCCCCGCCGCCCGCCGCTTCCGATGCTCCTCCGGCCGCGGGCGCCATGCCGGCGGCTGAGAAGCCGACCGTGCCGCAAGAGCCGGCGGCAACGCCCGCTCCGGCCGCTCCGGTGGTCGTCGCCCCGGCTCCGGCGCCCGCGCCGGCCGCTGCGCCGCCTGCCGGCCCCTCGCCGAAGTTCACGTTCGGCGGTCTGGTGGATACGTACTACCTGTACAACTTCACGCCGCCGACGGACTACAACTCGCTGCAGTTCCCGCAGGGCGTGGGCGCCGTTGGCCGCGCCTTCGACACGAACGCGAACAGCTTCACCCTGGCGCTCGCCAAGTTGACGATGAACGCGTCGCTGGACCCGGTGTCGTTCCAGCTGGACCTGGGATACGGCTCGGTCGGCACGATCATCAACAACACCGTCGACGGGCTGCCTTCGATGTCCGCGCAGACCGGCAACAACTTCCTCCTCGAGCAGGCTTACGGCGAGATCGCGCTGCCGGGCAACCTGACCCTCGACTTCGGTAAGTTCGCGACCACGGCCGGCGCCGAGGTCATCGAGGCGAACAAGAACTGGCTCTACTCGCGCTCGTTGCTCTTCAACATCATCCCGCTCGTCCACACCGGTCTGCGCGCCGGCTTGAAGGTCAACGATCAGCTGACCTTGCAGGCCAGCGTCGTCAACGGCTGGAACAACGACCCCGACCTGAACGCCTGGAAGACGGTCGGTCTGTCGGCCTCGTTCACGGCGAACCCGATGCTCAGCGCCGTCCTGACGACGTACTTCGGCAAGGAGCAGCAGCCGCAGCCGGCGCCCACGGGAGCCACGCCTGGCGACCTCCGCTTCCTGCTCGACCTCGTCGTGGCAGCGACCATCAACAGCCAGTTCGGCCTGAACCTGAACGTCGACTACATCAAGGCGTTCGACGACATCTCGAGCGACTACCAGGTCGGCGCCAGCCTCATGGGCCGCTACGTCGTCAGCGATCACCTGAACGTCGCGGCTCGTGGCGAGTTCCTGGCCACGCACTACGACGCGGCGGCGATGCTCGGCTCCGTCACCGTCAAGCAGGGTGAAGGCACGGTCATGGTGGGCATCGACGTGGGCAAGAACTTCGAGCTCCGGCCCGAGCTGCGCGCCGACTTTGCCGGCGAGGTGCAGGGCCAGAAGGTCCTCGAGGGCGGCGCGAAGTCCGTCGCCTTCACGGGCGAGATCGCGGCGCTCACCTGGTTCTAGTCTCGACACGCGGTCGGTAAGACCGCTGCAACACCGAACGGGAGGCCTGATGGCCTCCCGTTTTTTTTGTCGTGGGGGACCGCCGGCGGCGTCCACCGTGGCTTTGCCGAAATCGGGCGGTGTGGCACGATCTCGCGATGGGCTCGGCGCCTTACATCATGCTCGACGCCTTGCGCGTCCGCGCTGCGGATGAGCGCAAGCGTGCGGCCGAGCGCGTCGTGTCCGTTCGGGCGGAGGTGATCGGGATCGTGCGCACCCTGCTGCCGCCGAAAGGTCGCGCGTGGCTGATCGGCTCGCTCGCGTGGGGTGACTTCGGGACGCGGAGCGACGTCGACCTGGTTTTCGATGGGGTCGACCCTGCTCGGCTGGTCGACATCGAAACGGCCCGGGTGCGACGCCTGGACGTGCCGGTCGATGTCCTTTCCTTGAGCGACCTGCCGGAGTCCTTCCAGGGACGGGTTCACCGAGAAGGGATCGCGATCGATGGTTCGCGAACCTGACATTCTGGTCCGGCTCCGGCGTCTGCAGGCGAGATCGCCGTGGACATCGCCGCCCTCAAAGAGCGCGGCCGAGAGACACGTGAGCTGGTGGCACGCTGGGACGCGGAGGCGACGCTGGGCCGGCCGGAGCTGGTCCTCGTCGCGGTCAACTTGCACGGCTGGTACACAGCGCTGGAAACCGCGCTGGAGCGCGTCGCTCGACTGCTGGATCAATCGATGCCGGGCGGTTCCTCCTGGCACATCGATCTGCTGGAACAGATGCGACTGGACATGCCCGGCCTGCGGGGACCCCTCTTGCCGAACGGGGCGCTGCCGGCGTTGCATGAGCTTCGTAAGTTTCGCGACTTCTTTCGAAACGCGTACGTGCTGAATCTCGACGGGGCCAAGGTCAGAGAGCGGGCGCACGATCTCGACGGTGTCGAGCCAGGGGTGATCGAACATCTCGAGCGGTTCGAGCGGGAGCTCGGCGCGCCGTCGCGGAGCTGGCCGCGGGCGGTTGAGCGCGCCTCACGGGGCGGGGTGGGGGAAGTCGTCGCGGGCCCCGGGGCCCGCGTACCAGTAGAGGAGGGCGTCGGCGGCGATCGACGTGTCGGACCAGTGCCAGATCTCGAGGTCGAAGCGCAGCGAGCGCGAGAACGGGATCGGGTCGAGGACGAGAAAGCGGTTCATCGAGAAGAAGCCGCTGAATCCCTGGGACGGGGCGGCCGTCTGCGCGTGGTAGGCGTGCGCGAATAGGTCCGGCGTCGACCAGGCGTAGCCGAAGTAGTCCTCGGTTCCGGTTCCAAACAGGCTGGGGAAGGCTTCGCCGTCGACGAAGATCTTCTCGTCCCCTTCGCCCCACCAGGCGACCGAGGGCGGGTTCTGGACGTCCAGCACGGTCCCCACCTGCTGGCCGATCCCCTGCAGCGTCCCGATGTGCCAGTCGCGGGGCGGGCGCGTGGCCAGCACCGTGCGCGGGCGCCAGCCGGCGTGGAACAGCAGCGTGTCGCGGCCGAACGGGCGGGCGTCGACGACGGCGCTCCCCTTCAGGGTCAGTCCGGGGCCGTCGCTGAAGACGGTGACCACGGCTCGCTTTGCGAAGGGCATCACGAAGCGCGCGGTCAGGGTGCCGTCGCCGGCGACGGTCATGGGCAGCGACGTGTACACGTTCCAGCCGCCGCCGGTCCCGAAGAACGCCAGCAGCGGCGCGCGCACGGTCTCCTGGCCGTCGAACGCGATCGACACCGTCGTCGCCGCCAGCCTGTCGGGCGACCGCTCGGCGGTCACCAGCCGAAGCTCGGTGAGCTGCCCGCCGCCAGCCGGGGCCGCGATCGTCATCGTCGCCGGGTGGCCGGGCGTGATCGGCGCCGGCGGAAGCTCCACGACGGCGCGGCCGTCGCGCGGCTCGGGCGGCGGCAGGCCGTCGCGCAGGACGGCCGCCACGCGGCCCAGCGCGCCCTGCGCCCGGCTCACTTCCGCCGGGGCGTAGGGGCGGACGTTCGCGGCCACCGCAGCCGGGTACGTCCGGTACCCGATCTGGTCGTACAGCTTCGCCGTCGGCTGCCCGTTGAAGGGGTCCAGCGCGACGATGCTGTCGACGGTAACGATACAGCGGCTGCGGTACGGGATGGGGAAGTAGAGGTTGTAGCCGCGGGCCGTGACGTGGGCCAGCGGCGGCACGAACGGCGCGACCTCGCCGCGCAACAGCCCCTGAAATGGCGCCTCGACGGCGGGCTGGCTGCCGCCGTCCAGGTAGATGCGCAGCGTGCCCGCCGGCGTGGCGCTCCAGATCCGCACGAGGGCGCCCGGCCCCTTCACGTCGAGCAGCACGTAGCGCTTGCCGCCGTCGGGCGCGGGCTCGACGCGCACCAGGTTCGGCGCCGCGTCCGTGACGAAGTCGTCGTTCGCAAACCAGCCGTCGGCGTCCTCAGGGCGGCGCGACCGGCGATCCGTGCTGGCGGCCTGTCCGGCGACGAAGCGAACGGCGGGCAGGCGGGCCAGGTGGTCGAGATCGACCATCTCGCGCAGCAACGTCAGCACGCTGATCTCGCCGGGCGCCGCTACCGGCTCGGGCCCGGGCGGCGGCGCGATCGCGAGAGTCGGCGCCAGCGGCGCAGGGACCGGCGGCGGCGCGGCGCCCTGCCCGGGGCCGCACGCGCCCATGCGTACGAGCCCGGCCAACCCGGCGGCTGCGGCGAGCCCGATGAGGATGCCGCCGCGTCGCACGACCAGCTCTACGCGCCGGCGTGGAGCATGTCGTTCAGCACGCCGGCGGCGGTCACGGCGGGGCCGGCGCCGGGGCCGGTGATGACCAGCGGGTTCTTGCGGTAGCGCGCGGTCGTGAACGCGACCTGGTTGTCGGTCCCCTTGAGGCCGAAGAAGGGGCTCGACCGATCGACGGCCTGAAGGCCGACCGAGATGCGCTCCCGGGTGACC
The DNA here is from genome assembly GCA_964546845.1 of uncultured Myxococcales bacterium. Lineage (GTDB taxonomy): Bacteria > Myxococcota_A > Polyangia > Fen-1088 > Fen-1088 > JADGRB01. The sequence continues at coordinate 4,072 of CAZJMY010000044.1, read as the reverse complement.
GACGCGACGTAGCGCAGGCTGCGCCCCTTGGCCTTGGCCGCCGCGGCGCGCTTGGCCCAGTCGGCGTCCAGCTCGCCCAGGCGGCGCAGGAACTCGTCGCGCGAGAGCGAGCGGAAGGCCTCGGGCACCAGCGACTCGACGGCCACGTCCCCGGGCTCGCCCGGGAACCCCAGCAGGCGCCCCAGGATCAGCGCCTTGCGGCCGACGTCCGCGCCCGACAGGTCGTCGCGCGGGTCGGGCTCGGTGTAGCCGAGCTCCATCGCCTTGTGCAGCGCCGCGGAGAACGACCGGCCGCGGTCGACCTCGGTCAGCACGAAGCCCAGCGTGCCCGACAGGCACCCCTCGATCTTCAGCACGCGGTCGCCCGACTCGACCAGCTTGCGGTGGGTGTCGAAGATGGGCAGGCCGGCGCCGACGGTCGCCTCGGTCAGCAGCCGCCGCCCGGCGGTCTCGGCCGCCGCGGCCAGCGCGCCGCTCTCCGTGCGCGGGCCCGAGATCGGGCGCTTGTTGGCCAGCACGACGTCCATGCCCGCCGCCAGCGCCTGCCGCAGAAGCGGGGTGCTCTCGTCGGCGGTCACGTCGACCAGGATGGGGTCGGTCAGCGCGTGCTCGGCCAGCAGGGCCAGCGCCTCCGACGGGCTGGCGGCCCGCCCGCCCGGGGCCTGCGCCAGCGCCTGCCCCTTCTCCTTGCCCGCGATGAGGCCGGCGATCGCGCGCGGGGACAGCCCCGAGGGGTCGAACACGAAGCCGCGGCGGTCGATGGCCGCCACCAGCCGCAGCGCCGCGGCGCCGTTCGCGCCGCGCCGGGGTGAGCCCGAGCCCCCTTTGGGCAGGATCTTGGCCAGCGCGCGCCCGATCTGGCCGAAGCCCAGCAGCACCACGTCGCTGTGGGGCGCGCGCGCCGCCGCGCCGCCGCCGATCTTCGAGAGCTGGAACGCGCCGTGGACCGCCCGCTGGGCGGCGGCCGCCTCCTTCGCATCGACGACGAACGAGATGTTCAGCTCCGACGAGCCCTGCGCGATCGCGACGATGTTGATGCCCGCCTCGGCCAGCGCGGCGAACACGCGGGCGGCGATGCCGGGGTGGCCGGCCATGCCGATGCCGACGACAGCCACGGTGGCCACGCCGCTGCGGGCCTCGACCCGGTCGACCTCCCCGCGAGCGATCTGTTCGCGGAACTCGTCGGTCAGGCGGGCGCAGGCCTGCTTGGCCGCCGAATCGGGGACCGAGAAGCAGATGGACTGCTCGGACGACGACTGCGAGATCAGCGAGACGCTGATTCCTTCGCGGTGCAGCGCCTCGAAGGTGCGGGCGGCGATGCCGGGCACCCCCAGCATGCCGTTGCCGGCGACCGTGATCAGCGCCTGGGCGCCCACCGCCGAGAGCGCCTTCACCGGGTAGCGGTCCAACGTGCGGCGCGCCGAGATCTCGGTGCCGGCGGCGCCCGCGTCCGCGAACGGACGCACGAACACGGGGATCGACCGCCCGGCGACCGGGATCAGCGCGCGCGGGTGCAAGACCTTCGCGCCGAAGTAGGCCAGCTCGGCGGCCTCGCGCACGTGCAGCTGCGGGATCACGCGTGCGTCGGGGACCACGCGCGGGTCGGCCGTCAGCAGCCCCGGCACGTCCTTCCACAGCGAGATCTCCTGCGCACCCAGCGCCCGCCCCAGCAGGGTCGCGGTCAGGTCGGTGCCGCCGCGGCCCAGCGTCGCGACGCCACGGGCGCGCCGCTCGTCGTCCCGGCCCCGGCGCGCGCCGTCGCCGTCTTCCAGCGGCGCGGCGCCGATGAACCCGGGCACCACCGGGATGACGCCGGCGGCGCAGATGGGCCGCAGCACCTTGCGGGCCGTCAGGTCCGTCAACATCAGGTTGGGCGAGGCCCCGCCGTACGGGCCGTCCGTGAACACGACCTCGGTGGCGTCGACGTAGCGAGCGCGCAGGTCCTTGGCGTCCAGCGCGGCGGCCAGGATCCGCGCCGACAGCCGCTCACCGCGGCTGACGAGGAAGTCGCGCGTGCGCGGCGTCAGCTCGCGCAGCACCGCCAGGCTGGACAGCAGCCGCCCCAGCTCGTCCATCGACCGCCGGATCTCGGCCGCCGCCTCGGCGTTTCCGCGCCCCGTGGCGGCGCGCAGGATCTCGAGGTAACGGGCGGCCAGCGCCTGCACGTCCCGATCGAGCGCCCCTTCCCCGGCGGTCGCCCGCGTCGCGAGACCCAGCAGCAGGTCGGTGACCCCCGCCGGGGCCGAGACCACCGCGATCCGGGGGCCACGCCGCCCGGCCAGGATCTCCACGACGCGCCGGAACGCGGCGCCGTCCGCCAGCGACGCACCGCCGAACTTGTGAACCTCGACGGAGAGCTTCTTCCCGTTGCCCATGGCGGGGCAAGGTGTACCAGGAACGGCCGGGCTCCCGCCAGCGGCCGGGGGTCGGGTGGCGCAAATCGTGACGGCGGGCGGCCGGGCGAAATACGCTATCTTCCAGCGCATGTCCCGCTCCATGTTCCGGTGCATCTCCGGCTGCCCCGGCGAATACGCGCTCGACGAGATCATCTACAAGTGCCCGAAGTGCGGCGATCTGCTGGAGGTCGTCCACGACATCGAGGCCCTGAAGACGCGCAGCGCCGCCGCCTGGATGAAGCTGTTCGATGACCGGTACCTGCGGAACACCTGGCCGTACGGGTCCGGCGTCTGGGGCAAGAAAGAGTGGGTGCAGCCCCACGTTCGCGACGAGAACGTGGTCTCCATGCTGGAGGGGGGAACCAACCTCTTGTGGGCCGAGCGCTACGGGCGCGAGCTGGGCCTCTCGGACCTGTGGGTCAAGCAGTGCGGCGTCTCGCACACGGGGTCGTTCAAGGACCTGGGCATGACGGTGCTGGTGTCGACCGTCAAGCAGATGATCGCCGACGGGAAGCCGCTACGCGCGGTCGCTTGCGCCTCCACCGGCGACACGTCCGCAGCGCTGGCCGCCTACGCCGCCGCCGCCGGCATCCAGGCCATGGTGATCCTGCCGCGCGGCAAGGTGTCGACGGCCCAGCTGGTTCAACCGCTGGCCAACGGGGCGACGGTGCTGGCCCTGGACGGCGACTTCGACGACTGCATGGCCATCGTCAAGCGGCTGGCCGAGGAAGAGGGCGTCTACCTGGCCAACAGCATGAACAGCCTGCGCATCGAGGGGCAGAAGACCGTCTCGATCGAGATGGTGCAGCAGTTCGACTGGCAGGTCCCCGACTGGGTCATCATCCCGGGCGGCAACCTGGGCAACGTCAGCGCGCTGGGCGCGGGCTTCTCGATGATGCGGGAGCTGGGGTTGATCCAGAAGCTGCCGCGGATCTGCGTCGCCCAGGCCGCCGCCGCCAACCCGCTCTACCGCGCCTACAAGAACGGCTGGGACAAGTTCCAGGCGCTGGCCGCTCAGCCGACGCTGGCGTCCGCCATCCAGATCGGCAACCCGGTCAGCGTGAAGAAGGCGATCCGGACGCTGCAGAAGTTCGAGGGGATCGTCGAGGACGCCTCCGAGGCCGAGCTGGCCGACGCCGCCGCGCGCGCCGACCTGACCGGCCTCTTCAACTGCCCGCACACGGGCGTGGCGCTGGCGGCGCTGGAAAAGATGGTCGCCCGGCGCGACGTGAAGTCGTCCGATCGGGTCGTCGTGGTCAGCACCGCGAACGGTCTGAAGTTCACCGACTTCAAGGTCCGCTATCACGAGGGGACGCTGCCCGACGTCCCCCAGCCGAAGTACGCGAACCACCCGGTCTACCTGCCGAACGACTACCTGGCCGTCCGCGACGAGGTCCGGCGGCGCCTGGATTGAGCGCCCGGAAGGCGCAAACGGCGGATTGCGCTCGCGAATCGCTCCGCCGAGGGGGGCCGTGCCGGACGATCCTGGAAGGCATCGGCGCCCCTCCTTTGCCCTGGACGTGCGACGCCTACAACGTGCTACAGTGAGCCGCTTGGCGGCATTCCCGGAAATAGCGGACATGAAAGACCATCTCGGCCCGACGCGTCAAGGATTGTATGACCCCGCACACGAGCACGAATCGTGCGGGGTTGGGTTCGTTGTCGACCTCAAGGGG
>CAZJMY010000043.1:0-5155 GCA_964546845.1 uncultured Myxococcales bacterium | reverse complement strand
CGCGCCCTTCCCGATCGAGACGGCGTTCCACGACATCAACGGCGCGCCCATCCTGACGACCGACGACGTCACGGTCGACATGGCGCACCGGTTCTTCGAGAACATCATGGAGATCAACGGCGGCACGAACGACATGTTCGCCGCCTGGCTCGACGCGGGCGGCATCACGATGGGGCACTGGGACTACAGCCACTCGAAGATCTACGCGCTGGCCCAGCAGTACGTCCTCGCGGACAACTTCTTCGAGGGCGCGTTCGGCGGCTCCTTCCTCAACCACCAGTACCTGATTTGCGCCTGCGCGCCCCAGGTCTCGGCGGACTTCGTCACGCGCACCAGCGCGCCGCTGAACGTGCTGGGCGCGCCGAACGCCAAGGGCGTTCCGCAGCTGGCGCCGGCGGCAGCCGGTTCTCCGGCTTCGGCGCTGGACGGCAAGCCGGCTCTCCAGACGGCCAACATCGCGCCGCTGAACTACTTCGGCGCGAACGACGGCTATCGGGCCGTGAACACCATGCAGCCCGCCTACCAGCCCAGCGGCAACTTCCCGCCCGCAGGAGCGACGGACCTTCGCTACGGCGATCCGAACAAGCCCAACACCCTCGAGCCCCAGACGCAGCAGACCATCGGCGATCTCTTGACGGCGAAGGGGGTCGACTGGGCCTGGTACGCGACGTCGTGGGACGCCGCCATCATCGACGGCGAGGCGCCCAGCGGGTCGACCCACACGGTCATCGGCCCCACGCCGGCGCTGGGCAACCCCGACTTCCAGACGCACCACCACCCGTTCAACTACTACTCTCGGTTCGACCCGGCGACGCACGCGACCGAGCGCGCCGCGCACCTCAAGGACTACAACCAGATGGTGGTCGACATTCAGAACGGCGCGCTGCCGCCGGTCGCCTGGTACAAGCCCACCGGGTACGTCAACCAGCACCCCGGCTACGCGAACCTCGACGCCGGCGACAACCACATCACCGACCTCGTGGCCAAGCTGCAGGCCTCGCCGCAATGGGCGCACATGGTCATCGTCATCACCTACGACGAGTACGGCGGGCAGTGGGACCACGTCGCGCCGCCCAAGGACGACTTGCTGGGTCCCGGGACGCGCATCCCGGCCATCATCATCTCCCCGTACGCCAAGAAGGGGATGGTCGACCACACGCCCTACGACACCGCCTCGACGCTGCGTCTCATCACCCGCCGGTACGGGCTGACGCCGCTGGCCGGCCTCACCGCGCGCGACGCGGCGCTGACGACGGCGGGCGGCCAGGCGATGGGTGACCTGACGGCGTCGCTGACCCTGCCGTAACCGCCGTCATCTGGCGAGATCGGCGTCGGTCAACGCCTGCAGGAAGCTCCCGATGTCGCGCCGCTCGGCCCTGGTCAGGGGCGGGGTGGCGCCCGGCGTGCCGCCGAAGGGCGGCTCGCGGTTGACGTTCTTCCAGTAGATCGCCGGCAGGTCGTCGAACGCGCCGGCCGTCCGCGGATAGAACTTGCGCGGACCCGTGTCGCGCTCCGCGTAGAAGTCCAGCACCTGGTCCAGCCGGTGGAAGACGCCGTTGTGAAAGAAGGCGCGGCGCAGGGCCACGTTCCGCAACGACGGCACGCGGAACTGGCCGCAATATTCGGGGTGGTTCGCCAGGTCCGCGCGCACGGGGCCGCACAGCCCGAGATCGTGAAACGTCGGGTCGGCGTTGGCCGGCAGCGCGCGGTTGCGCGGCACGGCCAGCGCGCCGAAGCCGAAGTCGGTGAACAGCGGGAAGGCCCCCTTGCGCAGGCCGCTCGGGTGGCACGCGGCGCAGTTCCCCTTCTTCGCGTCGTTGAACAGCGCCAGGCCCCGCTGCTCGGCGGCCGTCAGCGTCCCCTGACGTGCCAGATACTTGTCGTAGCGGCTGGTGAAGGGGGAGAAGTCCTTCGGGCTCTGCTGGAAAACCTCCAGGCACATCAAAAGCGCGGTGGTGCCGCGGCTCGCGTCGCCGAACACGTCGTCGCCGAACACCGCCCGGAACCGGGCGGACAGCGGCCCCTGCGCCAGGCGCGCCACGACGCTCTCGACGTCGGGGTTCGCCATCTCGAAGGGTGACGTCAGTGGTCCGCGCGCCTGCTCGTGGGCGCTCGCCGCGCGTCCGTCCCAGTCGTGGCCGCCGGTGGGGCCTTGATCGAGGCTGTCGTCGGCCGACTCGTCGTAATGGTGCTCGCTGAACGACGGGACGGCCTGCAGGTATCGCAGCGACGGAGCCGCCCGCAGGCCGGGACTCTTCAGGGCAGGCCCGCCCAGCTGGGTGGCGTGGTCGTTGGGCGGACCGTAGGCGAACTTCGGCGCGTGGCAGGTGGCGCACGACATGTTCCCGAACGCCGAGAGCTGGGGGTCGAAGAACAAGGCGCGCCCCAGCTCTGTCATCTCGTCCGGCCGCGGCCGGCGGCTGAAGCTCTGAGCGTAGAACGACTTGGGCGCCGGACTGCCCGCCGCCGAGGGCGGACCGGCGTCGTGCCTCACCGCCGGCGGCTCGGCGGCGTGCGGAGTCGGGCCACGGCAGCCGCCCAGGATTCCGGCGGCGAACACGATGGCCACTCCCCAACCGGGCCCAGCGCCCAGCGCGCGCCACATGCCCGCAGAGTAGCGCGAATCGGCGCGGCGTTGTCCGCGACACCCGCAGTGCCGCTGGACCTCAGGAACGGCGCGGCGCCTCGAGGCGCGCGCGGAGCCCCGAGGCGCGGGCTGTCACCTCTCCGTTTCGCACGGCCAGGCTCAGGGCCTTGCGCGTGCCGACCAGCACGACGAGGCGCTTGCCGCGCGTCACCGCCGTGTAGAGCAGGTTTCGCTGCAGCATCACGAAGTGTTGCGTGTGCACGGGGATGACGACGGCCGCGTACTCGGAGCCCTGCGACTTGTGCACCGTGGCCGCGTAGGCCAGCGCCAGCGCGTCCGTCTCGTCCAGCGCGTACTCGACCAGACGGTCGTCGAACTTCACGGTGACGGCGTCGTCGGTCACGTCCGCGATCAGGCCGGAGTCGCCGTTCCAGACTTCCTTGTCGTAGTCGTTCCGCACCTGCATGACCTTGTCGCCCACCCGCAGCTCGCGCTGGCCGCGCGTGACACCGCGCTGGCCGCTGGTCAGCGCCTCTTGCAGCAAGCGGTTCAGGTTCCCCGCGCCCAGCTCGCCGCGATGCATGGGGGCCAGCACCTGGATCTCGTGCGGCGCCAGCCCGTAGCGGCGCGGCAGGCGCACCGCCACCAGGTCGCGGATCAGCGCCGCGGCCGCCTCGGCGCTCTCCTCCTCCAGGAAGAAGAAGTCACGCGTGTCGGCGCCGCGATCGCGGCCGGCGGGCGCCACGCCCAGCTCGGGGAGCTCGCCTTGCTGGATGCGGTGGGCGTTCACGACGATCAGGCTCTCGGCGGCCTGGCGGAAGATCTCGGTCAGGCGCACCGTCGGCGCCACGCGGCTGCCGATGACGTCGGCCAGCACGGACCCCGGACCCACCGACGGCAGCTGGTCGACGTCTCCGACCAGGATCAGCCGCGCGCGGGCGGGCAGCGCGGCGACCAGGTCGGCGCCCAGGCGCACGTCCAGCATCGACGCCTCGTCGACGATCAGCACGTCGCACTCCAGCGGCGTGTCCGCGTTGCGTCCGAACGTTCCGCCGGCCGGCCGCCACTCGAGCAGGCGATGCAACGTCGAGGCCGGCGCCCCGGTCGCGTCGGACAGCCGCTTGGCGGCCCGCCCCGTCGGCGCCGCCAGCGCGACGGTGAGCCGGTGCTGCCGCAGGATCGAGACGATGCCGCGCACGATCGTGGTCTTGCCGACGCCCGGGCCGCCCGTGATGACCGCCGCCTTGGCACCGATGGCCACGCGCACCGCCTCTGCCTGCTGCCGCGCCAGCGCGATGCCGGCGGCGCGCTCATAGGCCGCGATCGCCGCCTCGACGTCGGCGATGGGGCGTGGCGCGGGGGCCTCGACCAGCCGCCGCAGCCCCGCCGCCAGGGCCGCCTCGGCGCGGTAAAGGCTGGTCTCGTACACCGCCGGATCGGCGGGATCGTCGACGACGGAGGCGTCCACCGCCACCTCGCCGGCGCGGGCCAGGCGATCGATGGCCGCCGCCACCTCCACCTCGTCCTGCTCCAGCAGCGCGCCCGCCTTGGCGGCCAGCGCGCGGCGCGGAACGAAGAGGTGGCCGTTGTTGGCCTCATCCTCCAGCGTCTGGCGAACGCCCGCCTCCAGTCGCGCCGGCGCGTCGCGGGCGATGCCCAGCGCGGCCGCCAGCTTGTCGGCCGAGCGGAAGCCGATGCCCCAGACGTCGAACGCGAGCCGGTACGGGTTCTCCCGGACGCGCGCGATCGCCGCCGCGCCGTAGCGCTTGTAGATGCGGGCGGCGAACGCGGGCGAGACGCCGTAGCCCTGCAGGAAGACCATGACCTCGCGGATCTGCCGCTGGGCCGCCCAGGCATCGCGCACGGCGCGCGCGCGCGAGCGGCCGATCCCGGCGACCTCGCCGATGCGCGACGGGTCGCGGTCCAGGATCTCCAGCGTCTCGATGCCGAAGCGGTCGACGATGCGCCCCGCCAGCTCGGGGCCGATCCCCTTGATGAGCCCCGAGCCCAGGTACCTGCGGAGCCCCTCCAGGGTCGCGGGCGCCACTTCGGTGTAGCGGGCGATGCGGAACTGGGCGCCGAAGCGGGCGTTGGTCTCGAACCGGCCGGTCACGCGCAGCGCCGCGCCTTCGGGCACGCCCACCAGGGCACCCACGATCGTCACGACGTCGCCGCCGCGGTCGAGCTTCATGCGCGCGACGGTGAACGCCCCGTCGCCGCCCGAGTAGACGACCCGCTCGACCGTGCCCAGGAGCGTCTCGTCCTCGCCGGCCCGGCCGGGCGCGCCGGCACGTTCGAAGAGGTCCACCGCGTCTCATGGGAGCACGCCCGGTCGGCACCTTCAACGTCAGATCCGTGGCCGGCGGCGCGTGCTAATTTTGAGGTCCATGGCGTCGCCGCCCCCGCTGCCGCCCGACGCTCGACGGCGGCCCCCGACGCCTGCCCCGGCTGTGCCGGCGCCGCCGGGCCCCACCCCGCCAGCGCCGCGGCCCGTCTCTGGCCCCCCCTCGGCCCCCCCCCGCGGCAACCCGGCCGCCGGCAAGCCCCCTGCGGGAGCTCCGCCGTCCG
>CAZJMY010000042.1:0-8864 GCA_964546845.1 uncultured Myxococcales bacterium | reverse complement strand
ACCGGCGGCACGGTGGGCCCGTGCTGCGCGCCCCCGAGCACCGGCGGGGCTGGCGGCACCGGCGGCAGGGCGATCACGGGCGCCGGCGGCGCGATCGGCATGGGCGGTACGTTTGGCGGCGGTGGCCGCACGGCCGCGGGGGGCTCGATCGGCGCCGGTGGCCGCGGCGTCCTGGGATGCGCCACCTCCATCACGCCGGGCGTGCCCGTCACGGTGGGTCAGCCCATCGCCGTCACGTTCGACCCGTCGGGCGCGCTCATCGTGCAGTCGCGCGAACCGGCCATGCTGGCGCTGGGCGACGGCACCACGATCTCGCTGTCGACGGTCAGCCGCGCCGACACGGGACACACGTTGTTCCACGCCAACTCGGGCGGCTTCCTGGCGTGCGCCTCGTGCCACGCCGAGGGGAACGAGGACGGACGGACCTGGAACTTCAGCTGCGAAGGCCCGCGGCGGACGCAGTCGGTCCAGACCGGCCTGGCCGGCACCGAGCCCTTCCACTGGGACGGCAACGAGACCGACTTCACGCACCTCATGACGGACGTCTTCCAGGGACGGATGTCCGGTCCGGTGCTGGCGACCGATCAGGGCGCGGCGCTGCTGGGCTGGCTGGATCGGCAACCGCGGGCGCCGAAAGCGCAGCCGGCCGACGCCGGCGCAGTGGCCCACGGGAAGGCCCTGTTCCAGGACCCGACCCACGGGTGCGCCGTCTGCCACGCCGGGCCGCACATGACCAACAACCAGACGGTCGACGTGGGGACGGGCGGCCGGTTCCAGGTGCCGTCGCTGATCGGCGTCGGAAGCCGGGCGCCGTACATGCACAACGGCTGCGCGCCGACGCTGGCGGATCGTTTCGGGTCCTGCGGCGGCGGCGATCAGCACGGCGTCACCTCGACGCTGTCGCCGGCCGACGTCAGCGACCTGGTCGCCTACCTGAAGACCCTCTGACCAGCAGGCGCCAGGACGCCAGGAACGCCATCCGGACCACGTAACGGTCCTGATCCTGGCGTTTCTGAAGTCCTGGCGTTTCCTTTATCCGAACGGGTTGATCTAATACAGCAGCGCTTCGACGGGCTCGCCCGCGGCGATCTCCAGACGGGCCGCGTCGACGCGCACCCGGGCGGCGCCGCGGACGACGTTCGACAGCGTCGCGGACCCGCCCGGCAGCGGGTCGGCCCACAGCTCGCCGTCGCGCGTGCCGAGCCGGACCCGCAGGTAGTCCTCGCGCCCGCCCACGGACTTGTGGGCGGCGCCAAGCCGGGCGGCGCGACGGGCCGGCCACGAGTCGCGGCCGACCTCGCCCCCCAGGCGCCAGAGCATCGGCCGGATGAAGGCGTCGAAGACGACCAGCGACGACGTCGGAAAGCCGGGTAGCCCGACGACCGGCCGGTTCCCCGCGCGCGCGAACAAGGTGGGCTTCCCCGGCCGGATGTCGATCCCGTGGAACAGCACACCGGGCGCCGGCAGGTCCGCCACCGCGTCCGCGCACAGGTCCTTCGTCCCGATGGACGAGCCGCCCGTCAGGATCACCGCGTGATGCGCCGCCAGCAGGCCGCGGATCGCGTCGCGCAGCGCCGAGACGTCGTCGGGGATGATCCCGCCCAGTGTCGGCACGCAGCCGGCCGCCGCGACCTGGGCCGCCAGCGCGATCTGGTTCGTGTCGCGCACCTGTCCGGCCTGCGGCGTCGCGTCTGCCGCGCAGAGCTCGTTGCCCGTCGACAGCAGGGCCACGCGCGGCTGCCGGTGAACCTCCAGCGTGGTCACGCCGAACGTGGCCAGCAGCGCCAGGTCGGCGGCCCGCAGCCGGCGCCCGGCGGGCAGCACCGCCTCGCCGCGCGCTAGATCTTCGCCGGGCTGGACGACGTTCGCGCCGGGCGCGATCGCGCGCGTCACGGCGATCGTGCGGTCGCCGGTGGTCTGGGTGTTCTCGACCATCACCACGGCGTCCGCCCCCTCGGGGACGAAGCCGCCGGTGGCGATGGCGACCGCCTGGCCGGGGCCCACGCGTCCCGCGAAGACGGCGCCCATCGGCACGGCGCCGACGACGTCCAGGGACGTGGGCGCGTCCGGACCGGCGCCGGCCAGGTCGGCGGCGCGCACGGCGTACCCGTCCATCACCGACCGGCGCTCGCCCGGAAGATCCGCGGGCGCGGCGAAGGCGCCGGCCAGCACGCGCCCGGCGGCGTCCGCCAGCGGCACGCGCTCGCTCCCGACGGCCCGCGTGTCGTTCAGGATCCGGCGCGCCTCGTCGGCGGAGAGAAGCTGCAAGTTCGGGCGGCCCAGGCGTGACATCGCGGCTTCCTCCTAGACGGGCAGGACGGGCCGGCGGCGCGGGAATCCGGGCACGGACTTGGCGCCGGCCGCGGACAGCCGCCGCAGCAGCTCGGCCCGCAGGTCGTCCCCGGGCACCACGGCGTCCACATGCAGGTTGGACGCCAGCTTCAACAGATCGATGTCGGCCCGGTACTGCACGCGGAGCTCCTCGACGTAAGCGGCCCGCTCGGCCTCGGGCTTCTCGGCGATCTTGTTGGCGAACACGGCGTTCACGGCGGCTTCCGCGCCCATGACCGCAATCATGGCCTGCGGCAGCGCGATCGTCGCGTCCGGCTCGAACCCGGGACCGCACATCGCGTAGAGCCCGGCGCCGTACGCCTTGCGCAGCACGACGCAGTACTTCGGCACCGTCGCGTCGGCGACGGCCGAGATCAGCTTGGCGCCGTGCCGGATGATGCCCTGCCGTTCGACCGCCTTGCCGATCATGAAGCCCGGCACGTCCGCCAGGAAGATCAGCGGCAATCCGAACGCGTCGCAGAGCCAGATGAACCTGGCCGCCTTGTCCGCCGAGTCGACGAACAGCACCCCGCCCTTCCATTTGGGCTGACTGGCGACGATCCCGACCGGCCGCCCGTCCAGCCGCGCGAACCCCGTCACGATCTCGCGCGCGTAGAGCTTCTTGAGCTCGAAGAAGCTCCCCTCGTCGACCAGCGCGTCGATCACCGCCGCGATGTCGAACGCCTGGTTCTGGTTGGCGGGAAGGATGTCGTCGATCCGCTTGGCGTCGGCGCGCGGTGGGCGCGGCGCCGCCTGCGGCGGCGTCTCGCCCGACCGCTGCGGGAGGTACGCCAGGTAGTCGCGCGCGGCCGCGATGCAGGACCTTTCGTCCTTGGCCAGCAGGTCGCCGCACCCCGACACCTCGCAGTGCATGCGCGCACCGCCCATCTCTTCCAGCGTGACCTTCTCGCCGATCACCATCTCGGCCATGCGCGGTGAACCCAGGTACATCGACGCGTTCTTGTCGACCATGAACACGACGTCGCAGAACGCGGGGATGTACGCGCCCCCGGCCGCCGAGGGCCCGAACAGCAGGCAGATCTGCGGGATGGCGCCCGACAGCCGCACCTGGTTGTGGAAGATCTTCCCGGCGTGGCGCCGCCCCGGGAACATGTCGATCTGATCCGTGATGCGCGCGCCGGCCGAATCGACCAGGTAGAACAGGGGCAGCCGCAGCCGGCCGGCGGTCTCCTGGATGCGGATGATCTTCTCGACGGTGCGCGCCCCCCACGAGCCCGCCTTGACCGTCGAGTCGTTGGCCATGATGGCCACCGGGCGGCCGTGGACGCGCCCGATGCCCGTCACCACGCCGTCGGCCGGCAGGTCGGGCGCAGTCGCGTTGGCGTAGAGGCCGTCCTCGACGAAGCCCTTGCCGTCCGCCGAGTCCGGGTCACAGAGCAGCGCGATGCGCTCGCGGCAGAACAGCTTGCCGGCGGCCGCGTTGGCGTCGTGGTACTTGGGCGCGCCGCCCTTCTTGATCTTGGCGGCCAGCGCGCTGAATTCGTCGGTCCGCGTGGGCGTGACCGGGGGCCCGCCAGCGGGATCCTGCTTTGGTCCTGACATGATCTCTCTACCGTCCCTTGTAAACCGGCGGGCGCTTCTCCGCGAATGCGGTCAGCCCTTCGTTGCGATCCTCGGTGACCAGCACCTCTTCATAGCGGGCCCGCTCGACGGCCAGCGCGTCGTGCAGCGGCAGCGCCGCCCCCTCGTCGATGGCCCGCTTGGCCGCGGTGAGCGCCAGGGGCGCTGCGCCCGAGATCTCCGCCGCCCACCGCGCGGCCGCCGCCGGAAGTTCCGCGGGCGGCACCACCTCGGAGACGATGCCCAACTCGCGCGCCCGCGCCGCGCCGATGCGGCGGCCGGTCAGCGTCAGCTCCTTCGCGGCCGCCACCCCGGCGACGCGCGTCAACCGCTGGGTGCCACCCGCGCCCGGGATGATCCCCAGCCGCACCTCGGTGAGCCCCATCTCGGCGGTCTCGGCGGCGATCCGGATGTCGCACGCCAGCGCCAGCTCGAACCCGCCGCCGAAGGCGCTGCCGTTGATGGCCGCCACCGTCGGCCGCGGAAACGCGTCGACCGCGTTCATGAGCGCGTTGATCTCCCCCAGGAAGGCGCGCGTGTCGTCCAGCGTCCAGCCGCGCCGTTCCTTCAGGTCCGCGCCCGCCGAGAACGCGCGCGGCCCCGCGCCGGTCAGCACCAATGCGCGGATGTCGCCGCCCGCCGCGATCTCGCGCGCCAGCTCGGCGCACAGATTCGTCAGCGTCGCGACCAGCTGCCGCGACAGCGCGTTCGCCGCGTCCGGCCGGTTCAACGTCACGAACACCGCCTGCCGCCGCCGATCGACGACCAGAGGCGCCGCGTCCGGACCAGTCTCCATGCGCCAAGACGGTAGCAGATCCGCGCGGGATGCGGTCAACGGGCGACGACGACGACGTCGCTGGACTTATCCGTCCCGTACGCCACCGCGCCTTTCGGGGCCGCGACCTGCACCACGTTGCCCCGACCCACTCGGTGCGTCCATTGCCGGGTCAGTGCCGGCAACGCCGCCAACTCCACGACCCCGCCCGCACCGATGACCAACGCGTCGGATTCCGAGCAGGCGAATACCGGCGACGCCGGGTACCTTCGTCGCCCCGCGACCGCGCCGTCAAACGTCCAAACCGCCAGCGACTTCTGATCGCGGCCCACGCGCGCGATCACCCACCGTCCACAACTGAACAACTCCCCCGCATGCGCTTTGCCGAGGATCCAGCCCGTGTTGTGAGCCTCCCGACAGCTGGCTGGAGCGTTGTGCTCCATTGACAGGTCAGCCGAGTAGCAGACGAGCCTGCGGCCATCGTGCTGGAACACATCCGGCTGTAGGCCGCGACGAGCCGCGGGGCTGTCCGGGACGGGCTCGATCGGGCCGAGCCGTCCGTCGGGTAACAGCTCGACGAGCCCGGCCGGTTCGACGTACCAGCGCCGGGTGCCCTGGACGAGCAGCCCCCACCCAACCTCTGACGGTTGCCACCTTCGTATTTCGTCGCCCTGGGCGCCGAAAAGAATAACGAGATGCACGTCACCTCGCCCCGAGCCAGAGGCCAGGAAGCCTTCTCCGTCAGCAACGACCTGCCAGACGTGCTCGAACGGCAGCTGAGCTCGATCGCGCCACGTCCCGTCCGAGCTCCTGAAGTGCGCGCCGCCCCTCTCGTCCCAAACCAAGAGACGTCCGCCCGCCAGTGCGAGCAACTCGCCGGGGCCCTCAATCGGATGGCGCTGGACGCGTTCGGCGCTGCGCGCAGCGAGAGCGCTGGTTGTCGCCTGGGTCGCCACCAGCACCGCGACCGCCCACAGAGTCGAACTTGTATTCACGGCCGCCACCCCTCCGGCAGATTTTCTTGGTACGTGTGAATGATCAGCTCCGTCCCCGGTTGAAACGCGCCCACCGCCAGCAGCTTGTCACGGCCGCGCGGGCTGACGTGGATGCACCCATGCGACTCGGCGAGATGGACACGTTCTCCCCTGACATTCCGGGCCTCGTCTTCGGGCGTGGTGTGGATCATCTCCCCGGAGAGCCGCTCACGGCCGTCGAGTCGACCGTCGTGATTCTTGTCCGCGAAGTAGCGTACCGCCCAAGGTCCGAAGTCATTGAAGACCCACCGATCCGGAATGCGGTCGCCGTCCGGGTCGTAAAGGCCAGTCCTGCCATATAGACGCTCGTACTCGCGCTGGATGTCCGCCGTCGTTACGTCGGGAATGGCATCTCGCACCGGCCGCCAACGAGCATGCACGTTTCCGGTCTCGTACATGACGAGCGCCGCCTCGGCCCCGGTGTGTTGAACCGTGAGCGGAGTGCCCCAAGCGATTTTCGAGTAGTCCCACGTCCGCGTGACGTACGGCCGGTGCGAGTAGATGAGGTACCGCCCGGGCGTCGTCTTTCTCGGCTTCATCCGGCCGTCGTCCCACCCGGGGATCGGGTCGGAGCCGCCCCATGCCTGCACCCACAGCGCCGGCTTGCCGTCGACGACCCAGATCATGACGTGAACGCCTGGGTAGAACTCGAGCTGGCCTGAGCTGGGCATCGGGATGCCCCTTTATCGGCCCGGCGGCCAGCCCGGTTGCGTGGCTGTCAGCCGGCCGAGCTGCGGGAGCGGGCGCCGATGGCGGCGCGGTAGTACTTGGACGGGACTTCGTGGCCCACGAACGTCGAGGCCAGGCGGCCGGCGTCGACCAGCTTGTCGAGGTCGATGCCCGTGCGGACGCCCATTCCCTCGAGCATGTAGACCACGTCCTCGGTCGACACGTTGCCGGACGCGCCGGGCGCGTAGGGGCAGCCGCCCAGGCCGCCCAGCGCGGAGTCGACGGTGGTGATGCCCATCTCGACGGCGACCAGGATGTTCGCCAACGCCGTCCCGCGCGTGTCGTGGAAATGCACCGCCACCTCCGGCGCCGGGATCTCGGCCAGCACGCGCCCCAGCACGTCACGCACCTGGCGCGGCGTCGCCACGCCGATCGTGTCGCCCAGCGACACCTGGTAGCAGCCCAGCTCTTTCAGGGCCCGGCAAAGCTCGAGAGCCTTGGCCGGATCGACCGCCCCCTCGTACGGGCAGCCGTAGACCGTCGACACGTAGGCGCGCACCTTCAGCCCGGCCGCCAGCGCGGGCGGGACCGTGTCGCGGAAAGCGGCCAGCGTCCCGGCGATGGTCTTGTTGACGTTCTTCTTGTTGTGCGTCTCCGAGGCGGACATGAACACCGCCACCTCGCGCATGCCCGCGGCCATCGCCGCATCCAGCCCCTGCTTGTTGGGGACCAGCGCCGAATAGGCGACGCCTGGCTTGCGCTGGATGCGCCGCGCCACCTCGCCACCGTCGGCCAGCTGCGGGATCCACTTCGGGTTCACGAAGCTGGTGATCTCGATGGCCCGCAGCCCCGTCTCGGACAGCGCGTCGATCAGACGGATCTTGTCCTCGGTCGGGACCATGCGGGACTCGTTCTGCAGCCCGTCGCGCGGTCCGACCTCGTAGATCGTGATCTCGGGGGGAAGGTGGTCGAACAACCACCTGATTTTACCACCGAATGGGCCGTTGGCGTATCTGGCGCTCAGCTGATGAGCCGGGCGCACAGGTCGTCGGTCACCTCGACCAGGGTGTCGACGACGACGTCGGCCGCGCCCAGGTCGTACCCCGCGAAATTGCCCGCCCGCACCCCGATCACCCGCAGCCCCGCCGCCCGCGCGGCCTGGATCCCGGGAGTCGCGTCCTCGATGACCAGGGTCCGCCCGGGTGCCGCGCCCACGGCCGCCAGCCCCTTCAGGTAGGGCTCGGGCGAGGGCTTGCCGTGCGCGTAATCCTCGGCGGCCACGATGACCGGGAACAGGTCGCGGACGCCGATGCCGGACAGCGCGTCGCGCACCTCCTTGCCGCTGGCGCCCGAGACCACGGCCAGCTTTGAACGCCTCGAGAGACGGCGGACCAGGTCGACCGCGCCGGGAAGCGCCCGGTGCCCGCTCTTCGCCAGGATGGCGTCCTTTTCGTTCACGGCCGCGTCGATGAGCTCGCGCATCGGGACCGACAGGGCGTGGTTGCGCGCCACCATGGCGTAGATCTCGTTCCACGAGTGACCGATGACGAAGCCGCGCTCTTCGTCGGTCATCTCGGCCCCGTACCGGCGCAGCGCCAGCACCACCGACTCGACGTTCTCCCGCTCGCTGTCGACCAGCGTTCCGTCGAGATCGAACAAAAAGGCTTCGGGCGCGGCGAGTTCCGGCATGAATTAAGAGGTAGATTACCGGACCGGTGACGATCCGGACCAAAATCTGGCTGATCGCGGTCAGCGTCGCCGTCACGGTGGGCGTGGCGTCCTGGGGGCGCATGTTTTTGACGCGCAACCGGATCATCAAGGACGCGCAGACCAGCGCCGAGGAGCTGGCCCACGACATCGTCGAGGACTTGAAGAGCGTCCCGCCGGACGCGGACGACCGCGACCTGGAAGAGAAGCTGCTCGGGTACCTGAACCGGCACACGCGCATCGTGCGCCTGGACCTGTACGTCTATCGCGAGGCGTCGACCCCTTCGAGCCGCATCGTCGCGCCGCGTGGAGACCGCCCCGAGATCACGCGATTCGCGCCGTTCGTGCGGCAGCCGCTGGGGTTCACGCGCCAGCAGAACGCGGGCGAGTCGGTCGAGGAGCCGATCGAGCTGCCCGTCGACCTGCAGGGACCGTGGAAGGCGACGCTGGACATGCGTTGGACGCTGGGTCCCGTGGAAGCGATGTTGAAGACGGAAGAGCAGATCTCGATCGTGTTCGCGGTGGTGTTCGTGATCGGGTTGACGCTGGTGTCGGGCCTCATCACGCAGCGGGTGATCGGCAAGCCGCTGGAGGTGCTGGCGGCCGCCATGCGCGACGTCGAGGGGGGCGACCTGTCGCGCCGGATCCCCGTCGACACGCTGGACGAAGTCGGGCGGCTGTCGCAAGGTTTCAACCGCATGCTGGAACGGCTGTCGCAAGCGGACGCGCAGATTCGCGCCTTCAACCAGCGGCTGGCCGGCGAGATC